>JBAYFX010000001.1:0-79122 GCA_041666965.1 Candidatus Shapirobacteria bacterium
ACATTTTCTCCATTGCAAAGCAGTATTCTTATTGCTACAATCTTAAAGCTTTTTTCTTTAATAATTAATAAATTAAAAAAACAACAAGGAGTTCCTATGGCTGATGTTTTTAAGAGAACCAAACCTCACGTTAATGTCGGTACTATTGGTCACGTTGACCATGGTAAAACCACACTGTCCGCTGCTATCGCTAAAGTTCAGGGTAACCCCAAATCTTACGCCGATATTGCCAAAGGTGGTACTGTACGGGACGCTAACAAAATTGTTACCATTGCTATTTCTCATTTAGAGTACGAATCTGACGCTCGTCATTATGCTCACATCGATTGTCCCGGCCACGCTGACTATGTCAAAAACATGATTACTGGCGCCGCTCAAATGGATGGTGCTATTTTGGTCGTTTCCGCCCCCGATGGTCCCATGCCTCAAACTCGGGAACACGTTCTACTTGCCAATCAGGTTAACGTTCCTCGTTTAGTTGTCTACCTCAATAAATGTGATTTAGTCACCGATCCAGAGTTTTTAGATTTGGTGGAAATGGAAATCCGTGACCTCTTAACTAAATATAGTTATCCAGGTGACGAAGTCCCCATCATTCGCGGTTCAGCTCTCAAAGCCCTAAATGGCGATCCTGAAGGTGTCGAGTCCATCAAAAAATTAATGGAAGCACTTGACACTTACATTCCTGAGCCTAAGCGCGAACTTGACCTGCCTTTCCTTATGCCGGTTGAAGACGTCTTCTCCATCAAAGGCCGTGGCACTGTTGCTACCGGTCGTATTGAACGGGGTATTGTCAAGGTAAACGAAGAAATCGAGCTAGTTGGTTTAACCAAAACCCGCAAAGCTGTCGTTACCGGAGTCGAAATGTTCCACAAGCAACTTGATCAAGGTCAAGCTGGCGACAACGTCGGAATCTTGCTTCGTGGTATTGAAAAAGATGATATTGAGCGCGGACAAGTTTTGGCCAAGCCCGGTTCCATCACCCCTCACACCAAATTCAAAGCTCAGATCTACTTACTTAAAAAGGAAGAAGGTGGTCGCCACACTCCAGTATTCTCTGGCTACCGACCCCAGGTCTTCATCCGGACCACCGATGTCACCGGAGACATAGTTTTGTCCCAAGGTGTCGAAATGGTCATGCCAGGTGATAACGCTGACGTTACCGTCACTCTTATCAAACCAGTCGCTAT
Source organism: Candidatus Shapirobacteria bacterium (assembly GCA_041666965.1). Lineage (GTDB taxonomy): Bacteria > Patescibacteriota > Microgenomatia > UBA12405 > UBA12405 > JBAYFX01. The sequence goes on from JBAYFX010000001.1 coordinate 1,191, forward strand.
GGAAAAAGGTTTCCGTTTCGCCCTTCGCGAGGGTGGTTTAACTGTTGGAGCAGGTACCATCACCGAAATTATCGAGTAAATAATTCTCCCCCCGGGCAACCGGGGGGTTTAAATTCTTATGAACAAAGGCAATCGTATCCGCATCAAACTCAAATCCTTTGACTCCCGGGTCATCGATGAAGCCGCCGCCAAAATTGTCCAAACGGCACTTACCGCTGGCGCTCAAGTTAAAGGACCGATTCCTTTGCCAACTCAAAAGAAAAAAATGGTAGTTTTGACTAGTCCTCACACCGATAAAGATGCTCGTGAACACTTTCAAATTTTCACTCACAAACGTTTAATTGACATTACCAATACCTCACTTCGCACCGTCGATAGTCTGCAGCACCTCGACTTGCCCTCCGGAGTCGAAATAGAAGTTAAGATGTAACCCCATGATTAACGGATTTATTTGTCAAAAAATTGGAATGACTAACACCTATGACGCTTCAGGTAAGCGTTTGGCCATCACCCGTTTCAATTGTGCTCCATTGCCCATCACTCAGGTCAAAACTCAAGAGACTGACAAGTATCAGGCTCTCCAAATTGCCTACGGTACCAAAAAGCGTCAAACCAAAGCCACTTTAGGCCGTTTAGCCAAAATCAAACTTGAAAAAGTTTTACCCCTCGGATTCATGGAGTTCAAACCCACCGATCCCGAGGCTACTTTTACCACTACTCAATTAATCAGTATTGATCAGGTCTTTACCGCCGGAGACAAAGTTGACGTTCAAGGTGTTTCCAAGGGTCGCGGTTTTGCTGGTGTCATCAAACGTTGGGGCTTCCGTCGCCAACCGGTATCCGGTGGTCAGTCTGACCGCGTTCGTGCCCCAGGTTCTATCGGTGCTCAAACTCCCGGTAAAGTACTCAAAGGTAAAAAAATGCCCGGCCACATGGGTAATAAAAATGTCACCATCGAAAATTTAGTAATTCACAAGCTAGACCCTCAAGCCAACCTCATGGAAATTGTCGGTTCGGTTCCGGGTCCCATCCATAGCTGGGTAATTTTACAAAAATCCAAATGAACTTAACTGTCTACTCTCCTACTCTAGAAGAACTTTCCAAAGTCAAGCTCAACTCCACCGTCTTTGAGTCTGCTGTCAATGACGTACTATTTTCTCAATATTTGCGCGTTTACCGTAATAACCAACGTGTCGCCAAAGCTTCGGTCATGGATCGGGGTGAGGTTCATGGTACCACCAAAAAAATGTGGGCTCAAAAAGGCACCGGTCGTGCCCGTCATGGGAGCGCCAAAGCCCCCATCTTCGTTGGTGGTGGTTCAGCCCATGGTCCTACTGGTGCCCAAAACTATAAGCTTACTTTAAGCAAACCCCTTCGCCGCAAAGCTCTCCATTTGGTTCTCACCAATCTGGCTGCCGATAAAAAAATCATTGTTGTTTCCGATTTATCCAAGCTCGAAGCCAAAACCAAAGCGGCTTCTACCTTATTCAAATCCTTGCTTGCCAAGTTTGAAATCAAAAAAAACCACCCCAAAATCCTTTTTATCACCTCCAAGGTCTATTCCAATGTTAAAAAAGCCACTCACAATCTCTCCTGGGTCAACTATTTAAGTGTTGGCCACGTTAATCCTTATTTGTTAGCCACCGCCCATTTGGTAGTCGTCTCTCCCAAAGTTTTAGAGGCTTGGAACAAAATTTAAAATGACCCGCGCCCACTTCATCATCACTTCCCCTCTGGTTACCGAAAAAGCTATTGCTGATCGCGTCCGTGGTCACTATTGGTTTTGGGTAACGCCTTCGGCTACCAAAGATCAAATTGCCGCTGCTTTCACCGATGTCTTTGGCCACAAAGTTTTAAACGTCCGAACATCTATCAGTAAGGGAAAAGTCAAAACCAATTGGAGCACTCACCGGACTGTCACCAAGCCTACCCGTAAAAAAGCCGTTGTCATAATTTCCAAGGACCATAAGTTAGACATTTTAGAGTTAAAAAAGAACTAACATGACTACCCCTCGCTCACTTCTCACCATAAAAAAGAAAATTACTGGCCGCGATACTCAAGGTCACATTTCCGTCCGTCATCGAGGTGGTGCTCATAAGCGTTATCTTCGAACCATTGACTGGCGCCGCGTTCCTCACGATATTGTTGGTAAGGTAGTCTCTATTGATTACGATCCCAACCGTACCGCCGATATTGCTCTGGTGAGTTTCGCCAATGGTCATAAAACCCATATTTTAGCCACCGCTAATCTTAAAATCGGTGATAAAATCCTAACTTCTCCTTCTGCTCCCATTACCGAAGGCAATCGTTTACCTCTAAAAAATATTCCGGTAGGTGTACCTATTCACTGCCTCGAGCTCATGCCTGGTGGTGGTGCCAAAATGATCAAAAGTGCCGGAGCTACTGCTTATATTCAAAGTATTGATGATAAGTTGGCTACCGTTAAGCTCCCTTCAGGCGAAATTCGCCTTTTCAAAAGTGACTGTTGGGCCACTATTGGCCAAGTCGGTAATCAAAATCTAAGTAATATTAAAATGACCAAAGCCGGAGACTCGCGTCACCGTGGTGTCCGCCCAGGTGTTCGGGGTGTGGCTCAAAATCCTCACTCTCATCCACATGGAGGAGGCGAGGGTCGATCGAGCATTGGTATGAATCCCAAAACTCCCTGGGGTAAACCCGCCATGGGTAAGCGAACCCGTAAGCGTAAAAATGCCAGTAACCGCTTAATTGTTTCTCGGAGAAAAAAGTAAGCTAATGGTTTATAATAGAGCGCCAGCTTTAATTAAGCTTTATACTTTACAAACTTTTAACTTTACAAACTAATATATGTCACGCAGTTCCAAAAAAGGACCATTTGTTGATCCCCGTCTTCTTGAAAAAATCAAGAAAAATCCTTCGGGTGTCGTCAACACTTGGGCCCGCCACAGTCAAATTCCTCCCGAGTTTGTCGGTCGCACTTTTGGTGTTCACAATGGTCGCAAGTTTATCAGTGTCTACATTACCGAAGATATGGTTGGTCATTATTTAGGCGAATTCGCCCCTACCCGTACCTTCAAAGGTCACGGTCGGGTGGTTAAACGTGTATTGGAAAAAACCTAACATGGCACCTATTTCTACTACTAAATCCACTCCAGTTGTTGTCGCTCCCCAAAAAGAGGTGACTCAAATGAATTTTTCCCATCCCAACGTTCCGGTCTCTCCCCGTAAACTTCGTCTAATTATCGATGTTATTCGGCCTCTGTCCCCGTTGGTGGCCATCGACCGGTTAAAGTTCACTAATTCTACTGCCGCCCGTTACTTACATAAGTTTATTAAAAACGCCGTGGCTACTGCTAAGAACAATTACCAATTCACCCCCGAGTCTCTAGCGTTTAAATCAATTGCTGCCAATGATGGTCTCAAAATCAAACGTATGGATAAGTCCCACGGTTCCCGTTTTGCCCGCGGTGTAAAAGTCAAAAGACATTCTCGCCTAAATTTAATTTTATCTGGTAAAATAGCCAGTCCACCTAATAAATAATGTTAATTAAAATTTATTCAATTTGTCATTCTGAACGCAGTGAAGAATCTCCTTCAAATATGATCCTTCGTTTCACTCAGGACGATGTCTGTTTAACTAAATAAATGGGCCAAAAAATTAATCCTACCGGTTTCCGCCTAGAAACACTCGACACTAATCCTCAGTGGCAATCCGCCTGGTATGCCAATTCCCGAAAATACTCTCTTTACCTAATGGAAGACAAAAAAATCCGTGATTTTATTCAAAAGAAATTTAATTCAGCCGGAATTGTTGCTCTCAACATACTTCGTTCCACTAAAAAAGTAAAAATCGTTATTATTGTCGCCCGACCTGGTTTAGTCATCGGTCGTGGTGGTAAAGAGCTTGAAGGTCTTAAAAAAGATCTGGAAAAAATTGCCGCCTCCTCACTTGGGAAAACCGCCATCGAGCTCCAGGTTGAAGAGTTTAAGCATCCCGATCTGTCTGCCAAATTAGTTGCTGAAAAAATTGCCTACCAGTTAGCCAAACGTATGCCTTACCGCCGGGTAGTTTTGGCCGCCATGGACAAATCCATGGCTGAAGGTGCCAAGGGTGTCAAAATCACACTGGGTGGTCGTATCAACGGTGCTGAAATTAGTCGCCGGGAAAAATTTTCCCTCGGTCAGGTACCGTTGAGCACCATCCGTACCCGTATCGACTATCATGAAACTCCCTCCTTAACCCGTTCTGGATTTATTGGTGTTAAAGTTTACCTTTGTTTAGGTTAATCCCATGCTTCAGCCGTCCCGTACTAAATATCGCAAACAATTCCGTGGCCGCATGCGGGGGTTGTCAGCTGGAACCCGGGTTAGCTTTGGTGAATATGGTCTAAAAGCTCTCGAGTGTGGTTGGTTAACCGCCAATCAAATTGAAGCCGCTCGTCGGGCTATTGCTCATGCTACTAAAAGAAATGGTCGTACTTGGATTCGGGTATTTCCCGACAAGCCCTTTACTGAAAAAGGTGCCGGCGCTCCGCTTGGTGCAGGTAAGGGGGACGTTAAGGGTTATGTTTGTGTCGTCAAACCCGGTCGAGTACTTTTTGAAATCGCCGGTGTCGTTGAAGCCGAAGCCCACGAAGCTCTGAATTTAGCTGCCGCCAAGCTACCAGTTAACACTAAAATTATTAAAAAGGCCTAACATGAAAAGAACAGAAAAACAAAAATATTTAGAAATGGCACCTTCATCTCTCCAAAAAGAACTTAACACTTTGCGAGTCCAGTTGTCAGAATCTAAACTTAAACTTCACAGTGGCCAACTCAAGGACACTTCAGTTTTCAAAAAAACCCGACAATCAATTAACCTTTTATTAAATCTAATCTACCGCCATGAGCATAAACAACTTGGGTAAAACATTCACTGGGGTTGTTATCTCCGATAAAGGGACCAATACCCTTACTGTCAATTTGGAGTATAAATATCGACACCCTAAATACAAAAAAATCTTAAGAAAAAATAAAAAGATTTATTCCGAAAATAATCTAGGGGCCGCGCTCGGTGATACCGTGTGCGTTGTCGAGGTTCGCCCTTTAAGCAAAACCAAACGCTTTAGCACCAAAGAAATTGTTAAAAAAGCCAAAACAATATGATCCAGTTAAGAAGTTATCTCACTCCAGCCGACAACTGCGGCGCCAAAAAGCTCCAAGTCATTCACATTTATGGCGGCTATCGTCATCGAAGCACTGGTGTTGGTGGTATTTGTTTGGCAGTTGTCCGTGAAGCCATCCCCAACGGCTTGGTAAAAAAGAAAGATAAGGTCCGTGTAGTGGTCGTCCGTACCAAAAAAGAAACTCATCGAAGCGATGGTTCTCATATTCGCTTTTCCGATAATGCTGGTGTTATAATTGATACTCAGAAAAACCCACGAGGTACCCGCATTTTTGGGCCAATTGCCCGCGAAATTAAAGATGCCGGTTTTAATAAAATTGCCTCAATGGCCAAAGAGGTCTACTAATATGAAAATCCGCAAAGGCGATCAAGTCAAAATAATACTCGGCAAAGATAAAGGCCGCACTGGTACAGTCGAGCGTGTCCTTACCAAAAGTTCTACCCTGGTAGTCAAAGACGTTAATCTCTACAAAAAGCACGTTAAACCTGCTCAAGGTCGACCCGGTGCCATTGTCACCAAAGAGCGCCCCCTAGCTTTCTCCAAAGTCCAGCTCATTTGCCCCAACTGTAAAAAACCAACCCGAGTTGGTTATAAAGTCACTGGAACCACTAAAGAACGACTTTGTCGCAAGTGTAAAGCTGTTATTCTTTCACCCGTTTTATAATGACCATTGATTTATCTGCTCTCAAAAGCACACTCACCACTCAAATTAGTTCCAAGCGCAATACTCATTCTTTGCCCGTTTTGCTCAAAACTGTCATCAATTATCGCATTGCCGATGTTCGTGATTCAGCCGAAGGTGTCGAAGCCGCTCGCGAAGAAATAGTTGCTATTACCGGTCAGTATCCACGTTTGTGTAAAAGTAAAAAAGCCGTCGCTAGTTTTAAACTCCGGGCCAACGAGCCCATGGCTTTCAAGGTTACCCTCCGAGGTAAGCGCATGTATCAGTTTGTTGAAAAACTTTTTAACTTGGTTTTACCCCGCTTGCGCGATTTTAAAGGTATGCCCCTCGATTCGTTTGATGGGCAGGGTAATTATTCACTCGTTTTGAAAGATCAGACCTATTTTCCCGAAATAAACTTAAATAAAGTTAACCGAATTCGCCCTGTCCAAATCACTTTTACTATTAAAGCCTCTTCCCAAGAGGAGTCAAAAATGTTATTATCCGCCCTAGGTTTCCCATTTGCGAAAGCCACCACATAAATTATTAATATAAAATCTTTAACTTTACAAACTTTATAACTTTCTAATGGCTAATACCGCAAAAATACATCGTGAGACTACAAAACTAAGATATGCCAGTCGGTATCATAACCGCTGCCAGATTTGTGGTCGTCCCCGCGGTTTTATTCGTTTATTCAGGCTCTGTCGACTCTGTTTCCGCAAGCTTGCCCACCAAGGCATGCTTCCCGGAGTTAAGAAAAGCAGCTGGTAACATGTCATCTCCCTTAATTGATACTCTAATTCGTCTTAAAAATTCCTACATGGCACGGAGCTCGGAACTAACCATGCCTTCATCTGTTCTGCGTCTCAATCTTTTAGGCATGCTCAAACACCATGGTTTTGTGGCCGCCTACGAACCAGTTGCCGAGACTCGTAATGTCCGTGTCTTACTCAATCCTGCTACTGGTACCACCATTTCCGACGTCCGTCTATTTTCTACTCCCGGTCGTCACCTCTATTCAAAAACTGGTTCACTTCCTTGGGGTAAATATCCCCATTCACTTATTATCATTTCCACTTCCCAGGGTCTCATGTCAGCCCGTCAGGCAGTCGCCAAAAAAGTCGGTGGAGAATTAATTGCTGAGGTATTTTAAAATGTCCCGAATTGGTAAACTCCCTGTTACTCTACCCTCAAACATCACTGCTAATTTAACCGAGCGTTCAGTTGAAATTGTTGGGCCTAACGGTTCTATGAATTTCCCCATTCCTCCCGCCCTTGGCGTTGAGCGTGTCGCTGATTCTTTGGTAATTTCTTGCCGTCGTTCCGACAAACCCAGTCGTTCTCTTTTTGGAACCTTCAGATCCAAACTTCACAATGCTGTTGCTGGTGTGGCTACCCCTTGGATTAAATCCATGGAAATTCGCGGCACTGGTTACAAATTTTCCCTCAATGGCAACAAATTAGTTGTCACCTGTGGTTTTATTCATCCGGTCAATGTCACTTTCCCCACTGGAGTTACTGGCCAGTTAACCGACGATACCAAATTAGTTCTCCAAGGATACGACCGTGAAGTAGTCGGTCAGGTTGCTTCAAACATCCGCAAAATCAAACCCCCTGAGCCTTACAAAGGCAAAGGCATTCGTTATGCTGCTGAATTTGTTAAATTAAAAGCCGGTAAAACCGCCAAATCATAATGATCACTAAAAATCGCGCTCTCCGAAGACAACTTAGAATTCGGGGTGAACTTGCCAAAAACCAGGGTATTCCCCGTCTCACAGTTTTTAGAAGCCATAATCACATTTATGCTCAAATTATCGACGACCGACATGGTATTACTTTAGTGGCTGCGTCCAGTGCTACCCTTAAAAGTGAAAAATTAACTAAAATTGAAGTTGCTGCGGCTGTCGGCGAAAATATCGGCAAGTTGGCAAAAGCTAAAAAAATTGATAGAATTCGTTTCGACCGCGGACCATATCGTTATCATGGTCGTGTTAAACAATTAGCCGAGTCGGCTCGCGCCTCCGGTCTCAAATTCTAATTATGGCCTACCAATCAAATGATTTCAAACAACCTGATAGCGAATTCACCGATAAAGTGGTCGAAATCAAAAAAGTCAGCAAGAAAACCAAAGGTGGTAATCAAATTTCTTTTACTGCCCTCGTAGTCTCGGGGGACCAAAAGTCTCAAGTGGGTGTCGGTTTAGGCCGCGCCAAAAGTGTCGCTGACGCCATTAAAAAAGGTATCTCTCGGGCCCGTAAAAACTTCATAACGGTACCTATTATTGACGGTACCATTGCCTCCGAAATCTTTCTCAAATTCAAAGGAGCCCAAATTCTTATGCGTCCCGGTAAGAAAGGAAGTGGTTTGATTGTTGGTGGTCCGGTTCGGGCAGTCGTCGAATGTGCCGGTCTAAAAGACGTTGTTTCAAAAATAGTCGGTTCCAAAAATAAGTCAGTTAATGTTTGGGCAGCCTTTGAAGCCCTCACCCGTTTGGGTACTCTAAACCATGACTCTACTAAGTAATCTTACTCCCATAATTGCCAAGTCCCAAAAGCGTGTCGGTCGGGGCATAGGCTCTGGCAAGGGTGGCCACACTACTGGCCGGGGTCAAAAAGGAGACAAAGCCCGGGGTAAAACCAAAGCCACTTTCGAAGGTAGTAAAATCAAAAAATCCTGGATTAAGCGTTTGCCATTTCTGCGAGGCAAGCATCGGGTATTGCCCCAAAAAGACGGTTTGGTTGTCATCAATCTAATTGCTGTCAATCGTCTCAGTCCTAAAACCATAATCGAACCTGCTGTATATAAAGCCAAATATCTCAAAATATTAGGTCAGGGTAACATCACTTCTCCCTATCATTTTCGCGATGTAATTGTCACCGCTACCGTCCGTACCAAAATTGAGGCAGCCGGTGGTAAGATAGACTAATGTCGCGTTTGACTCAAGCTCTATCAATCTATTGGCAAGCTCTAAAAAGCCCCCTTGTCCGCCAGCGTTTAATGTTCACTCTGGCAATTTTAATCCTCTTTCGCTTCATTGCTCACTTGCCCGTACCTGGTGTAAACCTCGATCTGCTTCGTCAGTTTTTTGCCCAAAACCAGCTGTTGTCTTTACTTGATATATTTTCCGGTGGAACATTAGCCAATTTTTCCATTGCTGCCCTCGGTCTTAACCCCTACATCAATGCCTCGGTTATGATGCAACTCCTCACTCTCATTTCACCTCAACTCGAAGCCCTGTCTAAAGAAGGGGAGTATGGCCGGGCCAAAATCAACCAATATACCCGCATCGCTACCATTCCCTTGGCCCTAATGCAGGCGGTCGGTATGTACGGTATTCTTCGCTCTCAAAATATAATTGCCACTTTGTCCCCGCTTACCCTAATCGCTCTGGTTGTCAGTATGGTTGCCGGTACCATGATCATGATATTCCTAGGTGAGCTTATCAATCAATATGGCGTTGGTAACGGTATATCTGTGATTATTTTTGCTGGCATCATCTCCCGCATGCCTTTTGCTCTTTTCCAAACCGCCTCAGTTACCGATCTGTCCAATCCTCAAAACTTTGCCAATCTATTAGTCTTTGCAGCCTTAGGCCTGTTCATGGTTGCCGGCATTGTCATGGTTGAAGAGGCTATTTTGCGGGTTCCCGTTCACTACGCCAAGCGCGGTCAGGTCACTTACTTGCCTCTCAAAGTCGATACCGCCGGAGTCATGCCCATCATTTTTGCTGTCTCTTTGGCCACCATTCCCTCTCTCGCTGGCCAATATCTGGGCCAAGTAAAAAACGAAACCATTGCTAATTTAGCTCTCACTATTTCCCGAGTCTTTCGCACTGACGGTTTTGTTTACATTCTCTTCTATTTTATTCTCGTCATCGCCTTTACTTTCTTCTATACCTCGGTTGTTTTCAAGCCCAAAGATATCGCCGATGAACTGCGAAAGTCGGGAGGTTTTATACCCGGTATTCGTCCTGGTGCTGCTACCGAAGCCCGTTTCCAGTATTTAATCAACCGGGTTATTGCCATTGGGGCAGTCTTTTTGGGTCTAATTGCTGTCACTCCCTCAATTGTTCAAAACTTTACCGGTATTACCTCCTTAACTATTGGTGGAACTAGTATTCTAATCGTTGTTTCGGTTGTCATCGAGCTCACTCGTAAAATCGAGAATGTCGTCCAAACCTACAATTACGACAAGCTCACCTACTAAATGAAAGAACCTAAGTCGTTTATATTCTCCTTAGTCGGTTTTTTCTTTTTGGCGCTATTTATTAACCTATTTTCCTGGCAATTTAAGTTGGTTACCGGCGGTTTCCCCGGTTTTGGTTTGGTTCTAAGTTATCTTCTGCCACAATTTTCCGTTGGAACCATTCTCTTAGTTTTTAATATATTAATTTTATTTGCTGTCTTGCTGGTTAACGGTAAAGGAATTGCTCTTAAGTCCACCATGGGTTTTTTTATTTTTCCAATCATGCTCGATCTTATTAAAAACTATTCCGGCATACACCAGCAATTAACTCCAAATTTATTCATTAGTCTGATATTAATGGCTTTTAGTGGGGTAATATTTGCTGCCTCAGTAGCTCTACCTTTTTCCCAAAAATATACCATCGGAGGTTGGGGTTCCCTGTCACTTGTGGCTCAAAAGCTAATCCATATTTCTCCTCCCAAATTCATTTTGTTGTTGGACGTTATTACCTTTACTCTCACCGCCATTTTTATTAAGTTATCTACCGGTCTTTTGTTTGCTACTAATTCTCTTGTTTTCTTCTTTGCTTTCAAATACTTTTTATCTTTTTATAATCGTCGCCTAAACCATACCGCTTAATATGGCCCAAGATCTTTTTCCAAAACCAACTCCAAAAACCGTCACCGCCCATGACCTTAACGGAAATCTTTTTAATGTAACCACAGATAAACTATGTTTAAGAGTTGGTGTTTACGGAATACTAGTTAATGATAATAATGAAGTATTACTCCAAAGACATCCCTCTACCACATTATTTGGATTACCTGGAGGTAGTGTCGAGATGGGTGAATCCGTCCAAGAAACATTGCTACGTGAATTTGTTGAAGAAACAGGCTTAATTATTAAAATTGGTAAATTATTAGCTGTTGAAAATGATTATCACACTTTCCAGGAAAAGTTTTGTCAAAGCGTCTTTATTTTTTATTCTGTGTCTCTTGTGAGTGGTCAATTAACCGGTAGTAATGGTGAAGATGTGGCTGAAACTAGGTTTATGTCAGAGTCAGAAATTACTGACAAATTAATTTTACCTGTTCATTTTCCATTAATTAAAAAACATCTATGTCCTTAAATCTTTTCATAATCGGACCTTCAGGTTGCGGCAAGTCAACCCAAGCCCAGCTTTTAGCTGACAAATACAATCTTACTCATCTTTCCATGGGCCAGTTATTAAGAAACGAAATAGACGATGGCACTGAGTTTGGCAAACAGGCTCAAAGTTATATTAACGAGGGCAAATGGGTTCCCGATGATTTAATTTTTGATGTTCTTACTCCCCATCTGGCAAAACTTGGTAACCAAAACTTTATTGTTGATGGTTTTCCCCGGGTCTTAAACCAAGGCCGTATTATTGAGCATTATTTAACGGAGAATAATCAACCTTTTTCACTTTTAATTCACCTTTCTGTTACTTTTGAAGAAATCCTTGCCCGTCGTGCCAAAATGGGTGCCGAGTTCCAAGATCAGTCCCGAACGGACAATACTCCAGAAGCCGTCGCCGCCCGCCAGAAGTCTTACCAGGAAACCGTTGGTCCCATCAAAGATTATTTTGCCTCCACTGGTAAACTTTTCGAAGTCGACGGTAATCGTCCCGTTGACCCCATCTTCTCCGATATTTGTTTAGCCATTGATAAACTGAATGTCTAAAATAATCTTTAACTATAAAATATGTGATCTGGCCCCTGAATGCGGCGGAATATCTTGTTGTCCAAAACATGCTATTACATATAGTAAAACTGAAAACCGCCCTGTTTGGAATAAAGAAAAATGTACTTTTTGCTTGAAATGTACACTTCCTGACGCTTGTCCTGTTGGTGCTATTTTGTATGCTGCAAATGAGAATCAAGAAAAGCAGATTACTGATACCTTAGCCCATGATTCTCGAAGCGAAGAATGGTTGTGGTCTGAGCGTTTCGGTGTTCAGCCAGCTCGTTTTTCACCTTGTGCCATAGAACTTACAACAGATAACAAGGAGATTATATTAAATTCTTCAGCACCGATTTTAATCGATGTATGGCATTCTGATTATCTTGATTGCCGTCTTCATTCACCTCTTTTTTCCGACTTGTTGCCAGCAGGTTTTAGCGCCAAGCTTTACAAACTTAATGCTAAAGAATATCCAGATTTTGCAAAGTTTTTAAATGTTAGTCAGTTTCCTTCCTTAGTAGCATTAATAAAACACTCACCAACTATAGTTTGTTCCGGCCCAATATCAGACATTCAAACCGCAAAAAATAATATTATTAATTTATTCAAAGAATCCAATTCATGAAAGAACCTACTGTTAGGGGCGTTGTTACTGAGGTCCTGCCCAACCAATTATTCAGAGTCCAGCTCGAGGAAGGCAAACTCATTGTCGCCCACCTTGCTGGTCGTTTACGCTTAAATCGCATCCGTTGTGTGGCTGGAGATCCTGTAACTTTGGTCCTCTCACCTGATGGTGACAAAGGTCGTATCGTCTATCGGGGCTAACCCTCCATCTTTCCCAGTTCCCGGCTCATAATCTCATGAATTCTATGGACTTTTTCCGTCCTTCCTTTACTTGACCATGTTCTTATTTTGGCCGAAGCCTGAATAGCTCTTGCTGCCGCTAGCCGTTTACCGTCGATTTTACTCACTTGACTGTATCCTTGAATAATTTCATTGGTACTCCCCATACTTTCTCCATAGCCGGCTTCCCAAATATTTAAACAATTTCCCAAATCCAATAGTGGGTCACCAAGTTTCGGGTCAGGGTCTGTGACTGTAAAAGGTTCCGTTGCCATTAAGTTATAAAGTCCATAATCGTTGTGGGTTACACGTGAGACTGAACCTGCTGCTAGTATTGATGAGGCTACCGTTAATGCGCTGCCTTCTTCGCTTGAAATTAATCCATTCTCTCTCAAATAGTCCAGTTTTCTACCAAGAATTCTATTGTTTAAATCCTCCGCCTGAGTTTCATACTTCCCCCTCTTTCCGCTAGCTTCCCCAAATCCTTCACCTTCACATAAGTGCATTATTGCCAGAGTATGGCCCAAGTCATAAACTAATCTTGGACTTATTTTTCCTCCGTTTTCTATAAGTCTATGGATTGACTTTTCCCTTATATATTCCATAACTACCATCGACACTGGAAGCATATCAGTAGCCGGAAAGGCAGCATAAATTTCTGGGGTTTTTACACCTTTTTCATTCCAAGCTTTTAAAAACTCAGCCTCCGCCAATAATTTTTTCTCACCCAAAGCCATTTTAACCACAAATGGGTCACTCTCCGGGTTTGCTAAATACACTACCGAAGTTTCACCATCACGAAATATTCCCCAATCCTTAACGGTTTTGGGTAACATTCCTAAATCTTGGGCTCTCTGAAAATAGTCGTTTGCTCTCTCTCGAAATAGTTTATCTTCCGGTTTCATCCAATCTTTTATTATTGGCGCTTTAATTAAATCCAGCATTCTAATACCATCATACAGCATCACTAGTTTATTGTTAGGACCCTGAAACTCTTATTCTTTCACCCGACGCTGACTTAGACCGCTCTGTATTTATAGGTAAAGGAAAGGAGTACGAAATATTTTAGACAAACTGTTTAGTGGTGGCTGACAACCGATTCTTTTCCTCTCCAACATGTGGATACAATTCCAATTTTTCCCCGTCACTTGGTCTTACCCATAAATATTTTACAATATTTTGTAAGTTGTTAAAATTCCTTTATGACTCCTAACCCCGACACTTCACATTTAAAAAAAATTCAAAAAACTCTTAGTTTTTTAGCCAATACTTTAAATAGTCTAAAGATTAATTGGCTGCTTGGTGGAAGTGGAGCTTTAATGGTTCACGGCATCAATCTCGTCCCCAGAGACCTGGATGTATTAATTTCTCCCCAAGACCTCTCAAAATTTGTAAGTGCCTTCAAGATTTATATACCAGAAGGGGATAACGACCTAAAGTATTCAATAAACGGTGTCGAAATTGAGCTAGTCCTTATCCCTAACTTAGGTCACCCGCTTCAAGTGCCTTATTTGGACGTATTAATACCGGTAAACACCCTTGAAGATGAATTACATTTCTATCAACAACGCCCCGGCAAAGAAGAAATTGTTAAACTAATCAAAGAAAAACTCTAGTATATTTTTCCCCTTATTTCCCCTTTGCTATTAACTTACTTTTAGGTTACAATATCCGAGTCCTTCTATGAAAGTCAAATCTAGCGTTAAAACTCGCTGTAAAAATTGTAAAATTGTTATTCGCCGTGGTTTGCGGCGTGTTATCTGTTCTACTAAAAAGCATACCCAAAAACAAGGCTAATTATGAGAATTTCAGGTGTAGAAATCCCCGATAACGAGCGCGCCCAAGTTGGCCTGACTCGTTTTTTTGGTATCGGTCCGTCTAATGTCCTTGCCCTAGCCAAACAAGCCGGCATCGATTTAAATACCCGTATTAAAGATTTATCCCGTGATAATGTCACTGCTCTCATGAAAGCCATGGAGTCATTCCTAACCGAAGGTGACCTTAAAAAGGAAATCCGCGAAAACATCGATCGTCTCAAAGCAATTAAATGTTATCGTGGTATCCGTCACATTGTCGGTCTGCCCGCTCGAGGTCAGCGAACCAAAACCAATTCCCGTACCCGCAAAGGTCGTCGGAAAACCGTTGGTTCACTTACCAAAGAAGCCTGGGCAAAAATTGAAACTCAGCAAAAAGCTGCTGCTACCGCTAAAAATAAATAACCACCATGGCTACTACAATTAAAAAAACCGTCACCAAGAAAACTGCTCCCAAAAGCTTTTCTGAGGGCCGTTTATACATCAATACCACTTTTAACAATACTTTAGTTTCCATTTGTGACCCCAAAGGTAATACTTTGTCTTGGTCCAGTTCTGGTCACGCCGGGTTCAAAGGAGCCCGCAAATCTACTCCCTATGCGGCCACAACCGCCATCGATAAAGTTCTCGATACGGCCCGCACTATTGGCATAAAGAAATTATCTATTTATATTAAAGGTCCCGGAACCGGTCGGGATGCCGTCTTACGGCTTCTTAGAACCAAACGTGATTTTGATATCGAGCTCATTGCCGATATTACCCCCATCCCTCATAATGGGCCACGTCCTCCCAAAGCCCGCCGGGTTTAACTTCTATGGCTCGTGATACTGTTGATACCAAATGCCGCCTTTGTCGCTCCGAGGGCATCAAGCTATACCTAAAAGGTACTCGTTGTTTTACTGCTAAATGTCCCATCGACAAACGGGCCAATGTCCCCCCCGGAATGCACGGTACTAAACGCTCCCGCAAACCCAGTGACTACGCTCTTCAGCTCAGAGCCAAGCAAAAAGCTAAACGTATGTTTGGAGTTCTTGAAACTCAGTTTCACAACTATTACACCAAAGCTAAAAAGTTAACCGGTCAAGTCGGCGACAATCTCCTGATTTTGCTCGAGCGCCGCCTCGACAATGTTGTTTACCAGTCTGGTTTGGCACTTTCTCGCCCCATGGCCAAGCAAATAATTTCTCACGGTCATATCATGGTCAACGGCAAGAAAAATTCCATCAACAGCTTTCTTTTGTCCGTCGGTGACGTAGTTTCCTATGTTCCTAAGGCTTCAGAGTTTACTCGCGACATGTCCCGCATTACCATCGACAAAGATACAAATGCTCCTGATTGGCTGGATGTTGATAAATCCGCCTTTACTGCTACACTAACCCGTCTGCCTGCCACGGACGATTTTCCTAAAGATATTGATGTCAACTTAATTATTGAATATTATTCAAGGTAATCTATGATCGACACTAACAAATTCCATATTAATGCTCTCAAGACCTCTGAGGGTTATGGTAAATTCGAAATTGCCCCACTTGTGGGTGGTTTTGGCCACACTATTGGTAACAGTCTTCGTCGGGTGTTGTTCATCACCATCCCCGGAGCCGCTATCACCCGGGTTAAATTTGATGGTGCCAACCATCTTTTTACCACTCTTCCCGGTGTTAAAGAAGATTTGGTTGAAGTATCTTTAAATCTCAAAAAAGTTAAGTTTATCTATGATCAGGAAGAACCTTTAGTTCTCACCATCAATAAAAAAGGTCCGGGTGTTGTCACCGGTGCCGATATTCAAACCAGTGAACTCTGTCAAGTAGCTACTCCGTCTCAGGTCATTGCCACCTTGGGTGATAATAAAGCCGTGTTTAAGGCTGAAATCACCGTGGAACGTGGGGTTGGTTACACTATGGCCAAAGAGTTTAAAACCGATGTTATCGGTGAAATAATTCTGGATGCTACTTTCACTCCTGTCACCAAAGTCAACTACACTGTTGAGCCTACCCGTTTAGGTAAAAAGTCCGATTATGACAAACTCATCATGGAAGTCTGGACTGATGGTTCAGTTGATCCACTTGATGCCATTAAGCGAGCCGCCAAAGATATCGTCCGATCCCTCAATCAAATTGTCGATCCTCAGGATTACAACGACGAAGTCATCACTCTCACCGCCATGCCCGGAATTGCCGGAGGCGATGTTTCTGTTGAAGAAATCGAGTTACCACTTCGGGTTACCAATGCTCTTAAAAAAGCTGGCTACGCCACTATTGAGAATTTAGTCAAAGCTGGCCGAGGTGAAGTTGCTAAGTCTAAAAATGTCGGTGAAAAATCATTAAAGATTATTGATAGTTGGCTAACCGAACGCGGTTACGCTTGGAAATAACATGAGACATCGCTTATACGGGAAACAGCTTGGTCGCAATCACCACGAGCGCCAAATTCTTTTAAAGAATTTGCTCTTGTCTTTTTTAACCTACGGTAAAATTAAATCTACTCCCGCCAAAATTACTTCAGTCCGTCCTCTTGTTACCAAATCCATTCGTCATATTTTAACCAAACCCCGACTAACTAGCTCCCGTTTCTTGGGTCGTTTCATTAATTCCCGGTCTACTATCAAAACAATTTTAGATCAATTTACCGCCTCTTACACTGATGGCGTCCGTCCCCAGTTGGCCATTGTTAAGGTTCATCGTCGGGTAGGGGATAATGCTATTATATCTGAGTTATCACTTAATCCGGCTCTCAAACCATTGCCTAAAGTTGAAGTCGTCAAGGAAAAAAAATCAGCACCTGCCAAAGAAGTCAAAAAAGTTGTTAAAAAAGCCCCAAAGGCTAAGGGCAAATTATGAAACCTTTTACCACTCCCGTACCAAATGTAATTACCCGCCGCTGGCATTTAGTCGATTGTGAGGGCCAAACTTTAGGTCGTCTGGCTACTAAAATCGCCCATCTTCTAATGGGTAAGGGTGATGTCGATTTTTCCTATCACCAGGATCGCGGGGACTATGTTGTCGTCACCAACGCCGCTCTTATCCAGGTAACCGGTGACAAACCTAAAACTAAAATCTATCATCATTATTCCGGTTTCCCCGGTGGTTTAAAAAGCCAATCTTTTGGTGAATTAATGGCTAAAGATCCTTCAGTCGTCATTACTCATGCCGTCATGGGCATGATTCCCAAAAACAAACTTCGTTCCCGTCGTATCACTCGATTAAAAATTTTTAGTGGGTCAGAGCACCCTTATTCCGATAAATTAAATGGTTAAAACCACCCCCAAAGTTTCCAAAGCCCCCGTTTATTTCTACGCCATAGGTCGGCGCAAGTCTGCTGTTGCCGCTGTTAAACTATTTTTAGCCGCCGGAGACTCTACCATCAATAAAATTGCTGCTAAAAAATATTTCAGCTCCCTTTTAGATCCAACTCATTTTCTCGCGCCTTTTACTGCTACTGGTGTAAAAACCTTCCATTTTCAGGGTCGTCTCAATGGCGGTGGACTCGAATCTCAGTCCGAAGCCCTTATTTTAGCCCTGTCTCGGGCCATCAAAAAGTCCGACGATACTCAAGGCGAAGTTTTGCGAAACGGTGGATTTTTGTCAGTCGATTCCCGTGTCCGCCAGCGACGTAATGTTGGTACCGGTGGTAAATCCCGTCGCGCTAAACAGTCCCCCAAGCGTTAATTTGGAATTGTCATCCTGAGCATAGCGAAGGATCTCCTTCCTCTGTTAATCTTACACATGACCTCTCTTTCCCTTTTTGTCCTCTCTCTAACCCAAGCCGTCACTGAATTTATCCCCGTTTCCTCCTCGGGCCACCTCACTCTGTTCCAGTCCTGGTTTGGTCTGGTACCCTCCCTTGGACTTGACGTCTTTCTTAACACTGCCACTTTGGCGTCCGTCTCCCTTTACTTTTACCCCCGTCTTAAATCTCTTCTTAGTTGGTGGTTACCTCTAATAATTGGCTCCGTTCCCGCCGCTATTGTTGCTCTCCTGTTTGGTGATCAAATTGAATCAGCCTTTAGTTCCACCTCAATTTTGCCATACTCGTTTTTATTAACTTCAGTCTTCCTTTTGTCTACTCGCTTTATTAAACCCCGTTCCGAACCACTAACTCTTACCCGGGCACTTGTTATTGGTCTGTTTCAGGCAGTGGCCATTCTGCCCGGCGTCTCTCGCTCCGGGGCCACTATTTTTGCTGGTTTACTGGTTGGACTCTCTCCTTCAAATGCTTTTCAGTTCTCCTTTGGTTTGTTTGTTCCGGCATCTCTGGGGGCGATATTCCTTAAACGGGATTTATTGGTCGCCCTCGGCTTAACTCCTCTCCAGTCGTTTTTAAGTTTCGCCTTAACCGCCGCCTTAGGCTTTTTGGCTCTTCGGGTTTTGGAGCGTGTCGTTACCTCCCGTCGCCTCTGGATCTTCGGAATATATACACTGATTCTTAGCTTATTTATGTTTTTACTTTAAATCTCGCCGATTTCAATTGCCGTAATCCGGATTTTTTGGCCGTTAATTTCCACTTCTTCATTTAATCTTTTTCCCAAAAGCGTCTCCCCCAGCGGGCTTTCCAGCGATACCCATCCCGTAACGAGTCCGCCGTCATTTTTCCCCACCAGTGTAATTACCATTGTCCGGTCGTCTTCCAAATAAAGTAAAGTTACTTTGTGCCCAAATTCTATTCTTATTGTCTGTGTCGGTTTGGGAGTCACTAAGCAGTTATGTAGGTCGGTTAACACCTCTTCAATTTGGCTGTTGAGCATATTAGCCTTTTCTCCGGCATAAATGTAGGCCGAGTTTTCTTTCAGGTCACCTTCTTCGGCTGCTTCCCTCCGCTTTAGGTAAGTTAGTCTCAGTTCTTCTTTAAGCGCCACCGCCCGCTCTTCCAGTTTCTCTTTCCCCAGTTTTGTAATTTGGTTTTTAGACATACCGTAAATAATATCACACCCGCTTCTTTTTCAGGTATATACTATTTTAATGAGCTCTCAAGTTTCGCTCGTGTCAGACTACTTGAAGTTGTTGGAAGAAAAGTCAGCCCTTGATGCCCGTCTCTTGGCTCTTGAAGAAAACATCGATAAATTTTGTCGGGACAATCATCTTAAAACGCTTCGTGGGTCTACTCACTTAATTTATGTAATTCGTAAAATCCGTACAGTTTTTCCGTCTAAAAGTTCCCCTAAGCGTCTTGAACTTGAAAAAATAATCGCCGCCTTTCCTGAAGGTTCCAAGTATTCCACTCTCGATATTCTTAAGTTAGCCACCGCCTATGATGCCGGCAAGCTCTCAAATTCCCTTGTTACCCGTCTTTCTAGCTTCATCACTTCCAAGCCTTATCTCAAAATCTCTCTTTTACCCCTAAAAAAAGCTCACCGTAAATCCCAATAGTTTGTCATCCTGAGTCCGAAAGCCTTTGGGCGAAGGATCTCCTTATCTTAGCCTCGCTACATCTTTTCTCACCATCATGGCCAACGCGAAAACTATCACCAACACTTCAAGCCAGCCGCTGGTAAATGTTTCATATTTAATTTTCCCAATATCAGTATTAGGAAACAGTACTACAAATATCACAAATCCTAAAAAATAAACCCCAAGCCAAGTGCCCACAAACCAATTTAAGTAGCTTACCTTTTTCTTTCTCAAAGTTAACCTCATGCTCACATATAATTATACCCTTTCTTACATTTTGTTTACTTTCTTATTAGAAAATTATACGTATCTTGCCCATAGAGTATACTATAGTGTCAGCATGAAGTATCCAAGCATAGTATTTGTGGGGACCTATCCGCCTCGAGAGTGTGGCATTGCTACTTTTACTCAAGATTTATTGAACTCGAGTATTAAGTACCTTGGAGCTGGGGTTGTCTGTAAAGTTGCGGCAATGAACGTATCGCCCCTCGATAAACACGTCTATCCTCCCGTGGTTAAATGGGAAATTGACCAGAATAACAAAAAACAACACATCGACCTGGCTAAAACCATCAATTCCGACCCGCTCTATTTAGGAGTCATTCTTGAGCATGAATATGGTATTTATGGTGGGCCCGAAGGAGAAAATATCCTCTATTTTATCGAACGCTGTCACAAACCCATCATTGTTACCCTTCACACTGTCCTCCCCACTCCGGCGCCTAAAATGAAAGAAGTCACCGAAAAAATAATTCTTGCCGCCCACGCCCTTATCGTTTTAACCGAAAACTCTAAGCTGGTTTTGGAAAAAGTATATCCTATGGCCGTTGGCAAGGTTCGGGTTATTCCTCACGGAGTTCATCCCACCACTTTTTCCACCACCGTTGGTTCCAAAAAGGTGCTCAAGTTGTTTGGTCGCACCATCTTAACCACCTTTGGTTTATTAAGCCCGGGTAAGGGTATTGAATATGTTATCCGTTCCCTTCCCCCGGTTGTCAAAAAACACCCCAAAGTACTCTATTTGGTTTTAGGTAAAACTCATCCGGTAGTTCACCGCCAAGACGGTGAAGTCTATCGCCTTGAGTTAACTAAACTGGTCAATCGTCTACATTTAAAGCGTCATGTTAAATTTTACGACCAATATTTAAGCTTGCCGGAGTTAATTAAATTTCTCAAAGCTACCGACATTTATATTTCCACTTCCATTAATCCCGATCAGGCAGTTTCAGGAACTCTGTCTTATGCCCTTGGTACCGGTCGGGCCGCAGTCAGCACTGAGTTTGCCCAGTCCAGAGAAATAATTACTCCGGAAGTTGGCCGACTTGTCCCCATCAAAGACCCCTCTTCCATGAGCCTGGCTATCAATGATCTGCTTACCAGTCCCGCCAAGCTTAAAAAAATGCACCGTGCCGCCTACACTCTCACCCGGCCTATGCTCTGGACCAATGTTGCCGCCCAGTATTTAAAATTGTTAAATCAAAGCGTTATTCCTCCCCTAAACTTTTCTCATTTAGTAAGAATGACTAATAACTTTGGTCTGTTTCAGTTTGCCAAGTTGTCCACTCCCGACCCCGCTTTTGGCTATACCATCGACGATAATTCCCGGGCTCTAGTTGTTGCCAGTTTTTATGGCAAAACTGCTTTGTCGGAAAAGTATCTCAATTTCATCAAAACTTGCCATCAGCCAGATGGTTCATTTGTCAATTATCTTAGTCATCCCGCCCACCTCCCCACTTCTCAAAACACTTCCGAAGACTTAACCGACGCCAATGCTCGGACTTTGTGGGCCCTCTCTGAGTATTTAGCCACCAAAACCAACCCATCTCATCTAAGAAGTGTTGCCAAAGATATATTTTTGAAAAGCTGGAATTCCATCAAGCTCGATAATCACCTAAGAGCCAAAGCCCTAATGATCAAGGCTTTACTTTTAGCCCAACAGGAGTTTCCCGCTGTAAGTAATCAAATGAACCAGAAAATTGATTTATTAGTCTCCGATCTAGTCCAAGCTTTCGCTCATTATTCCACCAGTCCCGACTGGCAGTGGTTTGACACTAGCCTAAAGTACAACAATGCCGTAATTCCTGAATCATTATTCTTAGTCGCCCGGTCCTGCAATGACACTTCTTTGCTAAATGTAGCCACTAAATCTCTCTCATTTCTTATTAAAACCAGTTTTAAAAACGATTATTATCAGCCGGTTGGTAACATTCAGTGGTACACCCGGGGTAGTGAAATGAGTCTCTACGACCAACAACCCGAAGACCCTGCTTCCATGATACTGGCCCTCAGGGCAGCATTTCTCGCCACTAAAAGCGAAATGTACAAGAATTTAGCTTCAATTTGTTTTAGTTGGTTTTTAGGTAACAATAGCCAACAAGTTCCTGTTTACAATTTTGTTACCGGCGGGTGTTATGATGGATTAACTTCAAGCGGTGTCAATCTTAATCAGGGTGCCGAATCACTTGTTTCTTATCTTTTGTCAGTCATGGCCATCACCAACTTCAGTCTAAATGAAAATTCAACAAATTAGAAATATTTTTCCTAATTTACAAGTTGCCCGTTTTAATCTGGCTGCTTGGCAGAAACTTAATAGTGACTCAGTCTATTTAATCGGTAGGGAAGTAGTCAAGGCCAGCGCTTTAGGCCAGCCCGATACCGGTATTCTGAAACTGTTTGAGCTAAGTTCCGAGGGGTCCATTGTTCAAGAACGAACTATTTGGGAACCCATGTTTGAGGGAATTAACTTGGAAGATCCCCGGGCACTCGAATTAGAAAACGAAAACTTAGTCATCGGCTTAACTGCGGTATTGTGTGATAAATCTGGCCGTTCTCTTCCGTTTCCGGCTATTGTCAAAATTAATTCTGTTAATACCTGGGAAAAAGAATTGCCACCCTTTTTGGTCATCTCTACTTTTGGATCGGGAAAAAACATGACCCCGGTTGACAATTTTACTTTTCTTTTCCGGCCCGATAGTCCGGACTATAACCACAAAATTTTGGCCTTTTCCGTGCACGCCCAAACGCCTGAGAAACTTGGAGATATTGAGTTTCCGACCTCTCTGCCTTGGGCCCAGTGGCGCATAGGTACCACCATGCCCCCCATTTGGTTAAACCCCACCGAAGCCCTTTTCATCATCCACGGCATCACCATTCAAAAAATCGACGGTCAGGACAAATATGTATACAGTATTGGACGGGCTAAGTTAACCCGTCTTAATAACATTTTCAGTCTTACTGTTGCCCCGGACCCAATTTTAACCCCTGATAATTTTATAGACCAAAATGGCCTCCCCCTAGTGCAAGAGCTACATCCAGATATTCGTCGTGTGGTTTATTCCTGCGGCGGCATCATTAAGCGTCATAAGCGTGATAGTTTGTCGCTCTACGTTAATGTCGGTGATCGAACCACCTTTGAAGTCGATCTGTCGCTTGAAGAGCTTAAAGAAGGTTTATTCTAATTAATAAAGTATTCCGCTGCTTGTGCTAGCTTTCTAACACAAACCCCTGCCCGCCACCAAATTTAATCAAACCGTCCAAGCTTAGTTTTGTCTGGAAAATCTGACACTGAGAAAAAATTGCTCCCTCAATATTGGCGCTGATTAAGTCAGCTTCTGATAAGTCGCAGTTTTTAAACACAGCATTAAGTAGTTTCGTTTTCTCAAACTTTACTTTCCTCAACAGACAGTTATTAAATACACTATTACTTAAGTCCGTTCCCTCAAACGTGTTACTGCTCAAGTCAGTTGTCACTAGTTCGTATTTCGACCCGGCTTTAAACTTTTGAAATGTCGAGTAACTCAGCAGAGTGTCTATAAACCGACATTTTTTAATTGAAATTTCCGAAAAATCAACGCCGCTCAAACAGCAGCCGCTAAATTTACAGTTAGTAAATAATGTTTGGTCCAATTGAGCGCCGGTAAAATTACAGCTAACCAGTACGCAATTACTAAACGAGCTAAATTTCAAATTCACCTCACTAAAGTTCACACTCTGTAACCTTTCCTTCTCAATCTCTTCCCCTTGGTAATTTCTTAAACTAGTCAACATTAAATCAATTTTACTTGATCTCTGTTAGTTTTAACTTAGGGTAGGTAGTCGCCCACCTGGCATTACTCCTTCCATAATAAGAGCAACCTGTCTCTCATCTATTCCCAAACTCTCAAACCTCTGTCCAATTTCTTCTACCGAACATCTTTTTTGCCACATGCCATAAACTCCTCTCACAAACTCTCCCCGAGTGTGAGGAAAAATCACTTTATCCTCGTCCGTCCAGAACCCTCTGAAATCCGCCACTACCCTGCTTCCATGGTTGTCGCAAACAACTGCCGTGTAAACAGACCGCGCTTTTCTAGTCAGCAATAATTCTGATACCGCGTCAAGAACTATGGGGTCAACCACGTCGCCAACAGCTAAAACTGATTCCCTGTAAACATCATCAGTGAGTTTCCTCGTAATCTGAACTTTGTTTTCTTCCCCAATTAACCTTGCTCCCAAAGTTGAGATATGGCGTACTCCTAACAAATCTGCCAGGGCTTCAGTTGCTCCTTGTCCCCCCGGTACTATAGCTACCAACCGATCAAATTTTTTTTCCGCATCCGAAACACTTGCCGCCATTCTCAGATATAGATTCCCCATTTGGGCTGGGGTGGGGCAGACGTATGTTCTGCCGTCAATTGCAACTGTTTTCAACCACTCGAGTGATGTTGTCATAATACCCCATATTATCTCCTATGTAACAAAAAACACAACAGTTTATTATTACGACTTTATTTCTTGCCACCTAAAGTAAGTGATCTTGTCTGGTTGTTCTTCCTGGTAACCTTCCTCTCGATAAAATTTATTTGGTAAGTCAAGTAAAAAAGCGTGAACCGTTCGCCGAGTCATTAATCCGGGGTAGGACTGGGAGGGAAGTAATTGCCTTTCAATAGTTTCAACTAAGGTTGCCTCTCCCTCCTTTAACTCACCCAAAAGGTGCTCCAAAGTTTTACTCCCACCCCGTCCCCAAGTCGAAACCGGCACACCATGATCAGCTAACTTTTGACTTAACTCGACTCCGTTCATAGTTCATAAGTAATTATATCTGTTTATATCTTGTTCTTCTTACCCCTTTATTATCCCTTTCCCCCTCAAACTCGTGCCCTCCGGGAGGACAATATCAGACTTATTAGTTTACCCTCCCCATGAAACAATCTCACCAATTATCACTTCTTCTTGGTGCTTTTTTAACAATTTTAGGACTTAGTCTAACCAATGTTCCCCGCACCAGCCAAACCAGCGCCCAAAATACTCCCATTAATACTGCCGAAGTTAAACTAAAGTCTGACACTAATTCCGGTGGTCATGTTGGTGCTAATGGTGTCCGGGAAGTGTTGTTGACTGGTGACAATGCCGCCAAAGCCACCGCCGCCGCGTTAGCGGCAGTTCCTAAGGGAACTGTTTTAAGAGTTGAAACCGACGCTGAAGGTTCCCCCTACGAAGCTCACATGAGAAAAGCTGACGGTACTCAGGTGACCGTCAAGTTTGACACAAGTTTCAAGGTAACCGCCGTCGAGGAAGGAAAAGGAGTTTAAAAATAAGCTGAGGCGTTTTCCATTTTTTGATACTCAATCTTTTTTGTAAGATTTGTTTTTTTTAGGTTCAACTTTTAGTTCTGCCAGTTATCCTATCTTTGTTTTATCTAATAAATGTTTCATTAAACCACGCATGTTAAAGAAAATTTATTCAAACAATGCCGAAACTTCGATGTCAGATCTAGTTGAAGTTTTTTCGAATTCGTCCTCTCCCAGTGCGTTACGCTTAACTTCAACGTTAGGTCGTGGGTTTTTTATACCCCCACTCCGCCCCGAAACCCGCGCGACGCATAATATGAGTCAGCTCCGTTGTGGTATACAAACACCTGTCGGTACCGGAAATCAGCGTAAATTGCCCCACCCAGCTTCCTAATGTTTTCCGGGGTTTTTAACCAACTGGATGTTTTCGTGTCAAAGGTTCCCAGTTTTTGTAACCACCGGTAATCTTCTTCACTCATCAGCTCAATTCCCATATCTTGGGCCATGCCCATTGCGCTTCCTTTTGGTTTATTGGCAATTCGCGCCTCCAGCGCTTCGTTGTCGTAGCACAAGCTTCGTCGCCCTTTTGGGCTCTCCGGGCAGCAGTCTACAATAATATATTCGCCGGTTTTTTCATACAAGCCCACCACATCCGGTTCACCCCCGGTTGTTTCCATTGTCCAAATAATATTTAGTTTTTCAACTCTTGCCCTGAGTTTGGCTTCCACTTTAACCCACTCAATTCCCTCGTGGCGCCTCATATTTTTCTCAAACCGTTGTTTAAGAATGTTAATCAGTTCTTCCTGCTGTTTTGGTGATATTTGTTTAATGTTAGTTATATCTCTATTTTATCTTATGTCACCCCACAGGTTTTGAAATAATTGTGTAAGCATTCCGGTTGTTGGTTGTTTTTCTTAACTTAATAATCAAAATAATCAGAAAATAAATCAAAAGAAGCATCAACAGAGATCCGGAAAATAGTACAGAAAAATTTTTAACCCCCATATCCTTTAACGAGGTACCAATATATACCCCAAACATCACAAAGGGTATTCTAATTAATAGTTCGTAAGTTGACAGGGTTGTTGCTCTAATGTTTGAAGCCACATTTGTATTAATAATGTCAGTCACTGCCGCAGTTTTTAAAGGACTATAAATCACTCTAAGTAAAAAAATAAACGACCAAACATATACGTTTATTAACGGAGAAAATATATAATTAATTACTAAAATTAAAATTGCCCCCACCACAATCATTGGTGGTTTAATCACTTTAGCCACTCTTTCATATAAAAAGCTTGAGGGAATCGATAATAGAATTACCGTTGTATATAGAATACTAATACTGGTAGCCGAATACCCCCAGTCAACTACCGCCACATCGTCCAAAATCTCATAAACTACAACACTAAAGCTACCCATAAGTAAGGTCAGTAATGTTAGTCTAATTAAGTTTTTACTAAACAGATGCCGTATCCCTTTGGCTGTTTGATTCACAAAGTTTTTAGCCGAAAATGAAAAAGTGTCTACCGTCGGTTCAGTTATTCTAAACGCAATAAACATGCCCGCAAATTTGGCTATACCTGTAATCAAAAACGGCAACCCACCCCATATTTGGAACATAAAACCACCTGTAAGCGTGGCTATGGCTGTGGCCATATTTTGGTATGCGTTTGACTTACCTAAAACGGACGGGTATTTTTTCTCATCTTTTTTTTCAAGTAGGCTGTCATACATGAAGGCGTCAATAGTTCCGGAAAAAAAGCTCGAACCGAGACTGTTTATTACATAAGACACAACCAACAAACTAAATGTAGTCGAAAATGCCATAGTAATTTCCCCCAACCCGGATAGAAAAAATGCGATTAACAGGGTTTTCTTTTTTCCCATCAAGTCAGCCACCGTACCGCTGGGAATTTCAGCAATAACTCGTGTCAATAATCCGATTAACTGAAGTAATGTCGCTTGTTTAATATCAATGTACTGGTATACATATAAAAGCCAAGGGGCATACCAAAAGAAGGAGTTTTGGAGTGTAATTAGTACGTATCCGAGGGTTATGTTCCTATTATTCACTTCTCAATTGTAACAAGTCTTTCAAAACCTTAATTTAACACCGATATCTCCACTTTCTGTGTCATTCTGCCATGTCCGTCTCAGACGGAAGTCCGAAAGTTTTCGGGGAAAGAATCTCCTCTCTAGATTATAATGTTTTTCAGGGTATAGCTGCTAAAGCCAAGTCAATCAAAAACAGTTGGTTTTTTCTTAAAAGTGGTAACTTGTCTAGGGCAAAATATCCATATTCCGACACCTCTGAGGTGGCAACAAATTCTCCCCCAATCAACACCCCGGTATAACACAAGTCCAGGCGGGCAAAGTCGCGGTCCGTCCGGGTTTTAAGCGAGTCGTCAATGCTCACCACAAATCCCGATTCTTCTTTAATTTCCCTCTCCAGCGCTTCTCGGGGGTGCTCACCTTTGCCCATATAACCACCCGGCAAGCTCCAGGAATGTGTCCGGTAGGTGTGCTTAAAAAGTAAAATTTCCTGTTTCTCGTTAAAAACGATACCGGTCACACCTACTAAAAACCGGGTTTGAAACAAACTCATAATCCAAAGTTGCCAACTTTTCGAAAAGTGAAACCTTTTGTATATTTTGGCTAACAAGGTTTTCACAAAGCGTTTGAATCATCGGGTTCGTTCCCGGTAAGGTGTTTTAGCTTTTCATTTTCCAGTTCTAGCTGATGGATCCGGCGGGTTAACTCCAGTATTTCATCTTTATCTTCTTTAATTTCTTTGTTTTTACCCCGAAGTGTCCATGAGGTGGAAATAGCCCGTAGCAGCTGTAATATGTAAGACAAGATCAAACCGACAATAAAAGACCCGATTATTACATAAAAAAGAGGAATGCCTGTGATGATTGAGTTTCCTAGATTTACACTAACCGGAGCAAAATTATATTTAGAAATATATACCAGTGCCGTACCAATAATCAGAATTAATATCAGTATTAACATGTTTATTTTATAAAGCCCAAGCCCACCAGCCCATTAATAATTAAATAAGCCGCAATCAGGTAATTAACAATTTTTGGAAACATCAAAATTAAGACGCCAAAAACTAATGCCGATAGGGGACTAAGTGCTGTAATTGATATATTCATCCTATGCCTCCTGTTGCTCACCTGAAGCAATCTTAATAACCTTAACAATTCCCCAAGCTACTAAGGCGTAAACAATAATCGCCACTATAGTACCTGGTTCCAGTACCGAAGTTGTTTCTAACCCCTGGGCGTAACCTTTACTGAAAATCCCATTAAATGGCAAAACCAATATTCCGGTTATATTATAAATTAAGCGAACAAACCCACTCGCCAGGCTGGCTCCGGTTAGTTGTAACACCAACCTAAAAGCCAATAAAATTTCCATGGCTCCAAAAAAATAATATACCAAATATTCATTTGTTTGAGCGCTGGTGGCTTTAGTAATTACCGGTGACTTAACCACCGGAGTTCCTCTATTACCCGACGTTATTAATCCATTATTATTTTCTGTCATATATTTTTAAATAAATAATTATCTATTCTTTAGCTTCCTGCCAATAAAAATCACTACAATTGAGCCAATTACGGCCACTATCAAGCTCTGAATATTAAATCCGGTAACTCCCGATTGGCCTATTGTGCCCATTAAAAGTCCACCTACCACCGAGCCAATAATCCCCAACACTATGTCATAACCGGTATTCTGGTGTCTGTCTGTTTTCATAATCACAGTAGCGATCCATCCGGCCAGTGCTCCAAAAATAATCCAAAGTAAAATTCCCATATATATTCCTATTTAATTAATAAAGTTGTACTTATATTTTCATTTTTTTAATAATTAATTCTGAGGGTAAATAAGCTAAAAGCGCTTTTTCCACCAAGCTAGTCAGTGTCGTGTCTTCCACCAGGGCTTGTGCTTTGGCGTGGGTTACAACCATATGGTTAATAAACAGCGTGACTCTTTGCTTTTGATTATTAGTAGACATATCAACTAGTTACTAGTGTAGTAGCAGTACAAGCATTACACCGTAATGTTCCATATCAACTAGCTGTAATCCGGCTAACACAATCCATCCAAGTTACATTACGTTTACGGTGTTCCTGAGTCTATTTGCGTCGCTAGTTTTTCTAAATCTTCAAACAGAATTGAGTGGTCAACATATTTAATCAGCCCTTTCTTTTCCAGTTTTAACAGTTCAATACTGGCCGTTTCCCGGGCTACGCCAACCAGGGTGGCAATGTCCGCTTGGGTAAATCGGTGTTTAACAATAATCCCCTTTTTGTGGGGTTCTCCAAAGTGCTTGGCAATATAAATCAAAATTGAAATTACCCGGCGGTAGGCGTCGCTAAACACCAGGTGTTCCACCCGGGTCAGTGTTTCCGCATAGTCTTCCAAAAGTTCGCTCATCAGCGCAAAAAGTAGTGATGGCTTGTCTTTAATAAAACTAACAACTTGCTCCCGTGGGGCACGGCCAACTTCAACCGCCGTTAAAGCTTCAAAAAAATATACATTTGGCGTCCCGTTTATGGCCCAGACCATTGGAAAATATGAAATTGGCTTGAGAATATGCAGCGACAATTCGTTTCCGGCAGGGGAGATAGTATATTGGCGAACGTACCCCTTAGTCAGGCAAAAAATTCCCTGCGGGTCGTCGTCAGCCCGTATTAGCATTTCCCCTTTTTTGTAGTCACGCGTAATAAATTGTTGGTAAAAAGTTTCAAATTCTAAAGTCTTGTTCGCGCCCATTATAAAAGTAAAATATCAAAATATAAGATACAATCCATTGTACAGGAAAAACCTGCCAATATCCAATCAGTCGGTGTTTTTGGGCAAAATTAATTAGGTAATGCTGAAAATAATTGCCAAATATCGCTAATTACATTTACCTTTTGGTTATTGTCCTTTTTAGTAGTCGAAATAGTTATAATTTTTGTTGAGGTCATTTGAGAAACCAAACCGGGACAGAGCAAAATTTTTAGAAAAAAACTCTTGTCAATATTTTCATTCTAGTCAATAAGATTTTATCTCTATATCTTCTGTCTGCCTCGATTGGCCAATATCAGTATGGCTTACCCGGATTTTATATTCTGTAATCCAGCTCAGATATTTACTGTAATCCTGGTGTCAAAACATATTCCATCTGGCTTCGGGCTGTGGAACGATTTTAGAATTTCACCAAGACTCAAGACTCCTTAATTTCGGGAGTACTCGAATTAACGGAGTGTAGTCACATTGTTAATACCTTAGTGAATACTTCAAATCTCTCAGGCTTTCAATGTAGTAGTAAATATTAGTTTATTCATTGTATCAATAATTACGGCAAAAGTTAAAAATATGACTTGTAATATCTTGCTATATGAACTACTATTCTTAGTATTAGTAGACAGAGTTAATATTTTAACAAGGATACTTAGATATGACTGAACAAAGAGATACTCCTGAAGGTGAAGTAGATGCTGCACAAAAGTTTACCGTCGCAGAGTTATTAAGCCGTCCATTAGATACGGCAAAATTCGTAGTAGCTATTATTCCTCATACATGGACACTTATTGAGGGTTCCTTAACCCAAAATGTTTCAAGGGTTGTCAGCGCCGTTGAGGGAACAGCCAACGCACTTGAATTATTAAGGGGGGTTAACTCCGATAAAGTTGAGGCGATGCAATCTCGTTTACGGGAAGCTATTGCGATGCACGGTCCCAATACAGAATCTTAAATAATTGCAGTTGCTAAGTTTATAAATCTAATCATACCTGGGACTGGCATCCTTCTCTTTCTGCGGCCGACAAAAAAACGATTTTAAAACTTCGCCTATCTTATGCTCGGGGGGGTGGAACGATTTTAGAACTTTTTGTAATTGTTGATAACTGATATGTTAACCTAACTTATGCCGAAGCCTAATTTTTTACTGACAAGATTCCCATCCGAATCTAATCCAAAGCCTATTTTAGTTCCCAGAAAAGAAGTTGATTGGGAAGGGGGTGCCGTGTTTAATCCAACAGTAATTATAGAAAATGGGAATTTTATAATGCTATATAGAGCGTTTTCAAGCGCTTTAAAAGTTGGAGAACCCAGATATTACCGACCTGGTTTCAAGTTAGTTAATAATGTCTCTTTTATAGGTATTGCAGAAAGTAGCGATGGTGAAAACTTTATTAGAAATAATAAACCTCTCATCAGCCCAAGTGAAACATATGATAACTATGGTTGTGAAGATCCAAGGGTGACAAAATTTGAAGATTATTATTATATTACATACACAGCAATAGATGCCCCACTTTGGGAGAAAGATACAAAACCCAACATCAGAATTGCACTGGCAAGAACCAAAGATTTTGTGTCAATTGAAAAATTAGGTATTGTTGGTCCAACAGTCAAATCAAAAGCTGCTTGTATTTGGCCCGAAAGAGTTAAAGGTAAAATTGGATTCGCTTTTACGGAGAATGCAGATAGTATAAACTCATCGGTAAAAATTAAGTATTTTAATAATATTCGGGAAATATTAGTGACAACTGAATGGACGGATAGTTTAACCATGTTAAAGACAGAGAAGTGGCTTCATCGTGGCCCGGAATTGGGAGCAGTGCCATTAAAGACAGACAAGGGGTGGTTAATGGTCTTTAGCTCGGAATCAATGACAGATTCATGGAGTGTGTCAGCAGCCCTATTCGACTTGGAAGATCCACACAAAATGATTGGAAGAACAAAAGGTTTTGTATTGGAGCCTGCTGCTGATTATGAGAGAAATGGGTTAGTACCAAACGTAGTTTTCCCGTCGGGAGCAGTGTTAGTTGGTGATGAAATCTGGGTATATTATGGAGCTGCAGATACTGTGATTGGATTAGCAAAAGGGAGATTTGAAGATTTATTGAAAACGATAACATTGTACTGATTTGGCTTAGTTCGCTTGGTGGAACGATTTTCGAACTATATACTTATGGTTTTAATTCGGACTCCACCCTCCCAGGCTGGCACGTGAGGAGTCACAATCCTTTTACGATCGTAATAAGGATTGTGAGTTTTTTCAGCAAGTCCAACGTATCCAAAAATAGGATCAAGAGTGATAGATTGAGGAACTTCATTGCTGACTAAGTCGACGGCTAACCAGTAGTGTTGATCAAAAGGATTTTTGTCGCTACCTTCTATACGAGGATTAGCTAGGTGAGGGTGGTTGGTCACAAGTCTGACGAGAACATCGTATCCATATTCGGCAAAAAAAGTACAACGATCAAGAGCGTATTTAAATTCTATTTTGCTTCCGTCAAAGAGTTGTGTGGCAAGACCAACTATCATTGCCATTTCCGTCGGAGTTAAGCCGTCGGGATTAAGACGTACAGTTCTTTCTTTACTTTCATAAAATTTCTGTGTTTCTCCAGCCATTATTGAATCTTATCATGGCGTATCACTTCCACTTAACCATGTCATAAAAGCTTATTCGGTGTATCTTTACTTGTTATATTGACACTTGCTCCCCGCCTTAGACTCAATTAGGACTTGTTTCACCTAGAATAAATTTACTTGACATTACTTAAATTAGTAATATTATGAATATATATTCATTTATATTTATTTATCTAAATAGGAGGCAATATGCCAAACAGAGATAAAACAGGCCCAATGGGTCAAGGTCCATCAACCGGTAGAGGTTTTGGGCCTTGTGGCGGAGATAAAGGTTTAGGTTGCAACTTTGGTCGTGGATTATGTCGTTTTAAATCTTTAGCTGACTACCGAAAAGCTTTAGAAGAAGAGCTTGAGGATACCAAAGAGTTGGAAGAAGAATTAAAATAAAATATGGTTAGGCCAAAGAATCCTAGATGTTTACGATTTAACCCCGAGGTTGTTTACTTTAAACCTCGGGGCGTGCCCTTGTCTATTCTTGAAGAAGTGGAATTATTTCCCGATGAACTTGAAGCCTTAAAATTACACGATGTTGACGAATTAGAACAAATTGAAGCGGCTAAAAAAATGAAAGTATCACAACCCACCTTCGGTCGGATTTTAGATAAAGCTTATAAAAAAATTGCCATTGCCATAATTAAGGGCAAAGCTATAAAAATTAGCAAAAATGTTCTCTAGTCCAGGACGGGGTATGTAAAGTTAGAACCTATTTTAGGTTCAAAAAAAGTTCTAGTCTCATTTGCTCGGACAGTGGAACGATTTTAGAACTTTTGTAGCAATTAATAAGATTAAGTTGTTAAACTTTTAAACCAAGGGGTTAATTTGAGTGGTAATTCAAAGTAATATTCAGGGCGGATGTTGTTAGTAAGTTTTTCTAGTTCTGGTTGTGGAAGATTTAGAGTGCCTATTAGTTCCCTGGCTTGGTTTTTGGTAACAACTTTCTTTTTCAGATTTTTAGCAACACTAATAATTCCTTCTCTTAGTGTATTTTTCACTTTAATATCCTCATGATTATAAAACCATCTTCTAAGATAAATATTAAAATCACCTGTTTCCATGGGATTAGGAATGCGATGGAAGTATATGACAGCTGATTGCGTATTCGGCTGTGGGTAAAATGATGTTTTGGGAACTTCCATTATAATTTCGGCTTTAAAATATGCCCCCAAAATTGGTTCTTTATTAACTTTATCGGCTAAACTTTTTGGGGCTAGCCAAATTAAATCGCCTTGATACCAACGAGCGTTCGTATAGTTATGTAACATATTTTGGGATTGACTATAAGGGATACTGGAAATTGTTTTGGT
Source organism: Candidatus Shapirobacteria bacterium (assembly GCA_041666965.1). Taxonomy (GTDB): domain Bacteria; phylum Patescibacteriota; class Microgenomatia; order UBA12405; family UBA12405; genus JBAYFX01. The sequence goes on from JBAYFX010000001.1 coordinate 35,223, forward strand.
GGGAGGGTGGTGAATACTTTGAAATATATCGTCATTTAATAATCTATATGCATCTCCATAAACGATTTCAACATTGCCAGGTAGTTGACTTAAGAGGGGTTTAAACTTTGTATCAATTTCAATGGCAATTACTTCCTTGACACTGGTAGCTATTTTCTGAGTGAGAAAACCTAATCCCGGACCAATTTCTAAAATACGATCAACAGGAGATAGTTGGGCGCATTCAATCATTTTGTTTAAAATATCGTCATCAATACAAAAGAATTGGTCTTTGGCAATATCAAGACTATTCTTGGATAAAAAATCTTGAACTTGCTGTAAATAATTACTCATGGGCAAATTATACAAAAGTTCGAGTCTATTCTGTGGTGATGCGTAATATGGATAAATAATACGTACGTAAAAGTCAGTGCTCGGACAGTGGAACGATTTTAGAACTATTTAATCAATTTTTCCATGTCTATACACCAATCCTCCACTCCACTATAAATCCCGTCAACATAAGTTTTTTCACCTGTGGGCTGATAACCTAGATGTTGGTAAAGTTGGTTAGCATGATCATTTTCCTGTGGATTGACGGCTAGACCAATTTTAGAAAAACCTTTTTTTTTAGCTTTCCGCTCACATTCTTTTATCAATAATGAACCATATCCTTTACCCCTTTTGTCTTCTTTTGTATATAGATCTTCCATGTCTGGATATTCCGGATGAGTCTCCTTGCCGTTCCATTTTAATAAAACAAAACTAACTAATTCAAAATTGTCTTCAAGCACTAAAAACTCCACCTCTCCTTTATTTTGCCGATTAAGACGATTAGTTACAGTTTCCAAATCTAGTGAAGGTTTAATAATTTTGAGTGATTCATAGTCAGCAGGAGTGACATTTCTGATTATCATAAGTAAATTTTACCAAAAGATCGGTAGTTCGGAAATCGGTCTAGATGCGCGGACAGTGGAACGATTTTAGAACTATTAGCACAGTTTAGAGCTTAGTCAAAAGCATAACGACCTGTTCTCTTAATTCATCATCGTTATGTTGTGCATCATGGAGAAGACTCAAGATTTCCTCATCTTTAATTCCGTGAACAAAAAATGCGATAGCTGATTTTCTCCTCAGATGTTGATTTTCGTCTGTTTGTAATACTCTTCTTAACCCGAATTCTTTACTTTCATCAAAAGGTAATTTAGTTTTTTCTAAAAGGCTGATAGCTATATCTCTTTCATACAACACCTCACTGATCAAACCTTCACTAGTCCAATTTATCCACGCTGGATTGTTACTTATTTCTGTAACCCGATCATCAATAGCAGTCCAATCGTTTTCTGTTGCTTTTTGTATAAACCATTGAGTATCTATTGGAGAATCTATTGTCACAGTTGATTATACAAAAGTTTGTGTCCCATCCTGGGTAATGAGTTATATGGATAGATTTCGTGCCTAAAAAAAATGCTCCCCGCCTTGGAGGAAATTAGGAAAGCCGTGAGTTAGAAGTAAGTTTTACAAATCTTCTTCTGAGATAACTTCAATCCCGTTTCTCTTTAGCAATTCAGAACACACACCGTCTCTATCAATTAGTTTGCCCGTAAAGGTACCATCATATGTTTGTTTGGAACCACAAGATGGGGACCTTGCTTTGAGAATTGCCTTTTTGCATCCATAAAGATTGGCTATTCGCAAAACTTCTTCAGCACCAGTCTGATAGTTGACAGTTACGTCTGTACCATCTTTAGTAATCACCCTATCGCCGTTTCTCTCTGATGGTGTCCGGGGAGTTGATAGTCCACCCAATTGCTCTGGGCATACTGGAAGTAATTGATTATTCTTCAACATAGCTAATACCTTTTCATTTGATTTTGAATTGCCGTCGTAGCGACACTTGCATCCGAGTAGACAGGCACTACACAAAATTGGTGGTTCTGATTTCATAGACAGATTATACAAAAGTTCTCCAGTCCAATATGGGATATGTCAAATTTAGGTTCAAATAGCGCTTGCTCGGACAGTGGAACGATTTTAGAACTAGTTCTTATTGTATTCAATCCCATCCGTTCTAACTAGAATTAATTTTTGGTCTTCTTTGTTTAATACAGCGTAGGCGCAATCTGTAATATCAGCTATTACACTTTTATTTAGAATGTCTCCAAAGATTACCCAAAATGGCATACCGTGGGTAACAATGCCTATTGTTGAATAATTTAAGGCACCGGTAGCTTCCATAAACGCTTTATTTATTCTATCTTCAAAATCCTCTTGAGACTCTGCCCCTTCTATCTGACTTCTGTAATCCTTAAGTTCTTCAACTAATTGTGGATATTTTATTATTGCTTCGCCTCTGGTCATCCCGGTCAGAATCCCGTTTTTATTTCTTTCCCTTAAATCTATAATTGTTTTTATCTCACCACCTAATTTCGCTTGTAGTATTTTTGCGGTTTGTTGTGCTCGTTTTAATGGGCTGCAAAAAAGAATCTGTATACCGGAATTACTTAATTTATCAGCTAGTTCGTGTGCCTGAGATACGCCTTTATCTGACAACTCATCATCATAAGCTCCTCCATATCTATCTTCAATATCTCCAGTTGTTTGTCCGTGTCTAATAAGATAAATTCTCATAAGTACTGTGTGATTTTATCAAAAGTTCGAGTCCTATCTTGGGTAATGAGTTATATGGATAGATTTCGTACTTGAAATAAGTTGCTCGGGCAGTGGAACGATTTTAGAACTTTAAAATTCTCGATTGTCAGGTAATACCGCAAAGCAGTGTTCTTTCGTAAGGGGTAATAAATTAAACATCTTTCCTTTAGGTTCAAGAATTATTTGAATTATGGGATTTTTGACTTTTATTCTACCTGGAAATATACTTAGCTCAACAATGCTTCCACAATCATTGACTACTGTGACTCGCTCCTCAAGAACCCTGGCATTGATCCTTTTTGTTTTGTTTCCCTTTCTTGGTTTTTATCTTGGCTATAAATTTCACGAATCTACTGCTCTCCCCCCCTCTCAAGAACGGATATTAGCATCTTCACCTACAACCACTCCCGTCACCAGCGACTTGAAAACTTATACCCATTACATGGACGAAAAATATGGTTTTACTCTAAATTACCCAAACGACGCCATTGTTGAAGAAAGATCATCTTCAGAGAGTGTTGAAGAATTTACTTTAATTGTTAAACCTTATGCTAAATATTCTACAGACCAATCCGAAATTGCCGTCTCCGTTCAAAAACAAGATACAACCAAACAATTAGACTACTATAGCCCCAACAACGTCATTAGAAGAGAGTTTACCAAAGTCCACGAGGTTATTTCTGGAATTTTACCCGCAAAGATAGATGATCTCCCGACTTACAAGTTATATTATGTTGAATGCCCAGGAGCAGATAATTTCTTTTGCAACGATTATCTTAAAAGAAGTGTAACCTTCATCAACCCACTAGGCTACTTCTTTACAATTAAAACAATGCACCACACAGATGATTACGGAAACCCATTCGACCAAGAAGTTATTGACTCTATTGTATCTTCAATTCACTTCTTACAGCCAAGGCCATAAAGTTAGGAAATTGTCTTATCAGTAGTAGAATCCGAAACTGTTATTGAATTGGCTCGAGAAATGGGTACAATTTCGGACAACTGACTGGACCACAGAGCTTGAATATCCAGAGTACACAGCAAAGGAAATCAAACATTTTCTACAAGCATGAAAAGTTAAGAAAGCAGCTTCTTAATGTTTTTCTGCAATTCAATCTTTTTCCTCTCCAGAGCGGTAGCAGCATCAATAAAGATTTCTTGTCTTTTAGCTTCTGGAATATCTCTAATCATTGTTTGTCCATTCGGTAGATGTTTTTGAAAAGCTTCGATTACCTCCATTGGAACGGATGACACAAAATTTCCATTGTCCTCAAATTTGCCACCTTTTAGTACGGTTTGCAAGTCTTTTAAGCTCAGTTTTTTGGATTGGTCAATTTCTTCGATTTGATCCTTGAGATAAGCTATTTTCTTTTCAATCAACCATCGCTTGTGGTTTCTTTGTTCCTGAATAAAAATTGGAACAGAAGCTATCAGTCCACCGATTATGGCACCCACTAATCCGATAATAGCTATAAGTATTTGTTCATTCATTCAGTTTTTACTGAATCCAAGTAATCTTTAATAACCATTGTTGCTTTGCAGTCATCCTCGTTATATTCAAGAATTCGCTTTAGTTTGGCTGGATCCTTGTCTTCAAGGTACTCGTTAAACCATTGGATCGAAAGCGCACCAGAGGGAGTTTTATCCCGCCAGTTAAAGTTGAGATAATGGGCAATCTCCTTGAGTGAGTAGCTTGGTAGTGGCCACTCGGTGTATTTGAAGATGTAGTCAAAATAGAGATCAATCCCAATTGGTGGCACAAACCAAGTTTCAAGCTCGTTAATATCAATAACATCTGGATACATTTTCTGCATTTCTCGATATGTTGTGCGCTCATGTTTGCTGTAGTAATACAGGCAAAAATCTCCTTTTGGAAGTGATTGCACATATCGTACAAATTTGGTCCAGGCTTCCTTCTCCGCCTCTCTGGTATTATCGGCAGCCACAAAATCATCTAAGAATCGTTCGCCCTCCGGAGTTCGCTCATAGACACCGTGCAAGTACACAAATTCTTGGGTTGGATCGTCTTCTATATCAAAGAATAACTCATGATTTACCTTGGGAAACGGAGGAAAAGGCTTAAACTGGGGAGTTTTGAGTTCGTAATTGATCTGGACACGAAATTTGAATTTAATTAATTGCTTCTCTCCGATACGAGGCAAAAATGATTTATCTTTTTGTTTCCTGTTTATCAGCTCAGAGACATCAATTGAACAAAGATCTTTGGCATCTTTCAAATCCAAATCTTCTACCAGAGTATCGCGTCCAGATCTACCCAAATAGGCAATCATGGTAGGATCGTTGGTATCCAGACACCACTTCTTGCAGCTTTGATACCAAGGACAGAGCTTGCAAAGGCTGGAATAGGCAGGTTTATTCTGTGTTTGGTTGGTTATTAATCGGGAAACTTCATATCTCGTCTGCTCATATAACTGCCACCAAGTCATCGGAGTCTTTACACCTTGAGGTAAATCCAGATCGTAGAGCACTTCTTCATTTTTGCTATCAAGAATAATACCGCGATGTTTACTACCAAACCCCAGTTTGGCAATCAACTCGCAGTAGTGAGCTATTTGGAGGGCATAGTGTTTTTTCAATTTACCGTTTTCATCACTATCTTCATTTGTTCCCTCAAAACCACTCCCGCTTTTGATATCGATCGGAATATAAGTGCCGTCAGGTTCTAACCGCAATAAATCAGGCTCACCGCTATAAGTTTCGTATTGGAGGTATCCATGATAAATTAACGGCACTTTATTTCTCATGGCCTCAAGTGTTTTGTTAAATTGATCGGTTTTATCAGTCGAACTCAAATCAACTAGCTGCAATTTACTAACTACATCTTTTTCGTGAGATACACCCTTTTCCCAAAGTAGCTCAATAAATGGATTTGACTCCTGGCTCTTTTCTGCCTGAGGGCCAAACCTGTCCCGCCATACTCGATGAGGACATTGGGTGTAGTCGTAGAGGGTGGAAGCGGTTAGATATTTATTCATTTGATTTTTTCAATTTTATCTTTGTTAATCCAATCTAAAAATTTAGGTTGTTTCTTTGTGTTGGATGATACCAAAAACACCTTCTTTTTTGCCCTGGTAAGAGCAACCAATAAATTACATATATCCTGATCAGAAATAGTTACCTTATCTTTATTTTGAATAAAATACTGATCATCAAAGTGAGTAATAAACACATAATCAGCAGACAATCCTTTTGAACTCTGAATTGTAGTTGCTTTAATAGGAATTTTTCTCAGACCCGGGTTGCCATTCTTTTGTGATCCAAATATTAATTCATCCTTTAACTGGTCCTTAATCAGGACATAAGGATCTCTTCCTATCATCTTGAATAACTTATCTGAATCTTCATTTGACACCTTCTTGCTGTTTTTTATTGCTTTTAGCACCTTAAGTGCCGTATCTACTTCAGTTTTCAATGTTTGTGTTATCAGCTTACAAATGCTCACACTATCATCATTATTTGTAGTCTCGATAAGCGTCTTAAAATCTTGGCTATTCATTAAGGATTTGCACACAATTCTCCAACCAAGGTTACTCATACTTTCATCTAATAAAATTTTGAGTCCATCCATTAATGCCGGTTCCTTGTCATCGTTTCTATCAATGAACTGGACATTTTCGAAGCCTTTATTCTTTAGTGCAGTCGCTACGGTACGAATTTGAACCTTAGTTGGAGATATTATTAGAACAGAAAAAGGACCTCTTTCAATTTCTGCGATCTCGCTTAAAGATTTTTCGATAAACCAAGGTATCTGAGCTGCATATTTTTGACTATAAATAATTTTAGAATGACGGTCACATTCCTTATCTTTCTTCTCATCATCAAAGTATTTATACTCTTTTGACACCCTATCTTTTAAGTTGCCGTTGCTGGTAGCCGCAGTAATGATGTCATTAATTGCCCCGATTATTACACTGGTGCAACGGGAACAATATGGCAGAGTAAACGAAGTATACTGGCTGTTACTTGGACTAAACCTCTCCCTGATATATTCCGTAGTTGCAGACTTAAATGCGTACAAAGCTTGGTCATCGTCTCCAGCCAATATTGTCGGACTCTTTTCTGCCAATAAATCAATTAGCGAAACCTCCAACTTATTAAAATCTTGAAACTCATCAACAACCACTTGCTCGTAAGTTGGAATCTTATCTTTTTTATCCTCAAAATACTTAACGATTGCAAATATTATGTCAGAGTAGCCGTAATATTTGTCGTAATAATCTTTGCGTTTTTTATAAAACTTTATATTTTCATTACCATCATCTCGATTATTAAAAATGTGATCAAAATTAATATCTTTGTCTAACAGTATTTTCGCGTCTTCTTTTATTACTTCGGATAATTTTGGATACACTTTAACACTATCCGATGTTGCCAATCCAAGTGCACTCCTGGCATAGCCGTGTAAGGTTTTTACCTCTGACAATCCACACAATTCTAAAGATAGATCTTCAACCAATGCATTAACAAAGGTAAGGGTTAATGTATTTTTCTTACCCTTTAATACTTCTTTGAAAAGAAAGGTCTTTCCTGTCCCGGGACCAGCGACAACAATGATCTTTTTTGATTTTGAATTTAAAACAGCATCGACATAATTTTGACGCTCTTTTTTTGCTCTAGTATATATTTCATTATTGTCTTCACTCATACTAGATTATTTCCAACTCTTTTTAATATTTTCCCCTCTTGGGGATAAGCCAAATACGTCGCCTTATCAATTTCATATGTTTGGCCATCCTGCTTAAATACTAGGCGTGGAGAGTCGGATCGATCGTTGTTCCAAATATAACTTTCGCCTGTAAACAAGTGATAATTGGCCCCAGATAGATCTACAGGAAATAAGTTCTCAAGAGGAATTTTGCCACCAGAGTGTACACGGACAATCTCTCCCACACCCAAGGTTCCAGTAAAACCCATCACTTCTTCCCATACTCCATTCGGGTATTGGGTGGTATAGGCAATGTGATGAAGTTTAATATTTTCAAGAGGATAACCCTCATTACCGGTATTCTTAAAATCAACCCACTCACCGGCCAATTGAGAAGAAGGAACCACATTACCAAGACGGTCTTTACCAGAAGGGTTAGGTTTAGCCTGAGTTATCAGTAGTTGTTTCATAGTCATTTACATTTTTAATGTCGGACTTGACATCACTGTAATTTTATCATAAAGTTATCATAATATGCCCATGTCCGTCAAGCCCCTCACGAACAGACAAAAAGAAGCTTTGGATTTTATAAACTCCTTTATTGATGTAAAAGGATATTCCCCCTCTTTAAAGGAGCTGGCAGAGTTTTTGCAGACCCAGAATTTAAGTACTGCCCAGTATTTTTTCAAAGAATTAGAAAAAAAGGGTTACCTAAAACGAGATCCTCACAAAAATCGCGGAATTACTGCCACAACACAAAAGCAGACAGTGCCATTACTGGGATATATAGCCGCTGGAGCCCCAATAGAGCCAATTGAGGACTCAGAACCAGTTCAAGTGCCGACCACCATTAAGTTAAACAAAAATGGCTCTTATTATGCCCTTAAAGTTAAGGGAGATAGTATGATTGACATGGGAATTCTCGATGACGATGTAGTGCTTATAAAACACCAAATGACTGCCAACCCTGGCGATGTAGTGGTAGGCATTACTGAAAATGGGGCTACTTTAAAGATTCTTGGCAATGAGAATGGACGGATTGTTCTCAAGCCAAGAAACCAGAAATACGATACTATTGTTCCAACACAGCTTGAGATCAGAGGAGTATTTGTAGGTTTAGTAAGGGGTGGTAATTAGATACAATGAAACAAGTAATATGACGATTACCCAATTAGTTGAGAAATATAAATCTAACAGAGACGCATATTTAAAGGCAGACTACAAAGAAGCTCAATTGCGAATTGATTTTTTAGATCCATTTTTTGAACTTTTAGGATGGGATATTAAAAACTTAAACGGGAAATCTACAAATGAAAGAGAAGTGTTGGTTGAAGAGTCTTTAAAGGAGGATGCTTATTCCACAACAGAGAAACCGGATTATACATTCCGCCTTTTTTCGGAAAGGAAATATTATCTAGAGGCAAAAAAACCCAGCGTAAAGATTGAAATTGATGATGAACCAGCCAAACAAGTCAGGCGTTATGGTTTTACCTCAAAACTAAAGATCTCAGTCCTCTCCAATTTTGAATATTTGGCAATCTATGATTGTTCGTCTAAGGTCGAAGAAGCAGACAAAGTGTCAAGGTCTCGAGTAAAACTCTACCATTACACTGCGTATGAAACCGCTTTCGAAGACATCAAAAAGGCACTTAGTCGCGACAACGTCTATAATGGCTCATTCGACGAAACGTGGGAATATATTGAGCAACAACTTAAACTCTTCAGTGTTGATAGCCTGTTTCTCTCTCAAATTAACCAGTGGCGCTTAATTCTAGGTAAAGAAATCTTTTCTCATAAACCAAATCTAAGTGAGACTGAGCTAAATGATTTAGTACAAAAATACATAAATAGCATTATCTTCTTGCGAGTATGCGAAGATAGAAACCTTGAAACGTACAAGGCTCTTCTCTCTAGTAAAGGTAGTTACGAATCCTTAATTAAACTTTTCCAAGAAGCAGATAAAAAATACAACTCTGGGTTGTTCAGCCATACACTAAACGAAGAAATTATTAAAAATAACAGCTCTGCATTTTGGACAATAATCTCTCAATTATATTACCCCGAGAGCACTTACTCTTTTGCTGTTTTCGCGTCAGACATTCTAGGGAATATTTATGAAATTTTCTTAGGAGAAAAGCTAACCATAAATAATGGTGAGATTTCGCTAACAAAAAAGCCGGAACATATTGATCGCGACATAGTTACCACACCAACTTTTGTTATCAGGGATATATTAAGAAAAACTGTTTTACCATTTTGTGAAGACAAAACCGACACTGAGATACTTAGCTCCTCTTTTGCCGACATTGCCTGCGGATCTGGTGCCTTTTTGCTCGAAACATACCAACTTATAACTGATCATTTGGTGGACTATTACCTCAAGAATTCTCCTAAAACTTTAATCCAAACAGGAGTAAACACATTCAAGTTACCTTTCCAAATAAAAAAACAGGTCCTAGTAAACTGTCTTTATGGTGTAGATAAAGATTTTAATGCAGTTGAGGCGTGTAAATTTGGTTTATTGCTTAAACTTCTAGAAGACGAAAAAAGCAATACCATTTCAACACCCGCATTGCCACTTTTAAATAGGAATATCCAATTTGGGAATAGCTTAATTGATTCTACTCAAACCCCTACAGAAAAACGCACAGAAATTAATCCTTTTGATTTTGGAGAAACTAGATTTGATGTCATTATTGGCAATCCTCCATACATGTCAACTGAACATATTTCACAATTGACCCCCATTGAACTCCCGATTTACAAGAAATCATACGCCTCTTCGTACAAACAGTTTGATAAATATTTTTTGTTTATTGAAAGAGGTTTAAATCTTCTAAAAGAAAATGGGTACTTGGGATATATCGTTCCAAGTAAGTTCGCAAAAGTCGGAGCCGGTCAAAAACTTCGAGAGTTATTAAGAAATAGTAAGGCGGTTGAAGAGGTTATCTCATTTGGAGCAAATCAGATATTCCAAGATAAAACAACCTATACCTGCCTACTTATCTTGAAAAAAGATGAACAACCCGCATTGAAATACATTGAGGTTAAAGATTTAACTAACTGGAAAACTAGAAATATTGAGTTGAACGACTATGACACCGTTGGGTTCGACGAATTAGATGATGATGTTTGGATCCTAGTCCCTGGCTGTCTCAAACCTGCGTATAAAGTCATTAATGAGCAAAGTAAACCCTTGGAAGAGCTTATTGGTCCAGACAATATCTATAATGGAATACAAACAAGCGCTAATAACATTTATATCCACACTGCCTCAAAAGAAGATAATACTTACGTCTATTTTGCAAAAGACGGAAAATCATGGAAGATAGAAAAACTTTTAACTAGACCTTATTTCAAAACTTCCAGCGGGAATGATAATTTAAATTCATATCGCCCTTTCAAACCAAATTCTTTTGTCATATACCCCTATCTGAAAATAGACACTGGGATAGAATTCGTCAAGCTCGACAAACTAAAGAATGAATTCCCGCACATGTACGAATACTTAATGGCGTATAAAGACACTTTAAGTGACCCCAAAAGAGATATAAAACCCACGCCAGAGACAGGCAACGAATGGTATCGATTCGGAAGACATCAAAGTTTAGATAAGTGTGACGTTCCAGCGAAGATTATAGTTGGCGTTTTGTCGCAAGGAAATAAATATGCAATTGACTATCATGGAACTCTGATCTCATCTGGTGGTACGGCTGGTTATTGCATGATAACTCTACCTGACGATTTGCCGTATTCAATTTACTATATTCAAGCCCTTCTCAACTCAAAATATCTTGAATGGTATTCGTCCTTAATAGGTGAAGTGTTCAGAGGTGGTTATATTGCTAGAGGGACCAAAGTCCTCAAAAGACTTCCGATAAGAAAAATTGATTTTACCAATATTGATGAGAAAGAGCTCCATGATCGAATTGCTTTAACTCAAAAGGAGCTCATTAAAATTCAAGGCGAAATCGATAATAATTCAGGAAATCATAGAATTATTGACCCTCTACGAAGAGAGTTTGACACAAAAAAGACTGCGTTAGATCGTGATCTCACGTGCTTGTATGGATTAAACGATATGGATAACGAAATTCCCCTAGTCACAAAGATGTATGAAACTAATTAATGAAACGACTAAAGAAAAATTGCGAGGAGGGTTTTACACACCCAACTCGATAGCCGCATTTATTTTGAAATGGGGCTTTAATGGTAATAAAGAAAATGATGTTCTAGAGCCTAGCTGTGGAGACGGTGTCTTTCTGGAAGAAATCAGAAATGGTGGTTATAAATATAAAAGCATTACGGCAGTTGAAATTGATCCAATTGAGGCTGAAAAGACAAGAAAAATATCGCCTCCTAAAAGCAATGTTGTCATAGCCGACTTTCATGAGTTTTGCCTTGAAACAAACCAAAAGTTTGATCTAGTTATTGGTAACCCACCCTATATCAGATATCAATTCTTTGACCGAAAACAGCAACAAATGGCTGATAACATTTTTACAAAAGCCCATTTAAAATATTCAAAATTAACAAATGCGTGGGTGTCATTCGTAATAGGGTCAAGCCTATTATTAAAGGAAAAAGGAAAGATCGGGTTTGTCCTTCCTGCTGAGCTACTCCAGGTTTCCTTCGCTCAACAATTAAGAGAGTTTTTGGCACATTTTTATAACAAAATAAATATTATTTCCTTTAAGACATTAGTATTCCAAGAAATTCAACAGGAGGTGATATTGCTTCTCTGTGAGAAAAACGACTCTGACTCTCATCTTATTGAACATTTAGAGCTTAAAGATGCACAAGAACTAGAAAAGTTAGACGTTACAACCTTAAGGAGTCCTAAAAAGAAAATTGATTTCAAATCAAACAAATGGACCTTTTATTTTCTAGATCAAGAGGAAATAGACTTCATTGAACATTTTCAAGAAAGTGGAGTTATATCCAAACTTGGTAAGTATGCAAAAGTTGAGGTTGGAATCACTACTGGTTCAAATCCATTTTTTACTGTGCCATTTTCAATAGTTAAAGAGTATAACCTCGAGAAGTTCGCAAAACCATTAGTGGGTAGAAGTGTTCAAGTTCCTAGTGCAATTTTTACTAAAAATGACTGGCTCGAAAACAGGAAGGCAGAAGCGAGAACCCATTTATTAGTGTTCCCTGAGCTCTCAGCATTAAAAAACGATGCAGGCGCCATGAGATATATCAAGCTTGGAGAAGAGCAAGGGATTAACAAGGGCTACAAATGTGGAATCAGGAATGAATGGCAGATGGTTCCATCACTTCGTGTTTCAGATGCCCTCTTCATAAGAAGAAATAATCTGTACCCCAAGTTGATAATTAACGAAGCCCAAGCATATACAACCGATACTATGCATAGAGTCACGATAAAGCCAGGGATTGATATAAGAGCATTAACGGCAAGTTATTACAATTCTTTGTCTCTAGCGTTTGCAGAGATATGTGGAAGAAGCCACGGAGGTGGAGTTTTGGAGTTAATGCCCAATGAAGCAGAAGAAATACTTCTTCCTTATAACCCAAATAATAGTGAACTTTTAGATACGATCGATAGCATGATCCGAGACAAAAAAAATATATCAGAAATATTGGAAATTACTAACAAAAAAATCCTAATGGACAATTTTGGATTGTCCTCCGGCGATATAAAGATTGCAGAGAATATTTGGAAAAAACTTTCTGAGCGAAGATTAAACAGAGGTAACAAAAATTCCTAGTTTCGAACTTTTCGAACAGTTGACCATATTCCTCAACCATCCGGAAATTCCGGACAGTTGTTTCTATTTTGGAAATAACTCGAATTGTAACCCCACTCGTTGGCTTGTGTGACGCATTCGTGCCTGGAGTAGCATAAGTTCACCGTCATTTAGCTTCAAACGGCTCGTTGGGGACGTTGTGAGCCAGTGTGAGCCAAAGTCTTGAGTAGCTTCACTTGGAGTTCAATCAGATCAACAAAAAACCGGAGAATAAGGCGTTTGATAGTTTTCATAGAAACCTTAACGCATGCGAGCCCTGGCAAGCGGTCCTTCGAGTTCATTGGAGAAGTTGATGAGTTGACCACCGCTGGTAAAGGCGACACTTAAGCCAGGCTGCTCTTTGGATTCATAGACCTTAATACAAGGAACGCCGTTACCGTTAAGGTATAACCTAGGAGCGTTCTTGTCCAAGTCCTCACTGCAAGTTTCGGTTGGTGGATCTAATTGGACAGTTCTGGCTTCTCCTTTCCAAATGAGGAAATAATTTACCCTACCGTTTCCACCATCTTTCTTGCCAGTCTCGAGAGTGAATTTAGAAAGATCAATGTTTCCTAAAGCCACTGAATGCTTGGCAATAAAGTTACGACCCAATTGCTTCCCAGCGTGGACTCGAACTGAGAATCCTATAGCATAGACTCTCACTTACACTTTGGTATAATAATTCTGTGATAGTAACAAAAACACAATAAGTTTTTTCTCCGGGGTTTCCGGGGACTGGTGTGTAAGTTATTATTATTTATCAAAAATATTCTTAAATTAGCGCCAGTCGAAAGACTGGTATTTTTTGGTCAAAATTTGGAGCAAAGCACACTATTTTGCCTAAAAATACGGTCCGTCCACTGACGGACTGGCTATAATCAATATATGAAACTACAAATTAATTCTATTACTAAGTCATATCTCAACCACTTGGTATTGGACAGTGTCAGCTTTGGTCTTGGTCCGGGGGACCGGGTTGGTCTAATCGGTGCCAATGGTTGCGGTAAGTCTACTTTGTTCCGTATCCTTGCCGGGACTGAGTTCGCAGATTCAGGCGATATAGTCAAACTCCCCAAGAATCTCGAACTGGGTTACGTTCCTCAAGTTACTGATGTTGACCCTGCTGCCACAGTCCTCGATTTTTTAACCGAATCATTATCTTTGGCTGACTCGGAAATTTATAAGGTTTATATTGCCCTAACGGACCTGGGAGTAGGAGAGTTGGCGCTGGTTCCGTTTGGCAACCTCAGTAGCGGTCAAAAGTCCAAAGTCTATTTGACTCGACTATTGGTCCAAAAACCGGCCATATTGTTACTCGACGAACCGACCAACCACTTGGATTTAGACTCTCTTGTCTGGCTCGAAACTTATCTTGCCGGTTATAAAGGAGCCTTTATTGTTGTCTCCCACGACCGTCGATTTCTGGACAATACTGTTTCTAAAATTCTCGATTTGGATAATGGACACCTTACAACTTATGGTGGTAATTACACGTTTTACAAAACACAAAAGGAAATCGAGGCGGCCGCCCAACTTCGGGCTTTCGAGACCCAGGAAACAAGGTCCGAGCGTATCCTTGACCGAGTCCGGATCATGAAAGACAAAACTCAACAATTGGAGGTCAGGACCACCGGGGCCGATCATTATATGCGCCGCAAGGCAGCGGCTTCCGCTTCAAAAGCTAAATCAACCGAAAAGATGCTTCTCCATGAACTCTTAACTACCGGAGTTGAAAAACCCACTACCGTTGTTGATCTCTCGGTTTTGTTTACTCCCCGCCGGGTCAGTAGTCAATCAGTTCTGCTTATTAGTAGTCTAACTTTGGCTTATGGTAAGCAGGTTGTTCTGTCCGACTTTACTCTTCACATCGCCCGGGGTGAACGTATTGCTTTAGTTGGCAAAAATGGCTCGGGTAAGTCTACTTTGGTAAAACTCATTGCTGGCAGGCTCCCTTCATCTTTGGGTCGGGGAAAAATCGAGTTTGGCACTGGCGTTGATATTGGTTACCTCCCCCAAGAGCATCATGAGTTTAGTTCAACCCTCCCGCTTATCGATTACTTGCGCGAGGTCGCCCACCTTACTGAAACCGTTGCCCACCAGTTGGCAATCCGCTTTCGTTTTACCCAGGCCGACCTAAAAACTATGGTCAACAATCTTTCCAGCGGTCAAAAATCCAAGCTAGCCTTAGCCATCATCATGGCTTCAGGGGCCAACTTTATAATTCTTGACGAACCAACTAACTATTTAGATATTCCCGCTCGCGTCGCCCTCGAA
This sequence comes from Candidatus Shapirobacteria bacterium, assembly GCA_041666965.1. GTDB lineage: Bacteria > Patescibacteriota > Microgenomatia > UBA12405 > UBA12405 > JBAYFX01. The sequence continues at coordinate 50,547 of JBAYFX010000001.1, forward strand.
TCTGCCCTCGCCTCCTATCCTGGCACACTTATTGTTGTCTCCCACGACCGTTATTTTCTGGATAGTATCGGTCTATCGACAACCATCAATTTAGACAAGTCATGAAATACACCATCAATCACGTCTATCCATTTTTACTAAAACTCTACGGCGTTGAACCGCAAAATATTACTCCAGTGGGAGTTGGGGAGTGGTCCCAAGCTTTCTTTTATAAGTTAGGTCCGCACTCCAAAGTCATCCGTTTTAGCGCCACTGCCGATGACTTTAAACGTGACATAATTGCCTCCCGTTTTAACTCACCCGCTCTTCCGGTGCCTCCTCTCGAGCATTTTGGTCCGGCTTTTGACGGCTTTTTTGCCGTATCTCCCCGGGTGGAGGGTGAAATGGTCGACCGGCTCTCCCGTGCCCAAATGCTTAACTCCATTGCTTCAATTATTCGTCTTTTTGACGCCCTTCGCCAAGCTGATTCTTCCTCGTCTAAAGGTTTTGGTGGCTGGGATACTACCGGTAATGGCACACGGGCTAGTTGGCACGACTTTTTGCTAAATCTAGGAGCCGATTCTCCTTCAAGCCGTATTTCCAGTTGGCGCCAAAAGCTTAAACACAAGCCTGATGCTCTAAATTTAATTAATAAGGCTACTGCTCGCGTAGCCACTCTGGTTCCTCTTTGTCCCAACATTCGACACTTAGTGCACAACGATCTTTTGCACTTTAACTTAATCATCAATGCCGGTGCGGTAGCCGGCGTCATTGATTGGGGATGCGCCCTCTGGGGGGACTATCTCTATGACCTGGCCATGTTTGTTGCCTGGCAGTTTTATTACCCAGCCCTAAAGGGTATTGATATAAAGTCTAAAACCAAAGTCTTTTTGGCGCGCGCTGGAGCCGACCTGACCAATTTTGACAAGCGGCTCGAGTGTTACCAAATTCATCTGCTGCTCGATTCCCTGGCCTTTACCAGTTTCAAGGATCATTGGGTTGACTTCAAGCTGGCCCAATCTCGACTCGCGCGTCTTCTTGATTCTTAACTTTTCTTAATCTCCATTATCTTACCCTTCTTAAGAAGGACTATAATTTCTGCGGCCAAAAACAGTACCCCACAAAAAATAAGAGTTCTCACGATTTGCGGGTATTGTCCCCCAAAACCGTCTACCGATATGTGCTGGGTCCAAATTCCATAATATGCCCAAATTAAAACTAATCCGTAAGCCACCCGTCGATCACTCAGTAACCGGGTAATCCCAATTCCAGCCCCAATTAGCAATATGGCAATTGTCCAAGCTTCCTGGGAAATTCCCCACCCGTTCCATCCAGTACTTACCAAGAATACTGTAATGTTGGCGATTGTTGCCACCGTTATCCAGCCAAAATAAACACTCATCGGTGTGGCAATAAAAGCCCTTTCCTTTACTCCCAGTTTATTTTTCTTAATCAAATTGGCAATTTTAATCAGTGTTGTTAAAATCACTCCCATTACCATAACTGAGAGCCAAATAATTCCGTAGTGCCAGGTAACCAGCCACACGCCGTTGGCCACCATGTTTGGCAAGAAGTATTTGTTAATTTCATGATTCAATTTCTCGTTATTCTTGCCCAATATTCCTGCTTGGTACAAGACATATCCCAAAAGTAGCAAGTAAATCACTCCCCAAATGGCAAACGTCGTCGGAGCCGGTGCAAACAGGTTGGGGTACGAATCGGATACTTGCTTGCTAGTAACCCCATTAATCGGTAAGGTATTGGCCAAGACATTTACACTCATCATCGCTACAAAGGTTATTGCTACTACTATCCCTTCTCCCAAATATTTACTTTTCATATTTTCTAAATTAAATAACTTCTAGTTAAATAATACCTCTTCATGCCTCTACTAAATATCCCAAGTTCAATGTAAATAAAAAACCGTCTTAAATCCTATAAAAACAAGACTTATAAATCTCCGGTTTTTGGCGTGTTACTTTTATAATAAACCATAATCATACATAAACAAAGATACATAAAAATACCGAACAACAGGCACAAAAACTAGTATGTAATAACAATAACAATCCTAAATGTAAGAATAACAACACAAATAATATACCTAAAATCATCTCCTTGACGAGCTTGAATCTTTATTCATATACTGGCCCATATTAACGATTATAGAAATTTGTGAGTAAGCGCCAGGAATTCTCCGAATATGAAAGCGCCCGGTTGTGTTTTCGAGGTGGAGCTGGTGAGGTTACAGGTTCTCAAACTGATTTAATCTTACCAAATGGTCGAAGGACAATTATCGATTGCGGTTCACATCAAGGTCTGGAAGCTTTTGGTCCAAATGGTCAACAGAAAGACGCCGCCCATCTTACTAAAGAAAGAGTAAACGATATAGCTGGTGTACTAATTACCCATGCCCATTATGACCATGGTGGTAATGTACCTACGCTAGTAAAAAAAGGTTACCATCGATCTATCATTGCTACCCGGGGAACTGTCGCTTTACTCGAGCCCATGCTTGAGGATTCTGCTCATGTCCAGGCCATTAATCGGGGAAGAGCCAAAAATGGTAAACAAAGTTCAATCAAAAATCCTTCCGGTGTTGTTCTCTATGATGCTTCAGATGTCGCAAGAACGTTTCGCTATCTGAGAGGTGAAGATTATTATAAAGAGGTACCAATTTGTAAACACGAAAGAGGGTTAACTGCCACTTTCAATCCAACCGGACACATCATAGGTTCAGCCGCAGTAGGAGTACAAATCTATCCAAATGGCCATGACGGTTCTCTGACTTTGTTTTCTGGTGATATCGGTCCTCCGCGGCACTCCATTGTTGGGTGGCGGCAAAAGTTCGCTCCCGATATTACCTTAGGACCTCCGGACAATTTTGTAATCGAGTCCACTAGAGCCGACTGTGATCCCGTAACTCACCTACAAAAAGTCACAGCTCTTTTGTCAACAATTCGCGAAGTCTGGAAAACTGGAGGAAACCCGATTTTTCCGGTTTTGTCCAGTCGTTTACCCGAGCTAATGGAATTGCTGTTCAATCTTCAAAAATCCGGAGAAATACCCAAAGATTGTAAATTTGTCGTTGATGCTCCGCTTGGTATGAAAATTCTTGATGTAATAAAGGATTTGGGCCCGGATTACCTCGATACCAGTTTTGGTGATGATCCTGATTTTTACAAAACGCCTGAAGAAAGCATGGCCCGTTTTGAATCTCCCAACCTCACTGTCATTGAAGGCAACAATAGGTCTCGGGAGGCAGCCGCCAAGTATGCGAACTTTCCTGGGAAAGTAATAATCATGACCAGTGGAGGCATGGGAATTGGTAGAATTTTAAATTATCTTGATGATTTTGGTGAAATACCTGGTAATTTATTAGTTCAGACTTCTTATCAGGCTGAAGGTACTCTTGGTAAAAAATGGCAGAAAAATGGAAATCTTGATCCTCAAGGAAGAAAAGCCAGGGTGGTAAACATAAGTGGATTTACCGGTCACGCAAGTGGTCAGGAGTTAATTGATTATATGGAGCTTTATGATCTTTCTAGGTTGAAAAGAGTATTTATAAACCATGGTGAATTGAGAGCAAATGAGGCATTAGCCACTCTCCTCAGAGCCAGAGGATTTAGTGCCGAAATTATTATTCCCCAGGTTGGTCAAGTCTTTTCGCTTTAAAGTCTATTTCCCCTCACAAAAATAGCACCGTTTGTTGTGTACGCAAATCCGGTTGCCGCACTTTGGGCACTCCCATCTTTTGTTTTCACTATCCCAAAATCTAACCAAACCTATTTCGGAAATTTTTTTTAAATTCTCAATCATGCTCATGCCATATTTTGACCTATACCTTTTGTCCAACTGTTTTAGTCGAGGGCAGGGGTATTTGGGGCACTCAAAGCAAAACTTATTGACGTTTCCCTTTTCCTCACACAATTTTATTTTACAAACAAAACAGTGATTGACCTTTTGACCTAACTCACTTCGGCATCCCGCACATTTATTTTTGGGTCTCAAGTAAGCGGCGCACACTCCGCAGTTCATCCCGCACACTGCCATCATCTCGTTTCCGATTTTTATTTTATTATTTATACCTTATTTTACAAAACTTACCGACACAAAACGTCCCTTAATTCAACTGGTTCACCTGCCCCGTTAACTCTTAAGATCTCGGCCCTATGTGCCAAACTACAACCCTTAGGGCATCTAACCTGAAATACTCCGCTTATACAATTTCTAGCTTCCTCAATTTCTAATATTTGTATCCCATCGTAAGGAGTATTGCACATTACAGCACGGAATTCTCTAAAAGTTAAGTTTTCTCCATGTGGGCTAAAAAAATGACATCTTTGTCTAAGTAGTTGTTCGCTAACTGGTATTCCTGGCACGCTCAATTATATCACTCTGTCTCTAAAATGTCTCGTATTTTTATAACCCGTTCAAATTCATCTGTTGGGTAAACTGGTTGTTAACCGTTTTTATTGCTGCAATGGTACTCTGGGCTATCCAAATTGTTTCAAGTAGTGTAATTACAATCATTACCGCGCCAATTATTTTAGTTTTGTTGTCATCTTGTTTGAAATACTTATACCCCCAAAAAATTCCCATTGGCGGCAACATAACTACTTTTATAATAATAACTACCAAGTTGAAAAATGTAAAAAGTAATGGTGTTTCGTGTAACTTTAGTCCGCAATTAGGGCAAAAATATTTTGTCGTATCAATTGATTGGTGGCATTTGGGGCACATATTTATTTGATCCATCAATTTAGTATACCGCTCCAATCATGGGTTTTATCTTTTTTCCAATAAAACTAAAATCTATTTCCCCAAATAATATTCATTACTAGAATTTTCCCCCTCCCAACCAGGTTTTCAGTCAAAGTAAATTCTGTCTACATTCTTAATTCAGTCAGCAACCTAAACATCAAAATTGCCGGCCAGAAAACCGACTTGCCAATTCCAATTAGTACCGACGCCAAACCACTAGCGTTTTGAAGAAAATAAAATAAAGCTCCAATCATCCCCAGTCCGTAAATGGCTCCTGAGCCTCCACTGTAGTTGTGGGTTTTATAAATTACCTTTTGGCAGCAATCCTCACATCCTTTTTCTTCTTTAATCATTAACCAATCATACATCATCTTTTTGTTCCCCGGTTATCTTCTTCTATCCCTTATCCCTTGCCCTTATAAGCTTTTCTTATCGTCTCAATTTCCAGCTTTTTCATTGGTAAAAACGCTTGTGTCATTCGCTTAATTTGTTCCTCCGTTCCCTCCTTGGTCATTTCATCCATTACCCGTGGTACCACTTGCCACGACACTCCGTACTTGTCTTTAAGCCAACCACATTGTTCTGCTTCCGGTACAGCGCTTAGTTTGCCCCAATAATAGTTAATCTCATTTTGAGAGTCGCACATTATCATCAGTGAGATTGCTTCATTAAATCCAAACCCATGTTCTTGGGCGCTGTCCATCGCCGCAAACCATTGATTTTCCAGTTTAAAGTCGGTAAACATAACACTTCCTTCCCGCTCGTTTTCCGTCTCCTCAGGGTAAGGGGCAATTGTTCCCCGCCCCGAATTATTAAACACACTAATATAAAAATCCGTTGCCTCTTTGGCTTTACCCGCCCGTTCTTGAGTAAATAACATGGAGGGAATTATTAATGGTCTCTTTTCACCCTCCGGGTTGGTCAACATCAGTTGCCACGATACCCCGTACTTGTCCTCCACCCAGCCATAACGCGGGCTAAAATCATATTTATCCAGCGCCATTAAAACTTTTCCTCCGACCGTAAGTTCGCCCCACAAACTATTTAGCTGTTTTTCTGCTTCCTCTGTTTGGGAGGGGTCAAAATTTACCATAAATGAAATCGATGGATTAAGTTTAAATTCCGGCCCGCCGCTTATCGCTTTAAATTCATGTCCCATCAGTTCAAAACTTACCAGGTCAGCGTCTCCCGATGGTGTGTCCCGCAAGGTTACCATATTATTAACTTTTGAATCAGGAAATATTGATGTGTAAAACTCGGTTGCCTCCCGGGCTTGATGGTCAAACCATAAATGGGGAACAATTTTTGCCATAATTAATTACCCTTCCTTTCTGCGTAATTTTTAAAATTGTTTAAAATCGCCTGCCATCCGCTTTTCTGCAGCTCCCTGGTGTTTTCAGTCTCCGCTTCAAAAATTTCCACTATCTTTACCCCCTCCGGCAGCTGGCTAAATTCCACCCTTACCAGTCTGCCGTCGTCTAAACTGAACTCTAAAAATTGGTTTTCTACAACAGCCATATACGTTCCACTAAAGTCAAAACTGGTGCTCCCGTCCCTGGCTGCCATTTTTGTTCTAAATCTACCTCCTGCCCGCAAATCATTTTCCGCCTCCGGGGCTTCCCAGTCGTCACTGGCGTAGGCCCACTTGGTAATGTGCTCGGGGTTGTTCCAATATTCCCATATTTTATTAATTGGCGCCGACACTGTTGTTTCAATCGTAATTGGGTTATTCATAAAAGTATTTATTTATCTCTCATCTATGTATCAATCCCTCATGATTCGTCCAAGAGTTCTGTAACCACCCCGCTTCGGTTATCTAATGGCTCTCCATGTCTTTCTCCGGTTTTGTTATCGGCGTCTTATTTCTTCTCTAGCTGCCCCAACGTAAAGATCCACTTCTTCTTGGGTAGTTGGTACCTGCTTAGCATCAATATACCGAGTCTCACACCAATTTCCTCCCGGTCCGTTTGTTTCTCTATTACGTTGACCACAAAGACTACACCTTCTTGTCCCACACCCTTGGCCCAGTAATCTAAAAGCTACATTCAAAGGAATTTCAACTCCGTTTATTGTTGGCATATCATAATATATCAATACACGTTTCTTCAAACAATATATTTACCAAAATACGTATTCATTTTTTTATCCTTTACTGCGCAAGCTATCTATCAAATACCCCCTGGGGTAAAATAAGGCATGTCGACAAAAGAAACATCAGCAAAGGTGCTTTTTCGTGCGTTAGAAATATTAAAGGACAATGGTAACGAGTTACCGGGTCGTGAGGTTGTGGACTTAATCGAGAAGTCGACTGATTTTACCGAGTGGGAAAAAGAAAGATACTCCAAGACCGGAAATGTCCGTTGGCAATCAATTCTCCATTTCCACTCTGTTGGAGCTATAAAAGCGGGGTATCTTATAAAGAAAAACGGGGTGTGGTACTTAACTGAGGAAGGGCAGAAAGCAATTAGTCTAGGAGCCAATGGTTTAAAACAAGCAATAGATGCTGCCTATAAAAAGTGGAATGATGGTCGGAATTTGTTGGAGCATGATCCCGATACTACAGTAAATAATAAACCCGAAATTCAAAAGGTAAATCTCGATCAACTTGAGGATCAAGCATTATCACAGATTGAGTCCTATGTAAGGACAAAGAATCCCTATGAGTTTCAGGATTTGGTCGCGGCATTATTCAGAGGAATGGGATATTTCACTCCATTTGTTTCTCCCAAAGGTAAAGATCATGGGATAGATATCATTGCCTACAAAGACCCTATTGGTATTGAGAAACCTACTGTAAAAATTCAGTGTAAGCATTATCCTGACAACCCAATACAATCTCAAGAAATCCAGAAGTTAAAGGGGACATTGGCCCATGATGAGGAGGTGGGTATATTTGTCTCTTCAGGAAGGTTCTCAGAGGGTGCAAAAAGTGAGGCACGTACTTCAAAATCTCATATTGAATTGATTGACTTTTCGAGAATGATTGAATTGTGGAAACAATTTTATGGCAAGCTTTCTGATGAGGACAAGAATCTCCTCCCACTTCATAACATTTATTTTTTAGGAACTAATGAGTAAATATGGCACAAATAATTTTTAAGGGTAAAACCTTTGTACAAAATCACCACTTAGCAGTTAAATTCCACCAGTTGTTACCTGACAAAGATAAAAGTGTGACTAACAAGTTAAGCCTCCATGATAACTTAATCGTCCACGGAGACAATTTTAAAGCTCTAAAGGCTTTAATGCCAACATATGCCGGGAAAATTAAGTGCATCTACATAGACCCTCCGTACAGCACAGGGAATGAGAATAGGGTTTCGTCAGCAATAATGTAATTAATTAAATATAGTGTTATCGGTATAAACACGATGAATTTCATCAAGCGCTACCTGAAAGATTTTTTCTATTTTCTTGATATTGTCAAATAACTTGACACAGGTGTGTCAAAAAACTATACTAAAGCATGATTTCTCCGCAGTTTTTCCTTGATTTACGAACCAAACAAAATTGGACTCAGTCTGAAATGGCCGGAATATTGGGTATTTCGCGTCCGACCTATGTCTCCGTAGAAAGGGGGGAAACTAGTATTACTATTGAGCAATTGGAAAAACTAGCCAACAAGTTGGGATGTGAGCCTCAAGATATTTTGACCGAAAACGTTGTTGATGAGCCTAAATATAAACAGGTTTTATTGGAAGTTTTAAAAAGTGGTGCCGACGCGGACGGTAAAATCACCAAAACAAAGCTGGCGAAACTAATTTATCTAGTCGATTTTGGTTGGTACTATCATCATCTTGAGCCCCTTACCGGAGCCAAATACCGTCGCTTAGACCAAGGACCGGTTCCTAATCTCTATTTTTCAGTTCTTGATGAATTAATCGATGCTGGCTTGATTAATCTGGAGGTAACTAAAGACTGTCAGCTGTTAAGTCTTACCCAAGCCGGTCAAATGGGGGTAAGTAGCAAGTTAACTAAATCTGAAAAAAGTTTAATTGCCAAAATTTCTCACAAGTGGCAAGGAAAAAGAACCGCCGAAATTGTTAAGTTTACTCACCAGCAGTTACCCTATCAAATCTGTAGTCCGGGTGAAATAATTCCCTACGAGCTCATTACCCAGCAAGATCCTGAGTATGTTTACTGATGGTTATCAGGTAATAATAGAAGATTTTACTAAACGGCATTTTGTTCATTCCTTTGAGCGAAAATATAAGGGTAAACAATGGGAAATAACCCTCAAAGCTATCAAAGAAATGCTGTCTCGTTACGACAATTTGGCTCCAAACCACGTTTCTACCACTTCCAAGTTAGATATTATTTGTCCTTGTAATGGGTCAATAATAATTAAACTGGATTTTGCTATAGCTGGCTCAAACATCTCCGCCAAATCTTCGGGAAATCGAGTTATTGCCGCTGTCAATCAGCAACAACGAGTTGTTAGAATATTATTGATTTATTCAAAAAACGATATTAGTCCGCCCTCTGAAACCTCAAAATGGAAAAAGGTCATTTCTCAAAATTACCCAGATTTCCATGAACTTAAATAATACTATAACCTTTAATTTATATTAATCCAGTCATTTTTATATATCTACCTGCTGTCCAAAATTGTCCACGGCCCTTTTTTAGTAGTCATTTCCAATTTTACCAGACAGGTTGCCAAAACCCGCTTCTATTAGTACTTGTAAGAAACCTATAATATGATATAATATTCACCAACACTATGGCAATAATTGAAAAAACAATCGCCGTCGCCCGCATCGACTTCCTAATGGGACAGGCACTAGCCGCCCAAATGGGGGTAGACGGTTATGCTGTTGAAGTATTGCCTTGTGAAATGAATTTAGTTCGCGGCGGAGATACTTTTGTTGTTAGAGGTGAACCTGGTACCGTAACCCACTATTGTAACCTTTTGTTAGCTCCCACTCCTCGCCCGGTCCCTCTCCAGGACACTTTTTCCGATCTTAAGACCCATGAAAGTCTCATGGAAACTCCCTAGTAATTAGCTAGTTATTGTTCCGTTGTTACACTCACTAGTGGCTGGCAATCTTAAAAAATATTTTCTGATCCGATTTTTGGGTGGATTTATTTTCACTTATACCATTCAATCAATTTTTCTTTTGTCTCGAGGTATCACCCTGCCGGAGCTTGCTACTTTTGCACTATCTTCCCAAATTCTCCTATCACAATCATAAGCAGACATTAACCATTTTTACTCTGACCACCGCTTTAATCTTTTTCCTTTTTGGCATCAATCAGACTCTTGTTCCGGTTCTTGTTTTTGGCATGCTCTTCGATCCTGCCTGGAATTTAAGACGTCATATTATTCCTACTATTACTAACCAATATTTCACTAACCACAACCGCGCCCTCAGTTTGTCTACCATGAGTTTCTTAAGTAACACCGGCGCCGCCCTACTCATCCCCCTGGCCACTTTCTTGTTCACTAAAAGTTATTTATATAGTCTCGCCCCATTCTTTTAATGGCTCTCCTCCTCTCTCTTTATCCCAAAAACCATAACCTTAAAATAAACTAAGTCATTTCTAATTTTTCCGCCAACAGTGCCACCATATTTCTTTCAATTTTTTCCTCATCAGTAATTTCTAAAATTTCCATTATTTTAACCAGACTTTCATAACTTGGAGCCTCAATTTTTATCAAATTCCCCACTGGCTTATTTTCCTGATACAAAACCATCACCTTTTCTCTGTTTACTTCAATAATGTATTCCCAGGAAGTTGTTTCCATTCCTCCCCAAAATTCATAACCCATGTCTTCAAGTTTCACCTCTAATTCTTCTTTAGTCCCTTTGCCGTAGTCTGTCCTCTCGTCCGTGTATCCCACATCTTTTTTAATTACCCTTAATTCAACTAATGTCGCACTTTGGTCCTCAAATACTCTCAACCTCATACAAATTAGCTTTGGGTCATATTCATCTAACCCCTTTCCTTTTGGCTTATACATTAAGTCCGTTATTTTGGGGAGCAACTTTTTTGACTCTGTTATTACCTCAATTTTTTCTAGCCTCTCTTTTGTTGTTGGAAATCTAATTGAATAGTCGCTCATAATCGAATTATAGCGTAATGGGATATCATCTCCTTTCTCTTTTCCACACCGCTGTGACAATATAATCAAAACTAACCTTGGTGGTAGTGGCATAAAAGCAACCAATTTCGTATCCGTTATATTTGCGCACAACCACTTTTGAATTTGGTGTTACCCCGTGTTGCCCCTTTTTAAATACATCATTAATATCCGCCTCAGTTATCCGCTCATTCCTCATCTTCTCAAGTGTTTTTGGTGGAAAAAATAGTGTCGACATAACAAAATATATTATTCTACTCCGTAGGCTTTCTCGTAACCGGAATTATCACGAAAGCGCACGTTCGTTTGGTTACCCAGGGCTCTTCTATATATCCACTCTCTTTTTGGGTCATCCGTGCAAATTTGCACAATACACCCATCTTCAACCGCCCCCACCAAACCCCTTAATTTCCTTAAAAAGGGTAGGGCAGGACTAAGTAAGCCTTCGCCTGTCGTTTTATCATATGGTGTCACTCTTTCATAACATTGTTTTGCCTCCATTTTTGAGAGCCAGTCATTTTCAAATACAAAATCAATTTGGACTACTTTATCGGGTGCCCAAAACGCCAGAGCAAGAGGTTTTTTAGTAAATACACTCATGTATACAGTCCGGTTATTAGTAAAAGTTGCAAAAGATGTGTAATTGTAACTGCTTGATAATTCTAAAAGAAATCTAGGTTTTAAGTCTTTCTCCCTACAAGTCGACCATTTACTTGGATATTGTTCTCTATTTCTGTTGATCCACAAGGGCATATTTTGTAAATCTAAATAAGCCACTGCTCTGCCCCCTACCACGCTTTCAAAATATTGTCTCTGTTCCTCTGTAACTTTTCTTAATCCGAAAGACATCCTAGTCCTGTCTCTGCTACTTAACAGGCTAATGGGCGCTTCCATTCTCATAGGAAGATGTATTCAAATTAATATAATAAATTTTGTCGGGGATACTGGAGTAGTTTATCCGCCTGTGGCGGAAACCAGCAGTATTTTTATTTTGTCGGGGATACTGGATTCGAACCAGCAGCCTCACGCACCCCATGCGTGCGCGCTAGCCAATTGCGCCAATCCCCGATATTAAGGCTATTTGCTCAAGTCACCGAAACTAGCCCCGGCCATAGGCCGGTCGTCCTCTGGACGAAATTACGCCAATCCCCGCTTCGTCCGCCGTAGTCCCGAAAGCTTTCGAGACGTAGGCGGAAGTTTTAGGCTTTTGTATTATATCCCATTTCTCCCCAAGATTTACATGTCATAAAACAAGTAATAAATTTGTAGTATAAATAACTAATGATTTACATCATATTGGCTGGGGCGCTAGGTGGGTTAATCAGAGGAATTCTGGGCATTGCCAAAGATTTAGTATTAAAAAAGGAGCCGACTATTAATTGGCTCTGGTTTATAGTCACAATTTTAATTTCTGCCCTATTAGGCGCTGTTGTCGCTTCCTTTTTTTCAGGGCAGGGGATTATGGCTTTCTTGGGTGGTTATTCGGGAACGGACTTTATTGAAGGTTTAATAAAAATTAAGTTAAACAAACTTGAAAAAGAAGTCCCTGCTACTCCTGTTACTCCAAAAACAGGTACCCTCAAGGGTTATTTAAAATAAACTTTTCTTCAGTGTTTACTCAGTTAATCTTGTAGCATTTAAATTTCTTCTCAAATCATTGGAGTTATCCTCCATATATACAATTTCATTGCAACCCTTAATTATGGCCTGCCGGGCCTGTTGATCAATTTCCGCCAGAGCTGTTTCGTCTAGATTAGTTCTATTAACTCGTGGTCTAATAACCACAATGGCATATTCTTCGGGTTCTACATATGGTTCAGCATCATCCTGAATTTCTGACCCTGTCACTACTACTTTATCGCTAAGAAAATAACCAATTTCGTATACATGAACATTTTCTTGCAAATTACTTTCTTGTACCGCCACGAACACATTTGGTCTTTCCTCATCACTAAATCCACCTAATTCAAACTTTTTGGTCATGTCGCAATGATACTAAATATTACAAAAAATAGCAAAAAGTTTATTTCTTTCCCTCCCTTGTCAAGGGGAGGGTTGGGGAAGGGTTTTACGGACACCGTAAAGATTTTACATATCCTGCCGCCCGGGCTTGGGCCTCAGTACAAAACCAACCTTCCTCTCGGTCCAACTCCACTATTGTGGTGTTGTACTGAACGCAACCTGGTACGAAGTATCTTCTTAAACTGCTGTTTCCCGGGTCAATGTTCCCCTTAATATTACATTTTGGGTTTGCCTTGTTTTCCCTCTGCCAGCATTTGCCATAAAGTCCTCTACCTTCCGCCTTATTTTTGTCATCGGCTGCCTTTAGTGTTTTCCAGCCACTGGTTTTATCAGCGTGGTATTTGGCCCAACCGCTTTCAATCATTTTTAAATTCACCATAGTGTTACCCACGTAAACCAACCCCATTGGCCGTCCCCACTGGTCCAAAACTTCTTCTTCGACTCGTACCCGTTTGTTTTTTAGTATTCGACTCAGCTCATTCTTACTTTCTTTTCCACCGCATAAATTAACTTCAGGAGCGTCAATATTTCTTAATCTAAATCTGACTTTCCCCTCAAGTGTAATTGTGTCACCGTCCAAAACCCCAATTACCCCCAACCCTTTGGCTTTGTTTGAATTGTAAAATTTCACTCCCTCTCCGGCCATCACTACCGCCAAACATATGGCCAGCAACCCTCCTATCTTTCTCTTTCCTTGGTTGTTGGTTACTTTCTTGTTACTCAGATACCTAATAATTAATCAAACAAAAGATTAAATCAACCCTCTTCGGTTTATCTTCGGGTTTACCCCTTGACGTAGTCCGTTTATTCCTTATACACTTACTCAATATTAATTAATGCCCCGATAATGAAATACAACAAAAAAAAGACCGACATAATACTCGATTCCGATATTCCTCAGAAAGGCCGTGATAATCGTCCTTTAGCTGAAAAAAAACTTGAAGCCTTAAAAATGGCTATCGACCAGGTAACCAAAGCCTACGGTGATGGAGCCATTATGAAATTTGGCGCTCGGGGTAATCAACTTGATGTTGATTCCATCCCTACCGGTTGTCTTCCCCTTGATATAGCTCTAGGTATTGGTGGAATTCCCCGTGGTCGGATAACCGAAATTTTTGGGCCGGAAGCTTCGGGTAAAACCACTGTCTGTTTACATGTCATTGCCCAAGCTCAAAAAATGGGTGGGACGGCTGCGTTTATTGATGCCGAGCATGCTCTTGAACCTTATCGGGCTGCCACAGTCGGTGTTGATCTGGATAACCTATTAATTTCCCAGCCGGATAATGGCGAACAAGCCCTGGAAATTGTTGAAACCTTGGTTCGCTCCAATGCTGTCGATGTCATTGTCATCGATTCTGTAGCTGCCTTAGTCCCCAAGTCGGAAATTGAGGGTGAAATGGGGGATGCTACGGTTGGAGTTCAGGCCCGGCTCATGTCCCAAGCCCTTCGCAAACTAACCGGGGCCATTGCCAAGTCCAAATCCTGTGTCATTTTCACCAATCAAATGCGCCAGAAAATCGGCATTATGTTTGGAAATCCGGAAACTACTCCCGGGGGCTTAGCCATGAAATTTTATTCCTCAGTCCGCATCGATCTTCGAAAAATTGCTAACATCAAAACCACTGCCGGGGAAACTGTCGGTTCTCAACACCGCGCCCGCATTGTCAAAAACAAAGTCGCACCCCCCTTTAGGGAATGTGAATTCGACATTTTAAACACCGAAGGTATTTCCGTTTATGGTAGCTTAGTCGATCAGGCTGTCGCCTCCGGCATCATTACCAAAGCCGGTGCCTTCTTTAAAATTGGGGACCAGAATATTCAAGGTCGCGAAGGTGCCAAAAAATATTTAAAAGAAAATCCAAAAGTCGCCAAAGAAACTACAGCAGCCATCTGGGACTTAATTAAAAAAGGTCAGCCAACCATAACTCCAGCTCCTGTCGCTGAATCCTAAGCTAATCACATTATTAACTTTGGAATCATCCGAAAAAACATCATTTGAAATGTTTGCTCTTTCCCGGTAAAATAAGAGGCATTTTAATTATTTTTAAATTGCTTTTTTATCCACATGAATTTGGTTTACTATTCAATTTTCCTTTGCCACCTTTAAACCAACCCCCTCTTTTCGGATAGAGAAGCGCCCTACATCTATGTTCAACAGTTTTGTTTCTAAATTTAAGTCTATTTTTAATGGTCAAAATTTATCCCCTTCAACTCCCGCCTCTTCTCCTTCACCGGTCGTTGAAACTTTAACCGATACGTCTACCACTCCCGCTCGCCACCGGGTAACTTACGTGCCAGAAACTTCTCCCTCGCCGACACCTGCTCCAGTTGCGCCGGCGCCCCATTCCAAAACATCTAAATTAATTCCACCAACCCCAGCTCTAGCACCAGCTGCCCCGGCTCCGACACCCGTTAATCCCGCACTATTATTAGAAGCTCAGCGTGCCCTTGAGAATGCCCGCCGTCTCGAGTCTGATGCCAAAGTCAAAGAGCAAGAAATTTTAGCCCGCCTAACGTCGGTTAACGAAAAGGAAAAATATCTAATTCAAAAAGAAAAAAATCTTGATCATGATCGCTTGGAAGTTCAAACCAAAACTGCCGCAATTGATGACCTTTACCGTAAACAACTGGAAAAACTGGAAGCCATTTCCGGTATCGATATCGAAAAAGCCAAACAGTTAATACTATCCAGCACCGAGAAAAAAATGGCCAGTTGGATCTCCCGTAAAATCTCTGAGGCCAAGGATCAACTCCGCCAGCGTGAAGATGAAGTTAGTAAAGAAATTCTGGTTGATGCTCTTCGCCATGGTCTAACTGACTATGTAGCCGAGTACACCGTCTCCACCATTACCATCCCCGACGACAAAATTAAAGGCAAAATCATTGGTCGGGAAGGCCGCAACATCCGTGCTTTTGAAAAAGCCACCGGAGTTGAGTTGGAACTTGACGAGGGTAATGATATTCGCATCTCCAGCTTTGATTCCACCCGCCGCGAAATTGCTAAATTAACCCTAGAAAAGTTGGTTAAAGATGGCCGGATTCAACCACTTCGCATTGAAACTTTAGTGGCTCAAACCAAAGCAGACATGGATAAAATTCTGGTCAACGAAGGCCGTCGCATCAGTCAGGAAGTCGGTGTCTTCAATCTCCCCCTCGACCTTCTTAAAACAATCGGAAAATTCAAATACCGTTTTTCTTACGGTCAAAATTTAGCCAAACACACCATTGAGGCCAGCAAAATTGCCACCGCTCTTGCCTACGAGCTTAAAGCCGACGTTACCACTGTACGGCTGGGTACCTTGCTCCACGACATTGGTAAAGTCATTGCTGACCAAGAGGGGACTCATATTGATGTTGGTATCGATTTTCTCCGCCAGTTCCACATTCCCCAAAAAGTTTTGGATTGTGTAGCCGAGCACCATCAGGACAAAGAATTCTCATCTGTTGAATCCGTCATTGTCTATTTAGGTGACGCCAGCTCAGGTGCCCGACCCGGTGCCCGCTACGAGGTCCATGAGGAATATCTCAAGCGTATGACCAATATTGAAGAGGTAGCCAAGTCTTACCCCGGTGTCTTGTCTGTGGCTGCCTACCAAGCAGGTAGGGAAGTTATGGTTATTGTTGACCCAGGTCTAGTTTCTGACTCTGAGGCAGAAGTCCTAAGTCACAATATTGCCGATAAACTCGAGGAAGAAGCCAAGTGGGCCGGTCAAATTCGAGTCACTTGTATTCGCGAATTACGGGTCAGTAGTACGGTAGTTCCCAGCAAAATCAATAATAATGCGGTTAAACCATAACCCTGATATTTGCATTACCACTAAATTTGCTCTATATTTAGTTCAAATTAACAATTCGCAAATATATGACCAAAAAAGACCTAATTGAAGCAGTGTCAGTAAAAGCCAAACTTTCCAAGAAATCGGCTAAGTCCGCCGTTGAAACTTTTTTAAATGAAATCATGAAGGCTTTAAGCCAGGGTGAAACCGTTAAACTTTCCGGTTTTGGAACATTCAAAACCAAAATGTTCAAAAAGAAAACCATTAAAGCCATTGGTAGCAAAACCAGCAAAGATATAGCTGCCCGTCGCATGCCCCGTTACATTCCGGGAACCAAAGTCAAGAAATTAGTTAAGTAAATTCTTTTCGAATTCACAAGCCCTCCGAAAACTTTCGGAGGGCTTTTTGTATCTGTTAGCTAAATTTCGTACAATTTTTCTATGTCCTCAATATCAATCATATTAAGCTACGGCGTATTTATTAAACCTAATCCTGATTACCAAGTCTACTTGGACTCTGCCTTAAACCAGTCTTTGGCAACAGATTGCGATTATATTATCCTTTGCGGTGGAGTCACCAATCCCACCTTTCCTAATCTTTCCGAATCTGAATCAGTAGGTACTCATTTTAATGAAGTAAAACCCAATTTAAAATCAAAAATTATTCTTGATACATCCTCACTAACCACTCCCCAAAATCTAGAACATGCCCATAAGTTAATCACCTCAAAAAACCTTAATCCGTCAATCGTTAATATATTTTGCGACACCATCCGCTCCCCAAAAATATTCTATTTAGCACTTACAGTTTTCTATCCGGATTTATCGGAAAAAGAAAAACTAGAAATCCTCCAAAACATTGCACTTTCTTCAAACCACGAGCTTGCTCATAACCTAATTAGAATTCGAGGTATTCCCCTAAGTAATTCCATTGAAATTGCTACCAACCAAATCATTGCTTCCATGCTTGAAATGCACTATTTTGATTATCCGGATCTACACGAGCAATTCGTCAAATGGCGTAAACGCCAGTGGGGTATCAAATAAACCTGATAAAATACCTCATGTCTTCTTTATCCATCGGTATTGTCGGTTTGCCCAATGTTGGCAAATCCACTTTGTTTAACGCTCTCTTGGGCCGTCGGGTAGCTGATGCCAGCAATTACCCTTTTTGTACCATTGATCCGAACGTCGGTGTGGTCGAAGTCCCGGATCCCAAACTTCCTGTTTTAGCCGATATTGTCAAAACCCAAAAAGTTGTTCCCGCTGCTGTCGAATTTGTTGATATTGCTGGTTTAGTAAAAGGGGCCTCCAGTGGTGAGGGTCTGGGTAATAAGTTTTTAACTAACATTCGTGATTGCCAGGCTATCTGTCATGTGGTTCGGGCTTTTTCCGACCCCAATATTATCAAAGAGGGCAGTACTGATCCTCAGGGTGATTTTGAGGTAATTTGTGCTGAATTAATTATCAAAGATTTGGAAACCATAGATAAATACTTGGATGGTGTTAAAAATAACGCTCTTGAGAAAAATAGTAAAAAATATCTACTAGCCCTCAAACTTAAAGGGGCACTTGAACAGGGCAAATTAGCCGTCAATCTCGATTTGCCTCCCCAAGACTTAGACCTGGTTCGCGAGTTTTTCTTACTCACAGCCAAACCTTATTTTATTGTTGCCAATGTTGATGAGGATACTTACCAAAATATTAATAAGTATCGATTAAACGTTGATGGAGGCAATGCTGTTGTTCCCGTTTGTGCCAAAATTGAGTTTGAATTATCTGAGTTGCCCTCAGAAGACCGTGCCGGTTACCTCTCAGAGTTAGGTGTACACGAGTCAGGGCTGGAGAGGGTCATCCAAAAGGCCTACCAAGTTTTGGGTTTTCAATCCTATTATACCGCCGGAGTTAAAGAAGTACGAGCCTGGACTGTACCTCAGGGGTCAACGGCACCTCAGGCCGCCGGAGTCATTCACACTGATTTTGAGAGGGGATTTATCATGGCTGAAATTGTTTCTTACTCGGATTTTGTGGCCAATGCTGGTTGGGAGGGGGCTAAGGCTAAGGGTTTGCTTCGCCACGAAGGTAAAGCCTACATTATGCGCCCCGACGACATTGTCGAATTCCGCTTTAATGTTTAATCCATTTATGTCTTTAGAATACTTTCACTTAAGAACAGCTAAAAAACATGGTTTTATTATCACCACAGAATTGACCGCAGCCGGGATCAATCACCCCGGAGACTGTGTGGTGAGTCGGCTTGATATTAAAACGGTGGCGGGGAATTTAAAACCGGTTTGTGCCAAAGCAAATACGTGTAAAAAAACTTGCCACGTCCGTTTTGGAAATATTGTTCTCGTGTAAACTAAGCTGTGTCCAACAAACTTCTTGTTATTTCCGGCCCAACCGCCACCGGTAAAACCGCCCTGGCTGTTAAATTAGCCAAAAAATACAATGGTGAATTAATTTCTGCCGATTCCCGTCAAATCTACATCGGTCTGGATATTGGTGTGGGTAAGGACCATCCTGTGGGAACCCCCATTCACTTAATTGATATTATTACCCCCGACAAAACATTTTCTGTGGCTCAATTTCAGTCACTGGCGCTGGATATAATTAACGAAATTCATTCCCGCGGTCACTTGCCCATTGTTGTGGGATGTTCCGGTCTTTATGTTAATTCACTAATTTCCACCTTTTCTACCTTTCACATTAGACCCTTTCCTCTCCTCAGATTTATTCTAAATCGTCTACCCCTAAGAGTACTTCAGTTTTTATTAAAACTCCTTCAACCTTCTGTGTTTGCTTCTTTAAATCACTCCGATATCAATAATCCCTACCGTCTTATTCGCAAAATTGAAATTAGTCTAAGTCGTCAAGCCTATGAACCTAATCATTCTCCTTTTGACATCCTTCATTTAAGCCTTACCGCCCCCAGTAGTTATTTGTTTCCTCGCATAGATCAACGTGTCGAGGATCGGCTTAAACTTGGCCACCTTAAGGAACTTAACTCACTACGCTCGCACTACCCCTGGTCAGCTCCCGCCCTCTCAGTTTCCGCCTATAAGTGTCTTCGCTCATATCTTGAAAATAAATCTACTCTTTCCCAATCAATTACTGCTTGGAAAATCGCCGAACATCAGGATGCCAAGCACCAAAAAACCTATTTTCAAAAAATTAAACCTGCTCTATTTATCGATATTTCCCATCCTGATTATGTTAAAAATGCCTGCTTGTTGGTGAAAAAATGGTACAATTTATCAAATGAAACCAACCAGAGTTGAGATTTCCTACAAAACCATAATATTTATTGCTGCCTTCGTTGGCCTTCTATTTCTATTTTGGGAGGTCCGAAGCATTTTAGCCCTAATTTTTGTCTGTTTTATCTTTATGGAGGCGCTAAATCCCACTATTACCCGCCTGGAAAAGCACCGCATACCCCGTCCCATAGCCATACTTTTAATTTATTTGTTAATGCTTTTAGTAATCGCCACGGCACTTGTCTCAATTGTTCCTGTTTTAGTCGAACAAACTTCAGGTCTCATTACCACCGTACCGGCCTATATTTCTACTGCCAAAATATTTGGATTGGATCTTAGTACTATTGATTGGAATTCTCAGTTTAGGCTTCTTGAAAACTTGCCAACCAACATTGCCCGTGTGGCCGTTTCATTGATTAGTAATGTCTTCTCTGGCTTCATATTATTGGTAATTACCTTTTATTTACTAATGGAACGCCGTAATTTAAGTAAATACAGCTTTAAGATGTTTGGAGGCCTTGGTAAACGCCTGGCAATTTCTGCTCTAACCCGTCTAGAAGTTCGAATGAGTAGTTGGTTAAATGCGCAGCTGATACTCATGACAACTATCGGAGTTATGTCCTATATTGCCTACACTTTAATTGGTATCAATTACACTGTTCCTTTAGCTATCACTGCCGGGCTACTTGAAGCCGTTCCCAATATCGGTCCCACCGTTGCTACCATTTTGGCCGGACTTGTAGGACTGACTGTTTCGCCGCTTCACGGACTATTGGCGGTGTTGGTCGGTATATTAATCCAGCAACTTGAAAACAATATTATCGTTCCCCGGTTAATGAATCAAGTTGTCGGCATTAATCCACTGGTTACCATCATTGTTGTTGCCACCGGTGCCAAACTAGGTGGGGTTGGTGGTGCACTCTTAGCTATTCCAATTTATCTGACTATCGAAGTAATTCTTTCAGTAATTCAGGAAAATCGTCAAAGATCCCGATAAGCCGGATTCTGTTTAAGGGCTATCTGTCTTGGCTCCCTACCTGGAACTTGTAAAAGCCTCCGCACCGTTCCGTCTTGGGATTGCTGCCGGAAGGGGACCCGTTTCACCCAGCTTTCGCTGACTCGTCTCTGTTGTCTTGCCCGGGATCACTCCCGCCCCGATTCTTTCGGGATTCCGTGGCTTTTTGCAGTCCGGACTTTCCTCTCCGGTGTTACACCGGAGTCAGCCCCTCAGGATCTTTGACGATTAATTATATCAATGTTTTAAAGCTATTCGGCTTTTAGGATCAAATACAACTCTTACCACACTTGCACCCAAAACCCCCTCCCGAATGCTTTCGGGAGGGGGTTAGTTTTTACTTACTTACCTGCTTTTATAGTCGCAGCGTCATCCTTGGATAGGATCTTGTATAACTTATTACCCTGATACTGGGCAGTTGCCGCTTGTCGGCCGTTGGCCATGGTCATCAGAGTGACGTCCTTAACCTCAACCTCCACGTTCTTCCGTAATTTTACGGAATAAAATTTAATAGTTGCCATCAAACTTCACCCCCTTTTCCAAAAATAAATAAATATAATCAGTCCCAGGCTAATAGCACTTAACACCAGGCTCCTTATTATGTCTTTTTTAATGTCTACCGTGTCCATTCAAGCCAGTATAACACGTGGCTTTAGTTTTGCTACAATTTGACTGTGAATTCAATTCTTTGGTTTTTAGTATTTCTCAACCTAGCCCTTTCAGTTTATCTTCTGTTTCTCCACTACCATCGGTTTATCCGTCCCTTAAGCACCTCTAAGTTATCAACTGACACGCCTTGCCCACCGGTAAAAATTCAGGTTTTGAAATTTAATCCATTTCCGGGAGTAGGGGGAGAGCAGAGTTTTATCCTCTGTCTCTTGGATCAGTCAAATACTGGTGTTATCATTACTTCATTGCACACTCCCTCTCATACTCGGACGTATGCCAAGCCTGTAATTGAGGGAAAAGCAGATGGTGTTTCTCTATCTCGGGAAGAGGCCACCTTCTTAAAAAAAGTTATAAATAGTTAACCTATGACAAATAAAAATGTTTTATGGATCAGCTTAGTTGGATTATATTTAGTGATAACTGGTTTAAGCTATCTTGCTTTTACTTCCTTTATTGCTCCCTCCCGGGATAATCCAAATATTAGCCAGCCGTCAAACGTCACTCCTCTACCTTCAACTCGTCCGGGTATTTTAACTTTCTCCGGCCCCAAAACTGCTATATGTCCCTTAAATGGGCTTAAATACACCGAAGATGAAAAGAAAATCTGGTCCGAACGCCGGCCTCTAGCTGTCATGATCGAAAACCACGCTGACGCCCGTCCTCTTTCTGGCCTCTCCATGGCCGATGTAGTTTATGAAGCTATAGCTGAAGGGGGCATTACCCGTTTTATGGCTGTTTATTACTGTCAGGCAGTAGCTGGCGCTGGCGAAGCCAAGTATGACGTTGGTCCGGTTCGTTCCGCCCGTACTTACTTTCTTGATATTGCCTCCGAGTATTCTGATTACCCCCTTTATACCCACGTCGGTGGTGCCAATTGTAGTGCTCCCATCGACCCCGTATCCCGGCGTGTTGCCGGTGCTTGTACCACCGACCGCCGTGCTCAAGCCATCGAACAAATCAGCGATTATGGTTGGAACAATAAAGGTACTTGGGGTGATCTATCCCAGTTTTCTCTTTCTTATAAGGTTTGTCGCCGCGAACCGGAACGCACCGGTGAGGTTAAAGACACCGAACATACCATGTATTGTTCTACTAAGGAACTTTGGAATATCGCTGCCTCTCGTGGTTTAACCAATTTAACTGAGGTTAAAAGCCAAAGTTGGGACGTTAAATTTCAGCCTTGGTCGGCCACTCTTGCCGAGTCTCCTGCCGCTACACCCGAAATCAAATCATTCTCCTTTGATTTTTGGCCAGGATACAAGGATTATTCGGTTAGTTGGATCTACGACTCAAAAACCAATCGTTATGCTCGCCAAAACGGTGGTGCCCCGCACCTAGATTTTAATTCAGGTGAAACAATCACTGCTAAAAATGTCGTAGTTCAATTTGCTCCTGAAGTCCGCTCAATCGATGTCCATGGCCACAATCTATACAAAGTAATCGGCACCGGTAAAGGCGTCCTTTTTCAAAATGGTGTTAAAACCGACATTACCTGGTCAAAACCCAACCGGCTCTCTCGCACAGTTTTTAAGACGGTCTCTGGTGCTGAAGTTAATTTTGTTCCTGGCAACATTTGGATAGAAATCTTACCTTTTGGCAATCAAGTGAGTTATGAAAACACCCCACAGTCTTAAAAATCTTTTCGTTTCGGAAACTCGGGCTAAACTACTTAACATTTTCTTTAATCAACCTCGAGAAATATACTACGTTCGTCAGTTGGTCAGAATGTCTGGGGAAGAAATTAACTCAGTCCGGCGCGAGTTGGCCAATCTTAAGTCAGGTAACTTAGTTACCTCAGAAACTAGGGGTAATCGTCTTTACTATGGGGCCAATCCCCGTTCTTGGCTCTATGTAGATCTGCTTGTTCTAACTGCCAAAACCTCTCCTTTTGTGGTCGATCTTAAAAGCCATATTGCCCGTTCGGGGGCAATTGACCTCATGCTCTATTCTCATCCCTTTTTAAACCGGGAAGAAAAAAGTCGTAGTGGCATTGATATCATCTTGGTGGGGGACATTGCCCCCCGCCTTCTTGAACCCCTCATTACTAAATGGCAGGAAAATTTTGGTCGGGAAATTAACTATATGGTTATGGACCGGTCCCAATACGGTCTTCGCCGTCAGAAACGGGACCCGCTTCTGGTTGATTTTTTTCTCGATGCCCCCTCAGTTATTATTGGTAAGCCGTCCGATATTTACCAAATATCATGAACCAAAATCGAAAAGTCATCCGCACCGGTAATAGTTTAGCCGTTACTGTACCCTCTCGGGCTATCAAAGACTTTGATATTCACGAAGGTGACCTGGCTGGTTACAAGGTAAATCGTACCCGGTGTACCATTACTTTTTATTTCTCAGGTCACCCCCGTCAATTGTCCCTCATTGACAAGCCGAAGCGTCACCGTTAAATTCACACATGGACCGTTTACGTATTCGCCAAATTTTTATTACCATTCTCGGACTGACTTTTATCTGCTTGGTAATCAACCTTCCTTCTGAATTAAATATTGGGGGTAAAGTTTATCGCCGCCCGGATTTCCATTTTCGCCTTGGCCCGCTCGATTTTAAACCCAATCTCGACTTGCGCTTGGGTTTGGATCTATCAGGCGGAGTTGCTTTAACCTACAACGTAAATACTTCCAAATTAGGCTCAGATGAATTAGCCCCAGCCCTTGAGTCTCTCAAAAGTAACATCGAACGCCGGGTAAATCTATTTGGCATTTCCGAGTCCGCCGTTCAACTAATCAAAGAAAAAAACGACTATCGACTTAAAATCGAAATTCCCGGGTTAACTAATGTCTCTGAAGCCACCGATCTAATTGGTCAAACGGCTCAGCTTAGTTTCAAATCGTTAGTCGATCTTCCTCCAGAAGCCACAGCTACTGCCAAACCCGAGGATTATTTTAAAGACGAAGGCATCAACGGCTCCCATCTTAAACGCGCCACCGCCCAAATCAATCCTCAAAATGGCCAGCCGGAAGTTTCTATTGAATTTAATGCCCAAGGTACCAAACTATTTGCCGACGCTACCAAAGCTAACCTCAAAAAACCCATTTATATATTTTTAGACGATTATCCCATCACTGCTCCCGTGGTTCAGGAAATAATTAGTGACGGCCGAGCTTCCATTTCCGGTAATTTTACCCTCGATACTGCCAAGTCTTTAGCTATTCAGCTAAATGCCGGTGCCCTGCCTCTGCCCATAGACTTAATCTCTCAAAACCAAATTGGCGCCACCTTGGGTAAAGATACCATCCAAAAAGGTGTCTTTGCTGGCCTGGTTGGCCTGGCGCTTGTCTCACTATTTATGGTTGGCAACTATGGGGTTCTGGGGATAATTTCAACCATAAGTCTTATTATTTATGGTCTTATTACTCTAACCCTATATCGCATTATTCCCATTACCTTAACTTTCCCCGGAATTGTCGGCTTTATTTTAAGCATCGGTATGGCCCTCGATAGCAATATTTTGATCTTCGCCCGTTTTAAGGAAGAGATTCGGGCAGGTCACGATTGGAATCAGGCTCTTGAACTGGCTTTTGGTCGTGCCTGGGACTCAATTAAGGACGCCAATGCTGCTACCATCATTACCGCCCTCGTTTTGCTCAATCCGTTAGGGTGGAATTTCTTAAACACTTCTGGTATGGTCCGTGGTTTTGCCCTAACTTTAATTTTGGGAATAGCCATCGGTATATTTACCGGCGTTGTCGTTACCCGTAATTTATTAAGAGTTTTCACCCGTCGCCGTCTATGAACATCATGAAATTTCGTCCACTCTTCTTTGTTATTTCCCTGCTTTTATTGGCTATTTCACTATATTCTTTAATTGTCTGGCGCTTTCAGCCCTCCATTGATTTTGTCGGTGGTTCTAATTATCAAATTACTACCACCATTAAGTCAGCCTCCGATTTTACTCCTATCTTTGAAGCCCAAAAAGTTAAACTTTACTCTGCCTCCAAGCTCTCCGGTAACAACTGGGAATTAAAATTTGCACCTGTTTCTGAGGTTCAAAGAGAGTCTATCGTCGCCGAGCTTAAAAAGAAAGACCCCTCTCTTACCGAACTCCAATTCCAAACCTTAGGTCCAAGTTTAGGTCGCGAGTTACTCACTAAAACTCTATACGCCATTATTTTGTCATCCATACTTCTATTCTTATTTATTGGTCGGCGTTTTGGAGATATTACTTTTGGGGCTGGGGCCGTTTTGGCCATGTTTCATGACGCCCTCATTTTAATTGGTAGTTTCTCCCTCTTGGGTCACTTTTTTGGCGCCGAATTAGACGCCCTCTTTGTCACTGCTCTTCTTACCACTCTTTCCTCCTCAGTTCACGACACTATTGTAACTTTTAATCGCATCCGCGAGCTTAAAACCAAGCACTTTAATTTAAATTGGGTAGAGTTAAGTAACCGGGCAGTTTCAGAAACCATTGTCCGCTCCATCAATAACTCCATGACCATCGTCATCATGTTAACCTCGTTGGTGGTTCTGGGTGGTTCAGTTACCCGCTGGTTTGCCCTGGCTTTGCTTATTGGTGTAGTTGTCGGTACTTATTCTTCTACCGGTGTGGCCATCCCCCTCGTCTTGTGGTTCAAACGCAAAAAATCTTAATTTAGACTACTAGTTGTTTTGTGAGCAATTTTTCTAACTTCCGGGAATGTGTTTGCTGAGTTTATGAGTAATTCCTGGTCTGGTTGTATCGTTACTCTCGTAATACCCCCTTCGGCTTCAATCGGCGTTCTTATTTTTATATCCTCTCCGCATTTTGTCACTAAAATCGAAGCCTTCGGGCCGGTTCCTGCCGTCCAGGTTACATCAGTTCTTTCACTGCAAGTAGAAATTAAAACACTGCTGTCTACGCCCAAATCCTGTGGCTTAACTATACCGACTTCAGTCGCAATATAAACCACTTCTGTAATAGGTCCGCCTCTTTTTAAACCAACTGTTATTTCACATGCCATATTTATTGTTAAACAATATAGCGTAATATATCACACCTCTTAATTATTTTTCGTGTTTTGTGGTTCAAACTTTAAAATGCGTTCCCTTTTCGCGTTTCCTTCTTAGTGCTGCACTTCTGTTTAATGCTGATTTTGAATATACTTGTGGTTGGTTATACGCTGATTCTGGTCTAATTATTCGTGCTATGAGATCAATTGCCTGATATCCTGAAACCACATCAGGTGTGTCACAATGTGTAAAACCACTTGTTCTTGCCTTTGGCACTAATCCCGGAACTAAATGAACAGATCTAACGGTTTCAGTATCCATGAATATGCACCAACCGCATTCTCTTGTCTTTGCCCCAAAAAGTTTACGAGTTTGAACTAACCCAGGATAAGGACTAAAATATTCTCTTTTTCCCCCATAAACCATAACGTAATATATCACACCTGTTTGATTTTCTCCAAAAGGGTTTCCCGAACGTTTAGGCTCGGGTCTTCTTCCACCAGAGCAAACAAGGCTTTAAGCACCTCACCCACTTTTCTTCCCGGCTTAATATTTAGCACTTCCATTACATCTTTCCCATCGACTTTTAAATCCGTTATCGCAAACGGTTGCTTTTGCACTTCAACCAATCTTTTCTTAAACAGTTCCCATCTCCAACTGGACTCTTTGGATCCGCTGCCCAACCGGTCTCCGCGCCTAAGTGCAATCATTTCATCCAGGTACTCCGGCGTTACATTGCGAATAAACCGTCGCACGGCTTTGTCCGTTTGCATTTCCCCGACTGTAAACATGTGCCACCGAACCAACCGGTAAAGTTGATCCGTTTCTTTTTTGGAAAGTTTTAATCGCTTGGCAATTCCCAAAGCAATTCTAGCCCCAATAACTTCATGGTTATGAAAAGTTCTTTCTCCGTCCCGAATTACCATACTATTGGGTTTGCCTACATCATGAAGTAGTGTTGCCAGTCGGGTAATCGGGTTAGAGCTCAAACAGTTTTTAAGCGCCATAAGCATATGTGTCCACACGTCGTAAATATGGTGGCCTTTTTGCCCCATGTTCACTCCCGCCAGTACCTCAGGCATAATCACCTCCAGTATTCCGCTGTTTTTTAACAACCGAAACCCGTCATCAGCTACTGGGGTTGCTAAAATCTTAAAAAGTTCGTCCCGAATCCGCTCACCGGATATGTTTTCGATTATCTTGGCCTTCTTACTAATTGCCTCAAAAGTAGCGCTCTCTATTAAAAATCCAATTTGGCAGCTTATTCGAATTGCTCTCATCATTCTCAATCCATCTTCCTCAAACCTGCCCTCTGGCTCTCCTACCGCCCGGATCAACTTATTTTCAATATCTATAATTCCGCCTACGCAGTCTTTTATGTTACCTTTCTGGTCCATGGCCAAGGCGTTTATCGTAAAATCTCTCCGAGTTACATCTTCTTCAAGTGACTTACCCCAAGCCACTTTTCCCGGGTGACGAAAATCCTCATACTCACCTTCACTTCGGTAAGTTGTTACTTCTACCACTTCCTCTCCCAGAACCACACTCACCGTGCCAAAATCATTGTTGTAAAAACAGGACTTGGAAAAAATTTTTTGCAGCTCCTCTGGAGTGGCGCTGGTGGTCATATCCCAGTCCTTAACCTCTCGTCCCATAATGGTGTCCCGGACTGCCCCGCCAACGAGGTATATTTCAAACCCCGCCTCACTTACTTTCTTAAATATTTTGTCGACCGCTTCCGGCCACTTTGGCATCATTTCTTATTATAACCTTAAATACTAAAACACCCCGCAACTGCGGGGTGTAATTGATTCCAATTAAAAAGTTTAGGCTTCGTTAGGAGCAAAAGGCCTTTTCTCAGTCATTGGCAGGGCTTCTTTAACGGCAATGTTACGGCCGTTTAAGTCAGCGCCATCAAGGTTTTGCATGGCAGCAGTCGCTTGTTCTTCGGTTTCCATTTCTACAAATCCGAATCCTTTGCTTTTTCTGGTGTATTTATCAATAATAATAGTTACGGCTACCACGGTGCCGTGTTGGGAAAAAAGATTCTTTAAATCTTCTTCAGT
>JBAYFX010000002.1:0-72727 GCA_041666965.1 Candidatus Shapirobacteria bacterium
ATTAATTTTCCCCGGGCTTTCTCCAAGTTAGGTTCTTGAATTAAAAAATTACTCCCCCCCACCAACCAGGCAACAAATCTGGCTTTTTGCTCCTGACTTTCCATTAAATACTTATGCTCGCCTCTGTCCGCATATAATGCTTTAGCCACCACTGGAGTGTCTATAGTCATAACTTCCATCAAGGGTGTCGATCTTGGCATCTCCAAACCCAAACTGTCAGCAATATCTCTATTTCTAAATTTTTGTAAATCAATACCTAATTCCAAGGGATTATTTCTATCAAAACTCCCGCCCCGAGCCACCACATATCCGTTTTTTTGAAATACTTCTAACATTTCCGCCTCATCAAATGGAGTCTGTGTAGCCATAAAAAATCTTGTATCTCCCGGCTTATAAATCCCAAAATCTGGTGATACTCTAATTACCCGATGAGGCCTAAAAACTTCAGGAGTCTTTGCATCCATATCTTTTCCCGCCATTAATCTAGTATAACAACGAAATATAAGACCTCATTTACTATAAAATTGATCATGTCTCAGCGAATTGTGCTCTTTTCTCAACCCTCACTCTCAGTATTCAAGAAACTCAAAAGCGCCTTGTTTCCTGGCTTTTTAAGTGAAAGAATATTTGCCTACATGCCTTCAGACGGAACTGACCGGGAAGCCAATGAAAAATACTCTCCCATATGGCAAGATTTTGCCAAAAATAATGGAGCAAGCTTTGTTTATATTGATAATTCCCAAAGAGAGGAAAAAGCCGAAAAAGAAAGTCAAAAATTGTTAAGTTCAAATATTTTGGTAATTACCGGCGGCAACACCTTCAAACTTCTACATCATTTGCGTCTTTCAGGGTTAGGAAAAGCAATAAAAGATTTTTGGAAAAAAGATAGAGTTGTTTTGTCCGGATTCAGCGCCGGGGCCATAGTTCTGTCTCCCTCAATTAATACTGCTAAAACTGGGGTAGGGGACGCCAATGAACTTGGGATTACTGACCTAACCAGCCTTGGAATACTTGATTTTGAAGTTTGGCCTCATTACGAATCCAGCCAGGCAGCAGAAGTCGCCGAGTACCGCGCTAAAAGTAATACTGAATTAAAAACCATCACCAACGATGAAATCGTGGTTATTGAGCAAAAATACTAAACAACCTTTCCAACTTTTTAATTATCCCTCCGGCCAATAGGGTAGTATCAAACAAACAATCGATATTTTGACTTTTAGTAGTTTATTTTGTAACATATATCCCATGAATCGGCCAGAAATAAAAGAATTAACTCTATATCCTTGGTCTATGTCGTCAACAGGATATTGGGATGAGGATTCTGGATTATTAGAGTTAGCAAAATATGCTAGAGGTGAAATCCCGGCCTCTGAAATAGCTCAATGGTTGTGGCCACCGGGAATTTACGTTCAAAACTCTGCAGTTATCGAACTAATGGATCATGGTAATGTTTGCCCAGCTGCAGCCTTGGTTTGTGCTCTTGTAGAAGCCCATCCTGTTTGTAGATTTTCCCTAACGGAACAGTTTGGAGGTTTAATTGATATGTTTTTGGCTAACCCAAGTATGTTTCCAAATAACCCTTCAGAGTTTCCTCCAGATATCATTGTAAGGTTTGCTGAGTAATCTTTCCAACTTTTTCATTTTCACCTCCGGACGGGTAGGGTAGGGGATAGGGTTTAAAATCTTTTGTATTGTATAATCAGCCATGAACCAAAAAACGCCTAAACCCCCCAAAGTCGTCGTTAACCAAGACACCTGTATTGGTTGTAACACTTGCCCCTTAGTGGATCCGGAAACCTTCGAGTTGGACGCAGTCAGCTATAAAGCCATCGTCAAAAAACAACCTGAGGTGATTACAGAAACGTTAAAGTCAGCCATCGCTTCCTGTCCCGTTGGTGCCATATCCCTTGATAATAGTTAATGGTCCACAAGTTCATTCTCGCCCTCGCACTTACCCTTACCTTGTTAATTGGCGCCTACGCTGGTAATCGTCGGCCCCTCAAATCTCAATCGCCCCCGATCACAATTAACTCTTCAGTCCCTCGTACTACCAAACCATTAATTGTTCTCTACACCACCTCCGGTTGCTCCAATTGCCGGGTTTGGGAAACCGCCCTATACCGCGCACTTTTTGGTCTTCACCAATACGTAACTTTTACTCCCCAGTTTTATTTCCAAAAAACTAACGACCTTACTTCTTATTGTCTCTCAACTCAACTCGATCCCTCTCTTTGTCCCAAAATTTACTCCTATTATGGCTATAACTCAGTCGACTCCTGTCGCACCGGTCTTCAGCAAAAATTTACCTCCTGTCTTGACCCCCGTAATTACTTAACCTTCCCTTCATCCAACAACACTTATTACACCAGCCGTTCGCGCACTGTCGCCTCCCAAAACCTCCGTTTTCTCTGTGCCAAAACTCTATTGTCTTCCCAAACATGGTGGCAATTTTATTTGTCCACCGTCAATTCCTGTGACCCCTCAGATTTCGATACTTGTTGGCCTCAAAAATTAACCGAGTTGTCTGAAAATCCCAATCTTGTCGTCACTTGTTTCAACAATCAAAGCCAAAGTTTACTCAAAAATCAACTCGACTTTATTAATAAAAACCCTCATCTCTCCCTACCCTCATTGCTTATCAATGGCTCTCCCGTTGAATTAACCCAAGATCTAGCTAACCCTGTTGCTCTTAGGTCTATAATCTGTAATTCATTTATCAATCCTCCCGCCGCCTGTGAACCCTAAACTAAATTCTCACCAACTCCGTTCTCTAAACCCTACCGAAGCCAAGTTGCTCTCGCCCAAACTAAAACGCAATCCTCTGGTTCTGGTTTTGGAAAACATCGTTGATACCTACAACATTGGGTCCTTTTTTCGCTTAGCCGATGCCCTGGCCGTTACCAAAATTTACTTGCCTCCCTGTGCCGTTACACCACCAAATTTAAAAATTCACCGCTCATCGGTCGGCACCTGGAAACTGGTCGATTGGGAGCAATACACCGACATTAAATCATGCCTAAGTTCTTTACACTCCGCAGGGTACACCTCCTACGCCGTTGAACTGGACCCTAAAGCTACCTCCTATTTAAATACTAAGTATATGTTTCCCGCGGCGCTAGTTTTAGGCTCAGAGAGTTTGGGTATAAGTACTGATACTCGTAAGTTATGCCATCACTTGGTGGAAATTCCCCAATGGGGTTTTAATCAGTCGCTAAATGTTCTCGTTGCCGGTGCCCTCGTTGGCTACAAAATATTAGAATCTCAACCTTAATCATCTTACTTAAGTACGTTATTTTTTAGATACTAACAGAGTTCTTCCGTCTTTTCTCTTCCCAAACACCCACTCTCCTTCCGGTTGCTGCTCACCTCCACACCCCTCAGGACACCTTTCCCCAAAGCAATAAAGGCCAAAAGAATAGGAAAGTGGTTCCCTTGATTCTGTTGCCGTCCAAAGTTTGGTTTCAAACACTCTTTGGTAACCATTTACAACTTGGGACAAACCGACAAACCGAATATATGTTTCCTTTCCATTAATTAATGAATCCCTAGTTATGCCTACACCATGTTCTAAAACCGGTCTAATTCTCGGACAATGAGCACAACCCTGAGGGGCACCTACCACATTAACTGTCGTCCCACCAACATCTATTTGTCTGGCTTCAATTGGCATACCTTAGTATATCACTGCCATTCATTTGTGTATATTATGTAACAAAATACTCATCTAAAATGCTCTCTAAATGTTCTCGTTGCTGGAGCCCTCGTTGGCTACAAAATTTTGGAACATAAATCTTAACTTAAATTTTACTGACCTGCCCTAACTATCCGATTTAAACCACCCATCAGCCAAACATAGTCCACCCAATGTTTTTCGGTTGGCATTTTACTCCCTCCACACCCTTCCGGACAAGCCTCATCCATACGATAATTTGCATATATGCGAACAACAGGACTTTCAGATTGTCCCTCCACTGCTCCGCTTGTAACTAGAAAACGTCTACCCCTCTCAATCCGATGCCAATCGTCAATAAAGCTAACACTAACTCCCTGACCCCCAGTTAAATCGTCCTTCCACTTTCCTACTTCTTTATCAACAACAGCTCTCGTTTTTGGGCAATCCACACAACCCTCTGGCACTCCTGAAACATTAACCGGAACCTCACCAATTACAATTTGTCCTGGTATTTCTTGCATGCCTTAGTATATCACTAACAGTCATTTTGAGTATATTATGTAACAAAATCCTTGAGTCTAAATCTAGGGGTATCTTAATAAACTAACTTAAACTCGAACGACAAATTGTCGATGTGACATAGGACTTCTACACAAAATCCAGCTACCATCCGATTTTTTTTCTCCCCTACATCCCTCAGGACAACTTTCCGTAAAAGCAAAAGATCCAGTGAAATGGCTAAACTGTTCTCTAGAATCTGAACCAATCCAAGACCTAGTTTCAAACGTCTTCGATCCAGCAACGGCTGCTTCTAAACCACAAAATCTAATACAAACTTGTTCATTAATTACTCGGGGTCCTACGGTAAAGCTAATCACATCTTCTAGAACCGGTTTTAATCTACCACAAGGAAGACAACCCTCTGACACACCCACAACTTTAACTATCGTCTCATCAAATTGGGTTTGCCTGGCTTCTTTTGGCATACCAAAGTATATCACTCGTGTTCTATTAGTGTATTTTTGTAACATAATGCTCATCTAATCATCTATTGTTATTGATGGGGCAGTTTAGTTCTGTTACAATGATCTGCGCTACGAATTAATATAATATGTCAGCAGACTCTACCTATACCAGTGAACAAATCGTCGTCCTAGAGGGCCTAGAGCCCGTCAGAAAACGTCCGGCCATGTACATCGGCTCTACCGACACCCGTGGTCTTCATCACTGTGTCTCCGAATTAGTCGACAATAGTAACGATGAAGCTCTGGCTGGTTTTGCTAAAAATATCTGGGTCTTAATTAACGCCGATGGTTCCATGACTGTGGCCGATGACGGTCGGGGAATCCCCATCGACAACATGCCCAAGTACAACAAACCCGCCGTCGAAGTTATCATGACCACCCTCCACTCTGGAGGCAAGTTCGAAGGTAAAGCCTACCAGGTATCCGGCGGTCTTCACGGCGTCGGCGCCGCTTGTGTTAATGCTCTCTCCACTAAATTCTTAATTGAAATCAGGCGCGGTGGCAAAATCCATTCCGTTGAGTTTTCTGCTGGAAAAGTCACCAAACCCCTAAGCATCGTCAAAGAATCAGCCAACATTCATCTTCAAAAAATTCTTCCCAAAAACATTACCGGTACCACCACTACCTTTATACCCGACCCGGAAATCTTCAAAGAAACCACGCTATTTGACGCCAAAACCATCATCAGCAATCTCAAGGACCGGGCTTATTTAACCTCCAAAATCTATTTTCATTTCTATGATCTGCGCCATGCCATCGTCCGTCACTTTTACTACGAAGGCGGCATTTTGTCACTCCTACGCGAAATCAACAAAAATAAACTTCCTGTCCATGCCCCCATCTATCTTCACCGCCAGGAAGACGGAGTTGATGTAGAAGTAGCCATCCAATACAACGATTCTTTCCAGGAAAACACTCCCTCCTATGTCAACATCGTCAATACCCGCGAAGGCGGTACTCATTTAACCGGCTTCAAAAACGCCCTCACTAAAGTTATCCGTGACTACGCCACTAAAAAAGAACTTATCAAAGCCAAAGACGACGCCATAACCTCAGAAGATACCAAAGAAGGCCTCACTGCCATAATCAGCATTAAAATGAGTTCCAAGAATTTACAGTTTGAAGGTCAAACTAAAGGTAAATTGGGCAATTCCGAAGTCCAGCCTTTAGTTTTCAAAGTCACCCGCGAAGAACTGGAAATATTTTTTGAAGAACATCCCGATATTGCCAAAACCATTGTTGGTAAAGCTGTGTTGGCTATCCAAATTCGCAAAGCCGCTAAAGCCGCCAAAGACGCCATTATGCGTAAGGGTATTTTTGACTCCCTTGGGCTTCCGGGTAAACTAGCCGATTGTCAAAACAAAAACCATGCCGATTCCGAACTATATATTGTCGAAGGCGACTCAGCCGGAGGTTCCGCCAAGCAAGCCCGGGACCGTAAGTACCAAGCCATCCTGCCTCTGTGGGGTAAAGGCCTCAACACCGAAAACATGCGCCTTGATAAAATTGTCGGTTCTGAAAAATTCAAAGATTTAATAATCGCTTTAGGTATGGGCATAGGGGATAGTCTCAACCCCGAAAAGCTCCGTTATCATCGGATTATCTTAATGGCCGATGCCGACGTTGACGGTTCCCACATCAACACTCTCTGGTTAACCCTAATATTCCGCCATTTGTCCTATGCTGTCCAAAATGGTCATGTCTTTATTGCCATGCCCCCACTTTTCCGCATTAAAAGTGGCAAAACCATCAAATATGCTTACACCGAAGAAGAGAGAGACACCATTCTTAAAACGCTCGATCCGGGTTCCAGAGTAGACATTCAACGTTATAAAGGTTTGGGAGAAATGAACCCCGAGCAACTTTGGGAAACCACTATGAATCCGGCCACCCGCCAGCTCAAACGCATCACTATTGGTGACGCTGTAGCGGCCGACGAAACTTTCAGAATGCTTATGTCTGAAGAAGTTCCCCCCCGCCGCAAATTCATTACTACTCATGCCCATTTGGCTAATTTAGACATCTAATTAAGGAATTTATTTATTTTTTAAACAAATGAATACAAAAAATTCAGAACCAGCACCTTATTCTCCCGCTCCAGAGGAAGGAGTAACCGAAAATCTTTATAAATTTCAGGATTTGATAGGCCCAGACAACCTTTTAAAAGCGGTTATAGCCGGAAGAAGCGAATCTTTTCTAAGAAAAACTTTAAAATGGACATCTGATCCAACTGAAAAACAAGCGGCAGGCAATGCTTTGGTACAACTTTTATCAAATTTTTATTTAGAATCAGCCCAACACAATAGTAATATTTCTGAGGCTATGCAAGATACCAGGCGATTTGTAACTCACTCAATAAATGGAGGTTGGCAGCCAGATGCAACAATCCAATCATTAAGTCAGCCACCAATAGCTTCCCCAACAATTTAAATTTATGATTTTTCACCTTATTACAACTTTTTTGAACTCTTGGTTTTCAGTGTTGAAATAAAAAACAATGCCCCAAGATAAAATTCACATACCACTACCGCTAGGGCGAGTCATCGAAACTGACATCGTTCCCGAAATGGAGCGCTCCTACCTTGATTACGCCATGAGCGTCATCGTCTCCCGAGCCCTGCCCGACGTTCGTGACGGCCTCAAGCCCGTCCACCGCCGCATCATTTATGCCATGCACAAGCTAAATCTGACTCCGGGTGGCAAATACGTCAAGTGTGCCGCTATTGTCGGAGACGTCATGAAAACCTACCACCCTCATGGTGACATGGCCATTTACATGACGCTCGTCCGTCTGGCCCAAAGTTTCTCCATGCGCTACATGTTAGTTACCGGTCAGGGAAACTTTGGCTCCATTGATGGCGATCCGCCGGCCGCTATGCGGTACACCGAAGCCCGCATGAGTAAAATGACCCCCGAACTCATCACCGACATTGATAAAGACACCGTCGACACCATGGACAACTATGACGGTACCACTCAAGAACCAACCGTTCTACCCTCCCGTGTTCCCAATCTGCTTTTAAACGGGGCCGAAGGTATTGCCGTTGGTATGGCTACCCGCATTCCGCCTCACAACTTAGTTGAGCTCTGTACCGGACTAAATCTAATGTTAGAAAAAGCCAAGCTGGAAATAGTTGACCAAGGTCCACCCAATTTCCCACCCTCCCTCACTACTCTGGAAAAGATTTTTGAACCTATCCGGGCTCTTTCTTACGTCCGTTTCAATTTTGAAACCGAAGCCACCATCGACGATCTTCTAACTGTCATTACCGGTCCCGATTTCCCCACAGCTGGCGAAATTTATGGAAAAAAAGGCATTGTCGAAATGTATAACACCGGCAAAGGCAAGTTTACCTTAAGGGGTAAGGCCGCCATTGAAGAAACCAAATCCGGCAAAATCCGCATCATCATTACCCAACTCCCATATCAAGTCAACAAAGCCGAGCTCGTTAAAAAAATTGCCGACCTGGTCCGGGACAAAAAAATCAGCGGCATATCTGATTTACGTGACGAGTCCGACCGCCATGGTATTCGAGTCGTTGTCGAACTTAAAAAAATTAGTAAACCCAAAAGTATTTTAAACAAGCTCTACAAATTTACCTCACTCCAAACCAGTTATTCAGCCAATCTATTGGCACTAGTTGGTGGTGTTCCCCAAACTCTCAATCTCCGCCAAATTCTTTTGGTATATCTGCGCCATCGTGAAGCCATCGTCCGCCGCCGCACCATCTACGAGCTCAAAATCAACTACCAACGAGCCCACATTTTGGAAGGTTTAAAAATTGCCCTCGATAATCTCGACGAAGTCATCAAAACCATTCGCGCCTCGGAAACCAGCGAAACCGCCAAAACCAATTTAATGTTAAAGTTCAATTTTACTGATCTTCAAGCCGACGCCATTTTAGAAATGCAGCTTCGCCGCCTGGCCGCTCTTGAACGCCAAAAAATTGAAAACGAATACAACGAGGTTAACCAAACCATCAAAGACCTAACCGCCATTATTAAGGAACCAGACAGAATGATCAATGTCATTAGGGAAGAAAACAAGGAAGTAATGGACAAATTTAACGATCCACGTCTTACCAAAATCTACGCCCGGGAGCTCGAGGATTTCAGCGAAGAAGACCTCATCCCCAAAGAGCCAACCGTCGTTTTGTTTACTAAAAGCGGTTACATTAAACGCGTCACCAAAGACACATACCGCAGTCAACACCGAGGCGGTGTAGGAGTCGTAGGCATGGCGACCAAATCCGAAGATGAAGTCGATTGTATAATGTCCGTCACTACTCACGACAAATTGCTATTTTTCACCAACCGCGGTCGAGTTTTTACCACCCGGGTCTGGGATGTCCCCGAGTCAACCCGTCAGAGCAGAGGAGTTGCCGCCGTCAATTTAGTCAATACTGTCCAAAGTGAACAAATTCAGGCTATCTTGTCCTTACCTGCGGGCAAAACTGTTGGTAATCAATACATCCTACTAGCTACCAAAAACGGCGTCGTTAAAAAAACTCTTCTTAGTCGCTTTGAAAAAATTCGTCAAAACGGGCTTACTGCCATTAATCTTGACGAAGGCGATCATCTGGTTTGGGCCGAAACCACCACCGGGGACGATCAGGTATTCATAGTATCTCATCAAGGTAAATGTATCCGTTTCCATGAGTCCGATATTCGCCCCATGGGCCGCCATACCCGAGGGGTTCGGGGTATTACCCTAAAAATTGGCGATTATTTAGTGTCTTTAGACGTTTTACCCTCAGTCCGCACTCCATCTTCCAAAAAAGACCCTCACTTTTACCATCTTCTAACTGTCACCGAAAAAGGCATTGGTAAACGTTCCGATGTTTTCCTCTATCCGCTTCAAAAACGCGGTGGTATGGGTGTAAAAGTATCCCAGTTAAGTGATAAAACCGGCAATGTGGCCACAGCCAAAGTCGTTACTGAAAACCATCTTCAGGCAATTCTTATCTCCCGCAAAGCTGTCACCATTAATTTACCTCTCAGCAACATTCCGGTCCTCAACCGCAGTACCCAAGGGGTAATTTTAATGAGGCTCAAGGACGCCACCGACCAGGTTTCTACCATGACTGTAGTTGAAAAAGAAGTCGAGGAACCAATCAAGTAAGCTAACATATCCTATATAATATTCTTCTAAAGTACTAGTAAAATAAACACGGATTTGGCAGTCTGGGTAGGGGAGTGCTAACAAGGCTAGATTTTTAGATTACCCCCATAAATAGGGTATAAATTACTCCTTCAGAAAAATGATAAATTTTACATCCTTTTCAAATGGTTATTACCAAACTTAGGCCAATATCCGCATTATCCTTTACACACCTATAACTTATCAGTTTTTCTCCCTGTATTACAAATAGTATCGGCTACTAATTTTGTAAATCATTCACAAGAGGGTAGGGGAGTGTTGGTATACTACTCCAACTATGCCCATCGAAACCATTGTTTTAGCTACCCGTAATCCCGGAAAAGTAATTCAATATCGGCAGGCACTAGAAAGCCTAGGTATAAACGTATTAGGTTTAACTGAATTAGGAATTAAAGGAAAACCAACCGAATCAGGCGATACCGCCGAAGCCAACGCCGCAATTAAAGGTCTCTTCTATTCTGCTCTTACCCCCTATCCTGTTCTTACCGAAGATGAATCTCTGTTAGTTGATTTTCTACCGATCGAACTACAACCCGGTGTTCGTGTTCGCCGTATTAATGGGGAAGATGAAGTCACCGATGACCAACTATTCCAGTATTGGAAAGAAATAGTTAGCCGCACACCTCCAAGTTTAAGAACAGGTCGTTGGCATATTGCCTATTGCTTAGCTACAGGAGGTCAAATCCTTGGCCAAACAGCCCGGGATGTTGAGGTTAAATTCTTCTATCCTCCTTCATCGGTTAGAATTCCCGGCTGGCCCCTAAGTAGTATTCAGGGTTCTACCGGCAAACCGTCAAGTGAGCGGACTCCAGAGGAAATTCAACAAAGAATTCAAGAAGATGGTCTATTAATTCGCCAAATCATACAAAAGTTAGTTAGTTAACCTTCGGCTAAATAGGGTAGGGGAGTCATCCTTCTTTTTTCTTAAAATGGAACCGGTCGTGAACTTCTTTAAGCCGAGCGTTAGTCACATGGGTATAAATTTGGGTGGTAGCAATATTTTTGTGCCCGAGTAGTTCCTGAACCGAGCGCAGGTCGGCCCCGTTAACTAACAGATCAGTGGCCATTGAATGTCTGAGGGTGTGTGGTGTGGCGTCCACCGGCAATTTGGCCAACACTACATATTTTTTTACAATCCTCTGAATGGTACGCGCCCCAATTCTAACTTTTTTCTCGTCCACAATAATTTCGGTTAGTTTTATATTTCTAACAAAGAGGGGAGTCATCTTGTCCATTCGGCTCCTTAGGTACTCCTCTACTTTTTGGGCCGATCTTTCCGACATAAATACCACCCGACTTCGTCCACCCTTACCAATCACTCCAAATTCGCGGGTTTTTAGGTTAACTTGGTCCCGGTTTAAGGCAACGAGTTCCGACACCCGTAAGCCCGACGAAAATAACAACTCCAAAATCGCCCTGTCCCGTTTGCCGTTAGTACTCGATGAAATTGGTTGGTTTAACAGTCGTTCTACCTGCTCTCCAGTTAAAAACTTCAACGAGTGGTCTCTAAACTTGGGCACATCAATTACTTCCGGCTTTAGGCATTCCACACCCTTTCGGGTCAGCCATTTTAAAAATGACCTTAAAGCAATTACATAATAAGCCTGCGTCGTCAAAATCATGTCTTGACCTTTGGTGCCTTTTTTTGTCGTCAGCCACAGCCGCCATTCTTTAACATTTTTTTCATTTAAGCTCTTAATGGTCAGTGGATAATTTTTCGTCGCCATAAATGACTGTAGGTCATTTAGGTAATGCCGATAGTTTCTAACGGTGAGGCGTGACGATCCTTTTTCAATACTCATATAGTCCAAGTACTTATTTATCCATCCCGACAGTTCATTTAAAGTCTCAACTTCCATAGCTAATTATATACTGTGAAGCTTATCTTGTGTTCTAGGGCCTTTGGTGAGGTCATACATATTTTGCCTTATTTACCGCTATTTATAAAATCCCCTTCATAAGAGTAGTCAAGTGGAGGCTCTCAGGCTCAAAACCGGTTTTTGGCAGGCACCTCCTACAATAGGGGTAAAGGAGCCAAATATACTAGTCAACTCCAATTATTTATTTGAAATTTATATTTTATTAATTATTTATTAATTAGTCAGAAACCTCCCTCCCCCCCTCGGAGAAGTACCTCATGTCGCAAAACATACATTGTGCGACGTTATACTTTAAGCCCCAAGAACAGTAGGGAACAAGTCTTTTCTCCACTTTCTTCACACTAAAATTAACTGATTAATATTTATCTAACAAAACAATTACTGGGGTACCCTCTCTTCTCTTCTTACCCACTTCTCTCCAAATTCACATTTTGTAAGTTTTAGAGTTTTCCACAGAACTATATCATTGTATATCAC
Organism: Candidatus Shapirobacteria bacterium; assembly: GCA_041666965.1. Classification (GTDB taxonomy): domain Bacteria; phylum Patescibacteriota; class Microgenomatia; order UBA12405; family UBA12405; genus JBAYFX01. The sequence continues at coordinate 12,217 of JBAYFX010000002.1, forward strand.
GTATGTGAAATATTTATAGGATATGTGAAAATATAATTATAGGACGTTGTATATTATAGGTCATACTACTTCCCTACCCTAGTCCCCTTGCCTAAAAATTGAGTACTTATTTATTATTTAAATTTATAAATAATACGAAATCCGTCTCTTGACGGAATAATTCAAAAAATATATTACTTCGGTTCCTACCAACTTACAGTCACGATCAAAGAGATTATTACGGCCACCAAAATCCACCCCAAACTCATAATTGATTTTTTAAACAATCTTTCCCGAATCGTCAGTTGTATCAGGCTTATTAATATGTATTGAAACGACACCATATACAAGGAACTCTTAAATACCCCCGTTGGCCAAAAAGACAGTACCATCGCCATTTGGGACATCATCCACACCGAAGCCAAAACATAAGACATAATTGGTAAGTCTTTACCATCATCCGGTAATTCAATTAGCACCGACCAAACAATGTAAGTAAAAATAAAAGGAGTTACCGCCAAAAATATCAGCATGTTTTGCCAAAACCCCAACCGGTACGAAAAAATAACGTCATATACTAAAAACGAAGCAAATAAGGTTACAACTACGCTTACCGTAAACGCCGCCCGGTACAACGGCACAGTTTTATAACCCACCGCCACCATAAACACGTTTTCAATCAAATATATCGTATAGTTCACTCCCCCAAACAACAGCAATATCGGAATATCCCACCACCAAGGCAATTCCAAAACAGAAATAAACATCGCCAGTCCAAAAAACCACATAATCGGCAATATAATCGCCGCCAAGCGACTTTTCCAATCTGAGTAATAAATCAATCCCAGACCGTACCAGGTTGAAAACACCGTCAACGCTAACCCTGTAAATACTCCATATAGTCTGGAATCATAGGGCAATTCTACAAACAACAGAAAGCCTAATGCCTGGATTAAGGTTAAAAATAAAAATTTTGCCCGTTTATTCATTTATGGGCTCCCAACATTGACTGATTCAACTTCATCTAACGCCTCCAGTTCATCAATTAAATCCACCAACTGTTGAGTATCCTCCTGGCTCAACTCGAACCTTGCTCCCAAAAACTTATATCTTTTGCCCAAACTCACCACCCGCTTACCTTGCTCTTCTAAATACTTTTTAATTACCTCTCCGTTTTCCCCCACCCCGTATTCAATCGTCTCCTCAGTCCAGTCACTCATCCCTTTTTCCATCAATTGTAACTCTTCCTCTTCACTCAGCTGACCCTCATAGTCAATAACCCCTACTTCCTCAAACTGGAATTTTACGCTCCCTTCATCCCCCACCGACCCCCCATAAGTCTTAAACAACGACCGAATTTCCCCTAAGCTTCGGTTTTTATTGTCTGTTTCTACTTTTACCATCATTGGCACTCCCCCCGGCCCGTAACCCTCCAAAAGCAAACTCATTAAATTCTTTTGTTTAGATTGGTAATTACCTAGTAACCGCTCAATATTGTCTTTAGGAACGTTTGCTTCCCTAGCCTTGTCCAGGGCCACCTTCAGGTAACTGTTAGATTCCGGGTTAATCACTCCACCTCCAAGTTTTATCGCCCCAATTATGGCCCGGGATAATTTGGTAAAAACTTCACTTCGCTTTTTATCCACCGCCCCCTTGCGATTTTTAATATTGGCCCATTTAGAATGTCCTGACATAGCTGCTGTATTTTAACAAATCGGCCATCCCTCTCCCAATAACCATTTCTACACCGGCTTTAATTTTTATATCTTTCTTAAGCTCACAGTTCCACAATTGGTTAACTTTATTAATTTGTCTTAAATAATTATTGCCCGTTTCTTCCAAGTTATATTTTATTTGGCACAAATTAATTTCTCTATTACTAATGTTGGCTACATTACTCACCCACATTCCCGCCCACACCAGTCTTTGGGCCACAAAAGATCCTAAACCTTTTTGGTCAGTCCCGTTATAAATCCGCCACTCTACCCCTCCCCGGTCAATTGGAGTATATCCGGTAATCACTTGCTTATCCCAATTGTTAAAAATTTCTCCCGTCTCCACTAACCCCAACTCGTCTTCCCTAACAATCCAGCTGCTTCCTTCCCATTTCCACCACAGCCATCTTCCGGGGGACCATTTTTTCCACACCTCTTCCACCACTACCTCTCTTGTGCTACTTATAATTTTATCCGGTAATAAGCCAAAATTGTAAAATATTACTTTGTCCATTAAATTTGTTCCGCCATCGATTTGTTTAACCTTTTCCAGATTTCCGGTTTCATACCACCCCCACCCTCCGGGTACCCAAATTGGTACCTGTTTGGGCACAATCGCCGTGGCCACCATTTTCCGCTTAGGTGACCAATTAACTACCCTCATTCCCCAGTTGCCGTAAACCACTACCAACCACTCTTTTTCTTGGCCCAAACTTTTTATCATAGTCCCAAAAACCAAGGCCATTATCCCCAAAATTATTATTAGCGTCCTATGTTTCGATTTCATATTGTTTTAAAATCTCCCTCATGTTTAGGGGGATTGGAATTTCCACCGCCACCCGGCCCCCATCCTTTGAGCTTACTCCCAAAAACCCCTCATGTAACATAAGCCTCGCCTCTTTGGTTTTCCCATACCACCGATCTCCCACAATCGGCCATCCTAAATAATTTAAATGAACCCGAATTTGATGAGTCCGACCGGTGTATATTCTCACCTTCAGCCAACTGTAAGTCAGTCCATCCTTGCGTCCAATCGCCTCCCTCCAAAACTCGGTTATTGCCATCTTTCCATCAATTTTCACTTTTCTTTTTACTACCCCTTTCCCCCGCCACATTCCAATAGGCATCTCAATCTTTCCCCACCCGCTACTTTTTCCTGATACGAAACACCAGTAATATTTCTCCACCGCTCTTTGTTTAAATTGACTACTATACCAAACTGCTGCCGCCTCACTTAATGCTACCAGCACCCCCCCCGATGTTTCCCTATCAAGTCTGTGAACTATTCCTGCTCGGTACAGCTCCCGGCTCTCAATCACATTTTCCAGTAGCCAATTTTCCAGGCTTAGTTTTCCTGTGTCTCTACCTACCGTCAGCCAACCTTGGGGCTTATACACCACCACACAATCATCTTTTTTATAAATTATTTTCGGTTCTGTTTCCATGTGTCCACAATAATTAGCAATCCACCGGCAACTACGAGCCAGTCCCACCAGTTATTATAACCGCCAATAATCGGTATCCGTAAATTATCAACCACACACCCCGTAAGCCACCTCTGCCACAAGTTACCCGCACCTCCCACTACCATCAACCACCAGCCCGTTTTTCGATATTTCAAAGCACCCATCACTATCAACAACCAAATTATTGAAGTAATTGCCACCAAATAGGGAATTTGTAACCCAAAGGCAATCCCGCAGTTAAGCGCCATAAAACTAAATCTCGTCTTCTTTTTCGCAACTAATACAAATTGTTGCCTCAGGGCGGACGGCCAATCTTTCCGTATCAATCATCTTGCCACACTTTTCACAAATTCCGTACTTACCCAGTTTTAAGCGGGTTAATGCCTTACGCACCTGAACTAATTGCCTGTTTATAAACTTACTTTTTACCTGATTGTCAAAATGTCCCAACTGTTCATCCACATCTTCTTCGGTTGAATTTTCCCTCAATCTGTCCTCATCCCCAAACGGATCATTCTTAACCATTGCCTTCTCTTTTCTTTTAAGTTTAACCGCTTCATTTTCCAAAAACTCCCGTATTGGTTTTAGCAAATTAGCGGGTATTGAGAATTTTGTCATTGCCTTCCTAGCATAAACAATCCCACGCTCATTATCAACGACATAGTCGGTAATAAACCGATTTTTATCATCTCCCCCACTCCCCCTCCCACCAGTACCCAATTTACCCCCATGGCCATAAAATATATGGCATTAACGGCAAAAAACACAAATCCCTTTTTCCCGCTGGCGTACCACGCCCACCGTCGATAATTCAGGCTCAGGTAGCGATAAATCCCAAAACTTACCAAGGTAATCAGTAAGTCATAAAACTTCCCTTGTCCAAATATTACTTGAACCAATTGAATTATCCCGGTTATTGAGTACAAACCAATCATTACGTCTTGGGCCATCGACCATATTTTCCAATCCCGTATCCAGGCCATCCATACAATTAATATCTGGGCCAATACTAGTCCCCACACCGGTTGAAACAAATAAGGACTCCACCAGCCTAGTACATTACCCACGTTTGTTCTGTCCCCCAACACTCCCAATACTCCCCCCAATCCGTAAACAATAGCTACCAGCCAACCCATTCCTGTTACTGCCATTTCGTCATAGTCGGCCTTAAGTCGGCGCCACCAAAAAAACTGAAATCCAACAATTAGTAGAATTCCCGTCAACCATCCAATAAATATTCCCATGGTGCCGATGCTGGGAATCGAACCCAGATGACATTACTGCCACACGATTTTGAGTCGTGCGCGTCTACCAATTCCGCCACATCGGCTTCAAGCTTATTATCTCATGACTTTGTCATTCTGAGGAGCTGGCGACGAAGAATCTCAACTATGAAGTTTCAATTTTCTGACCGTAGTAGTTATTGGCACTCCAGTAAAAGGGCAATTATCCCTCCCCCCAGCTGACTCATAACCATCTATAGTAACCGCACCAAATCTATTGGTTAGCATTTCACAATTTGCTACTGCTTCGGAAGGAACTGTTGTCAATAAAAGTTTCAATACTTCTTCGTACCCAAATGCCCGAATTTCTAAACTCACCCCTAAGCTACCCAAATCTCGTTTCAGTCTAACTTCAACCCCAGACCTATTGTTAACAGCAGGGTTTAAAACATAGTCCGCCAACGGACAAAACGGCCAACAATTATACTTCCCAAAATCACCTTCGTGTCTTGACATGTTTGTATTATATCAAACTATAACTTTCAATTCCGTCATCTCACACCCTACCCCGCTTTTTAAGTAGATTCACCAATCAGGTTTAGCTTCCTATGCTAAAGGATATGCGCTCAATATTACTCTTTGCCTCACAACCTTACAATCAGCTTGTCCACCTGAACTTATAGAGCCTCCCGCTACATCGTTTACACTTCTAATTAACATTTCACACACCGAAGCGTCCTCTGGCGCTGGATCTACGGTTGCCAAACCCAAAACCCCATTTCTTGATAAGTCAACAACTTCAACCTTTAAACCTTTATTTGGAAATGCTCTAACTATATCTTTTCCATTACCACCTAATACCCTTTTTCTTGCTACTAGCCCAAGCGGGCACCAACTTACACATTTTTCTGTTTTTAAACCAATTTCATCTGCCATTTTCCCGATTATATCACTACTTCTTACTCTCTATATCAAAAAAGCTCACTTGTTTGCCGTTAAAGTACAAATTAAACTGCCCCGTTGGTCCATTTCGGTGTTTCTCAATCGAGCAGGTCACTACTTCGCGCACCTCTTCATCCTCGCGATGTAAAAACATGACCACATCCGCGTCCTGTTCTATACTTCCCGATTCTCTTAAGTCCGACAGTCTTGGCTTGCCCCCTCGAGCCTCCATTGCCCGTGAAAGTTGGGCTGCCGCTACAATTGGTATTCCCAGTTCCCGGGCTAAGTTTTTAAGTCCCTGAGAAATCTCTGACACTTCCTGAACCCGGTTGTCCCGCGTCTGCCCATGCATTAGCTGTAAATAGTCCACCAATATAAATTTAATTCCCTTGTCCACCTGTAACCGCCGCGCCTTTGCCCTCAACTCAGTCACCGTTAATCCCGGAGTATCGTCAATATATAGCGGTGATTCGGCCAATATTCCCATTGATTCTGAAATAGAATTATAGTCATCATCCGACAATTGCCCCGTTTTCAGTTTCCAGGCGTCAATCAACCCCTGGCGCACCAGCAACCGATCTCCCAATTCCTCCTTACTCATTTCCAGTGAAAACACACAGGTGGGCAGTTTTTCTTCAACGGCCACGTACCTGGCAATATTCAAACAAAAAGCCGTCTTCCCCACACCCGGCCGGGCCGCCAACACAATCAAGTTGCTATTTTGCATTCCCGCAAGCAAAGTGTCTAGCCCTTTAAATCCTGTTGGTACCCCCCTCAATCCTCCCTTTTGCTTTTGCAGTTCATCCAGCCTATCAAAACTGGCCGTCAGCACTTCTTTCATTGACACTGGTACATTTTTGATGTGCTTTTGGGCCAAAACAAACACTTCCTGCTCGGCAAAATCCAAAAGTTGGTCGGTTGGCAAAGTCTCGTCCAGTGCCTTCTCGGTAATCCGGGCACTGGCAGACACCAGTTCCCTTCGGGCTGACAATGATTGAATAATTCGCCCATAACTTTCCACATTAGCGCTTGTTGGTACCTCATTGGCCAACTCCACTAAAAACGCTCTCCCGCCTACCTTTTTTAATAATTTTGCTTCTTTAAGTTTCTGACTAACTGTTACTAAGTCAATTGGAATTCTCTTCTCATAAAGGCTAAGCATGGCCTCAAATATTTGGCCATAATTATGGTTATAAAAATGAGTCGGCTTCAAAAACTCTGATACTTCAATTATGGCGTCATTATCAATTAAAATCGATCCCAACACACTAACTTCTGCCTCACTAGAATTTGGCGGTGTCCGATACTCAGTGGTCATTTAATATCAGAACTTCCAAACTTTCTGATAGGCTTTGCTGTTCAATTTTTACCAAGCGCACTACTCCGGTATCTGCTCCCAAATCAAACTCATCTTTATATTCAGTCAACACTGCTTCATTTCCCCTAGACCATACTATTAAATGGTTAGATCCGGTGTTCTTAATCAATTCCCGGCTCTTTTTGGCTCCAATTTTTTCTCCCCAGACCAATAACACATCGGCCTCTCCAATTCTTTCCTGCTTTTTTTTGTCCCATTTGTCAGTCAGTTCAGGAACAATGGCTACCTTAACCTCTTCTGCCTCAATAATATATATAGTGCTCTCAGTTCCTACCCTCCAACCCTGAATGTGAAAACCGAATACATCAAATTCTCCCGGTCCCCGAATAATCATAGTTTTACTTTCAATATCTCCGTTGCCATATTCCCCTTCAGTGTATAACCCAACTTTTACATCATTACTCTTATCCAGGTTTTCTTTAGGAGCGTCCACCCAAAGTAAACCATTTTTTGTTCGAATATAGAGTTGTTTGTCAGCACCAATTTCCATAACCAGTATTGTACCATCAAACCCATTTTGTTCGTCTTCTCTGATATCATAACTGTTACAGATGTTTAAAGAAATTACCCTGGCAATTATTCTCGGCGGACTTTTGGGTGTCGGTTTAACTGGCGGCATTATCACGCTTAAAAATCAAAACCGACTCCCCCACTTCAATCAAGTCGCCGCCGACACATTTCCTACACCTGTCTTAACTGTCTCCCTAACCGCCTCCAATCTTACCTCCCCCACCACTCAAGTCTCCCCCACTTCCATTGTTCCCACTCCCCCGCCCACCTCCAATATCGAAATCACTAACTTCAAATCCGGCCAAATTGTCTCAAAAAGTGTCGCCACTCTCAAAGGTTTATCCCCCCCTAACAGTCAAATTATTATCGTCACCCCCCAAGGCAGTGTCATTTCCTCCTCAACCCCCGATGGGCTTTTTGAAATCGATGTTCAGCTTGAATCCGGCTTCAATCCTCTGGAAATTACCTGTATCGATCCCCAAGATGTTACCACCCAAATTAATTTTTCACTTACTTACTCAACCGCCCAAATCTAAATATGACCCACGTTCTAATTCTTCTAATCTTACTCTTACCTTCTACAGTTTTTGCCCAGTCGCCACCTACTCCTACTTCTGACCCGTCTCTCACTCCTACTTCCGCACCTCGGGAAGCTATCGAAGACATTCAAAAAATTAGACAGGCTATCCAGGAAAAAGTCAAAGAAAAACTCTCCGAAATTGGCCAGCCTACCAGTTTTAAAAAGGCCATCATTGGTCAAATTAGCCGACTTAATGTTCCCTCCAGTCTGGAAATCAGTTTCAATGGGGAAACCACTTCTACCTTACTGGACCCGGAAATTGTTTTTATCAATGCTAAAAAAAGTAAAAGTAATCTATCGACTCTCAAAGTTGGGGACCAAGTTTTAGCCCTCGGAGTCTACGACCCCATCACCCAGCAACTTACCGCCAAGCGCCTCATATCCTTTAATTACGAAAAGGATCTTTCACCCCTGCCCCAAACCATTTACGGCACCATCACCGACATGTCCCAATCTGCCAACAGTGTCTTTTTGTCTCTAACTCCTCTAAACGATAAAAATCAGCAATATCAAATTGTTACCGATACTACTACCAAATATCTAGATTCCGCTCTCAAGGCTCAAACCTCACTTAAGTTTGAGGTAGGCCAAAAAATAATCGCCATAGCTAGCAAAAGCGAAAAGTCCCAAACCAGCTGGAAAGCCCTAAAAATAGTACTCAAAACTACTCCTACCCCCGCCGCTCCCGCTCCCTCTCCTTCTCCCTCTCCCACCAATTAGACCATGCTAAACTAATTTGTTATATTTTAATGCCTGTTCATGACTGTTTATAGAAGGCTAGAAGTTTTAGGATTACTTGTCGGTCCGGCCATACTCTCCCCAGAAAAACCGGTTTTTGCTGAAAGAAGGACACTTTTCCCCGGCCTAGAAATATTACATACCCCTTTTGTTTTACGAACTATTCAACCAGATACTGTAACAATATATACTCGAACAATAACAGAGCCCGGTTCAGAAGTTGCTGGCACACTAACCAGAGCCGCAATAAACGCTTCCGCACCTATTGTCGGATTGGCACCCGGTATTCGTTACCGATATTTTTGGCAAGAAGAAACTTGACTCTCAATAATTTGTTGATAAAATACGTCATGACCAAAAACGTCATCGCCTCCCATCATCAGTAACTTGGCGGTGGTCAACGTATCGACCGCCGCAGGGCGGTTTTTTTTGGTATTTTTTAGGTCGAAATTTAGAGCATTACGACAAATTTAGCCTAAAATACCAATCCCGAAAACTTTCGGGGTGGTCATAATTACTTTGTCATTCTGAGTCCGAAAGCTTTTGGACGAAGAATCTCATGGTGGCATTAGCTCAATTGGTTAGAGCGCAGCTCTGTGAAAGCTGAGGTTGCCGGTTCAATTCCGGTATGCCACCCATAGTTGCATTATTCTATAACCTATAATATAATTAACCATGATCAACGAATGTCGTTTCCGTATCTGTGGACCAAAACTCCAGGACGTACCTGAAGTGATCCAATTTGGTGGAAAAACTCCATTTTGTGGAGTATGTCCTCCTCTGCAAGCAGAATGTACTATGACTTGTGGTGAAACTGAATGTGACACCGCCCGAATCATGCTTTTTGCTTTCGGTTCTGAATATCAACCAAGTCCCGCTCAACTATCTGGACTGGTTCTCCATCGCCATACCGCGGTCACTCACCAGCGGGGCGGTAACGTGACCTAAAACTTTTTCCTTTATTTCTCCAAAGCCCCGCAACTACGGGGCTTTTTTAATGCCCCATTTACTACTATTTACAAAAAATTAATTATGAAACAAGAAATTATTAAACCTACAACTGACTCTATCGTCGGCCTATACGAATGCCGGCTTCGAGATAACTGGCCTAAACTCATCTGTGCTGTTGAGGCCAACCTACGTGTATCCCTGGGAGAAATGTCCCTTACTGCCTGGGAGCGAAATAACGGTCAGACCGAAATTGGTAGGCCTTGTACCACTCGGCCAAATACTTACTGTCTCCTCTTAAACCAAGTGACAACTGCTGTAGTAAGGGAGCTTAATCTAACCTCTCCACCAATTCCCACAGAGACTATCTCTGAAACAGAGCCAAATCCAAAACTACTGAATCAACTGGCCATATTGTATGCCACGGACCTCTGGGCAGGCGCATGGAAAGAATTATTAATTGACGCTCAGGGAAATCAGTTTGGCACTCGGGACAACGATGGTAATATTTACCCAGATACTAGGCAAATTATGGAGGAGAACCTCATTGGGTTTGACGATGATTGGCAATTAATTCTTTGGCAACTTGCCTCTCAGGGGTCGTTAACCAGAACGGGTCAACCATTACGTCCCTTTTGGACTATCGATTCGGCCACCCAAGCATTACAGGAGTTTATTAACTCATCAGATCAGTCTGGCTACAATGGTGAGATGATGGTTCTGACAGACACAGAAAATAGACCAATCGGCTTCACTGCTTACACTGTCACAAAAGCCAATAACGGACCCGCTCTCGTTCAAAAAAGATTTCCTTACACTGACCTCTTGCTCCCAGACGATATTTCAAATCAAGTTACTAATCCCGTCTCTTTAGAAGATTTAATTGCCTATCTTTACCCGAAAAAACGTATAGGTCTTTACCTTGATTTTGCCATATCGGAAAAACGACGTGGTCAAGGCCTAGGAAGTCAGCTGTTCGACAAAAGAATAGATAGATTACTTGAACTTGGTGCTGAAGTGATTATTGGGAGAACAATCAAAACTTCCCCTGCGCAATACTATGGCAATTATTTCGCCCGGGGTATGACACCAATTGCCTTCGACCCGCAGAATCCCAATAAAGCTATTTTTGCTGTCTTAAAAGATAATATTATAAAAAGGAACTAACCCATGACTACTAACAATCAAACTCCATTAATAAAGAGAACTATTGAACTTCTTAGTATTCCCTCTTGGGTGGATTCTAAAAATAATGAAGCAAAAATTGGCCAATATATTTTTACCAACTTAGCAAAATATCCACTTCTCAAAGTTGTAAAGCAAAAAGTTGTCGGTAACCGTTTTAATGTTATTGCCCAAAACAGTGGAACAATAGATACTCTAATTGTTGGCCACATTGATACTGTCCAGCCTTCAAGCAATTGGACAAAAAACCCCATTAAGCCAGTAATTTTAAAAAACAAACTCTTTGGTCTAGGGGCTTCAGACATGAAGTCAGGTATTGCTCTTATGATGGAAATGGCTATAAAACCAGGGTTGATACCCAACACCATGTTTTTATTTTATATCGATGAGGAGTATGACTTTCTGGGAATGAAAAAGTTCATTGCCGAATTTGTAGACAAAATTAAACCAAAACAAATCATCTCTCTTGACGGTAATAACCTAAGTATTACTAATGGTTGTCGTGGGCTAATCGAAATTAGTTGTACCGTTCGGGGCCAATCAGGACATGCTGCCCGGCCTAAAAGTGGCCTCAACGCCATCAATAAAAGTTTTCAACTGATAAATGAGCTTTATTCTTGGCTGGGTAGTTTTTCCAATCCTATTTTAGGACCAACAGTAGCTAACCTGGCCTATATTAGTGGCGGCCAGTATCAAGGCTGGAAAAAGGATGTATTACTTTTAGGTAAACAAGGTAATATTATCCCCGATATATGCCAATTTGTTATTGACATCCGTCCTAGTCAAACCAGTCTTAACGCAACTAAGGTAATAGAATTTCTGAATGTTGGGGCTAAAAAGATGGGAGTGAAAATAGAAACTTCCTTAGTCAGACATGATTTAGGAAGCTGGTTAACTGAAAAAAATAATATACCGAACAAAAATAAGTTGCCAAAAAAATATAACCGCGTTGATCAAACTGGCTACATTGATATTCAATTTCTCTGGCAAACTTTTAACCAAACACCATGTTTCACTATTGGTGCGGGGTCACCATCAGTCGCCCACAAACCTGATGAATATGTTGAGATTAGTCAACTAATTAGGCTCGAAAAAATAATCTCATCATTATTTTTAATCTCAACTTAAATGTTAAACTCAACTTATGAATCAAACTAAATTAATTACACCGGTCAAGGGCACACGGGATTTTTATCCCGAGGCCTGGAGGCGCCAGTTATGGTTATCCGAAAAGTGGCTCGAAGTTGGCCGCCTATTTGGCTACGAAGAATATGAGGGGCCTGTTTTGGAGTCCATAAATCTTTATCTAGAAAAAAGTAGTCAAGAAATTTTAGAAAAACAGACTTTTTTAGTAACAGATCGCAGTGGTGACACCTTAGTCATGCGCCCGGAACTCACCCCGACTTTAGCCCGTCTGGTAGCTCAAAGCGAAAAACAGCTTGTTTTCCCACTTCGTTGGCAGTCCTATGGCCGCTTTTGGCGCTATGAAAAACCCCAGCGTGGTCGGGGGCGTGAATTTTGCCAGTGGAACATAGACATTCTTGGCCCCTCATCCCCTTTAGTTGACGCCGAAATAATTACTATCGCGGCCCTCGCCCTAAAAAGTATTGGCATCACTCCCGATATGGCCCAAATTAAGTTAAACGACCGTAACGCTCTTGAAACCCACCTCGCCTCAAAGTTAGGCACTAGTCCTCAGATTACTAAAAACGTCATCCGAGCCATTGATAAAATCGACAAAATGGAGCCAACCGCCTTTTCTGAATGGTTAACAGAGTTGGGTTTAAATACTACTCAAATTGAAATTTTATTGGAAACAATATCTACCCCATCTGCTTCTTTCTCCCCTGCCCTCACCCAAACCTTAAATTCTGTTCCCTCAGAACTAAGGGATTATTTTGAAATTGATTTAAAAATTGTTCGTGGTTTTGACTATTACACCGGTCTGGTGTTTGAAGCCTGGGCTAAAACCGGTCTCAAACGTTCCCTTTTTGGTGGCGGCCGTTACGACAATCTAACTCAACAGGTGGGCGGGTCCATTGCTGTCCCCGGAGTTGGTTTTGCCATTGGTGACATGCCCATTTTAGAACTCCTTTCCGAATTGTCTTTGATTCCGGACTTAACTATCAACCCCGCTCGCGTCCTAGTCACCACTTTTTCACTTGATACCGCCCTTGATTCCTTCAATCTAGCCTCAACTCTGCGCAACTTCAATATTCCTACCCTCCTCTACCCCCAAGCCGACAAAATCGGCAAACAATTTAAGTATGCCAGTGCCAAAAATATTCCCTACGTTGTGGTATTAGGCCCCGATGAAATTAAATCCGGCTTAGTCACCCTAAAAAACATGGTCACAGGTGAGCAGTTTAGCCTAAAGGTAGAAGATATTTCTTCAAATATTTGATACAATATAGCCCATGAAAGCCAACATTCATCCTAAATACAATCAAGATTGTCAGGTCACCTGTACCTGTGGTAACTCTTTTGTCACTGGTTCAACCTTAGACAAAATTGAAGTCGAAGTTTGTTCAAACTGTCACCCCTTCTTCACCGGCCAACAAAAGTTTGTCGACGTTAAGGGAAGAATTGACCGTTTCAAAGAAAAACAAGCCAAAGGGCAAGGATACCAGTCCAAATCCACCAAAGCCAAAGCTAAAAGTGATAAAAAGGCCACGGCTAACGCTTAGCTCGCCATGCCTACAGTAGACCCAAATATTGCCATTCTCGAATTTCGTCCCGGTCCCGGTGGTGAAGAGTCCTATATTTGGCTCCAGGATTTACAAAACATGTACATCCGTTGGTCAAACAAAGTTGGTTGGAAAGTTAATCAACTTGACGATGATGTCATCAAAATCACCGGCCTCGACGCTTACAACCAGCTCAAATACGAAACCGGTACTCACCGTGTCCAACGTATTCCTGTAACCGAAAAACATGGCCGCATTCACACTTCAACTGCTGCCATCGTCGTCCTCCCTCTCATCACTAGTAACGACACTTCCTTTCGCGCCGAAGACGTAGAAATGACGGCATCACGAGCTGGGGGTAATGGAGGTCAAAACGTCAACAAAGTTTCTACGGCCGTCCGCCTGCTTCATAAACCATCTGGCATTACCATTTCAGTCCGCAAGGAACGCTCTCAGCAACAAAACCGGGAAATCGCCCTCGATATACTAAAGGCCAAACTTTGGGCCATTGAAGAAGAAAAACGTAGTTCCCAAATTGGTTCTGCCCGATCAAGTATTGGCCAAGCCCTCAGAGCCGACAAAATCCGTACCTACAATTACGCCAGAAATCAAATCAAAGACCACCGCATCAACAAAGAATTCAATCTCCAAAAAACTCTCGACGGAGACCTGGGTGATTTACTTTTCGAGCTTACCGTCTATTTCGAAGAACTAACCACCGCTCAAACCTAACCGGTTCTTTTTTCCAGTTTTAGCCTAACACTACTTTCTTTTCCCTCGCGCCAAAACTTGACAGTCACTTCGTCTCCTATTTTCTTTTTATTAACGATATTGGCCAAACTCGAATCCGCCTCATCAGTTAATTTTTTGCCGTCAATTTCCATAATTATATCCCCCGCCTCAATTCCCCCCTTAGCCGCCGGACTATTTTCTACTACCTGTTGAACATAGGCACCAGCCGGAACGTCATTTAATAGTGCTGATTGTTTGGTAATCATTCTGTAGGCTACTCCCACATACGGCCGTTCAAACTCACCGGTGGTTTTAAAGTTATCAATCGAGTCTTTGACTAAGTTAATCGGTAAAGCAAAACCAATGTTTTGGCCTTGAGCTGACACGGCTACGTTTACCCCCACCACTTCACCCATTGAGTTAAATAAAGGTCCGCCCGAGTTACCCGGGTTTATCGCCGCATCCGTTTGAATTACGTTATCCAATCTTTCCGACCCATCAGTCGGTCCGCCAGCTGTAATTCCTCTTCCCAGTCCGGATATCACTCCGGTTGTCACGGTTGAACGAAACTCTCCTAGTGCTGTCCCAATGGCAATTACTGTCTGGCCGACTTTCAGTTTATCCGAATCCCCCATTGTCACCGGCACCAAACCGGTTCTCTCAATTTTTAATATTGCCAAATCGTTTGACGGATCTCGATATATTTGGGCTACGTCTACTACCTGGTCTTTACCAATCACCACCCGGTATTTAGCGCTCGCATCCGACACCACATGTTTATTAGTTACAATTAACCCATCCTGACTAATCACAAAACCACTTCCAATATCCTGCTCAACTGGCTGAAGTTGGGTCTGCCCCCTAGGAGCCTGAAACCCAAAAAAATCGCCAAAAATATCAAACCCGGGAAACTGGTCATTTAACACACTTGTCTTGCGAATTGATACCGTTACCACACTTGGTGTGGCGTTTGACACAACTCTGGTTACCACCGATTCCTGATCCACCACTTCCTGTTTACCACCGGGCACCAAATTAGTGCTGTTTCCCCCAGTAACTCTCTCGGGTACTAGCCGGTCCACTACCCCAATTCCCCACAACCTATCCACCACTGCCCCTCCAATCAACGATCCCAATAACGCAACCCCAAATACAGTCCCTAAAATGAAGTTTTTCATATTATTGGCCATCCTTAATTATAATCTATTTGGCAAGCTCTTCAATTGCTCTTATTAGTTGATTATCATCTTTCCAGCTTAATTCTGGCTGAACTTTCACATCTGGAACATCGGGTTTCTCGTATTTTACTACCACGTCCGGGTCCACTCCCACACCATGTATATTTTTCCCGTCAGGCAACAGCCATTTAGCCACAGTTACATGTAAGCCGGATCCATCCGAAAAATCTTGCGGTTGTTGAACCGTGCCTTTACCAAAAGTTTTCTCACCCACCAGTTTTCCCCTTTTGTAATACTTCAGCGCTCCTGCCAAAATTTCTGAGGCACTTGCCGATCCCCCATTTACCAAAATGGTTAGCTTAGGTTTAGTCAGCCTTCCGGCACTTTTGTCCACCTCATACACCTTTTCTCCCTTGTTATCCGCTTGTTTTACCACTATACCCTTCTCCAGCAAGTCAGACGCTACTACTACACTCGCCTCCAAATACCCCCCCGGGTTGTTTCTCAAGTCCAGCACCATTCCACCCAAATTTTTCTTAGCGTTGATTTGTTCTACCATTGTCGGCCACTCTTCAAAAATCCTTTCGCTAAATTTATTCAACTGTATCCAAGCTACGTTTTCCGACTCACCCACCCACTTAAGCTCCAAGCTCGGTACCACAATATTATCCCGAATTAGCTTTACTTCAAATGGCTCCACGTCCCCCTCCCGAAACATCTTTAGAGTCACCTCAGTCCCAATCTTACCCCTAATCAAATTAACTGCTTCCTCCAGTCCAATACCCACTGTATCCCGGTCAACTTTGTTTTCTTTATCTATTATTTTTAAAATTAAGTCCCCTGCTTTCAGCCCCGCCCTCATTGCCGGGCTATTGGCCATTGGTGCCACCACCGCCAAATTTCTGTCTTTAAATCCTAAGCTTATGCCTACTCCTCCAAATTCTCCGTTCAAATCCTCATTTGACCTTTCGTTATCAGCCGGCGGTAAATATACGGTATATGGATCACCCAAAGACTGTACCAACCCTGAAATCGCCCCATAAACCATGCTTTTATTCTCGATTTTTTTTGGGTCCAAATACATTTGTTCCAATTTATCTTTAACCACCCACATCATATTCAAATCCAGTTTACCGGTTTTCTCCGCCGTCACCGTGTTTTGGGTTTTGGCACTCTGGTAACCAGACAAATACCCAACAGCCAGTATTGCTAATACCACAGCAATATTTTTAATTTTTAGCATTCTCAAGATTTTACCACCAATGCCCTATTGAGCTCACTGTTAACTAAAATAGTTTGTTCTTTATTGTCAGTTTCATCTTTTAACCAAGCCCATTCTTTCTTACCAAGCTTAAGTACCGGTATTTCCAGTTCCACACTCTCTTCATCCTCCATTACCCACTCTTTAGTTACTACAGCCGCAACCCCAACTACTGCTGCCTTAATCAGCCACAAGTCATCTAGTGTTTCTACCCCGAGCACTTTCCCAGTCAGTCGGCTACTCAAATCCGTAATTTTATTTAGCCAACAATCTTTGTCCATTACCCCCCAAACCCTTCCCGAGGTCAACCCCTGTCCTTCAATTTTATTCGCGGTAAATACAAGCTCAATTTTTTCACTCCCTACCACGTCAACCTTGGCTTTAACCGGACAAATAATTTCAGATTGTTTATCCCCCTTCGTTTGAGCCACAATTAAGTTTCCAAATTCGTCAATTGTTTCTATTTTTCCTTCAATTTCGGCACTTAAATTTTTAACTCCAAAAATCTTTACCTCTCCCAAGTCAATTTTGTCTCCAATCTTAATCTCCCGACCTGCCAACACACCCCTCAATGTTTCTTTTTGCTCGTTTGTTAATTGACCAAACCAACCCGACCAATCTGCTTTTGTTTTCTGATTTGTTTCACCTACCGCCACCACGTCACCCCTCTCCACCACATCATTCTTTTTTACTTTAATTTTAGAGTGTTGAGGTATTTCAATTACCCATCGGGCTTTAACCCTAACCATAGACATTCCCCATTATAACCTTACTACTCTTTTTCAGCTACTACCCCAGAGAATGATAGTAGTGCCAAATGCCGTGCTTGTTTAATACAGCGAGCCAATCCCTTTTGGTGTCGGGCACAAACTCCGCTTTGCTTCCGGGCCATAATTCTACCCCTGGCTGTCAAAAAAGCAGAAATTGTCCCTACTTCGCGCCAATTCAATACTTTTTTCTCAGCGCACATCGGGCAAACCTGGTTAATTTTTATAATTCTTTTTCTTTTTGGTTTAATTCCGGCCATATGTTTATTTTAAAAAGGTATTTCGTCTTTTTTGGCAGTGTCGTCAGCTGGTTGTTCACCCGCTGGAG
Source organism: Candidatus Shapirobacteria bacterium (assembly GCA_041666965.1). GTDB lineage: Bacteria > Patescibacteriota > Microgenomatia > UBA12405 > UBA12405 > JBAYFX01. The sequence continues at coordinate 29,834 of JBAYFX010000002.1, forward strand.
CTGGTGCTTCCCCGCCAATATCGCCAAAATCGTCTGGAATTGTAATTTCACCCATCTCTGGAGCGGCCATATCGTCGCCAACAGCTACTTCTTGCTGTTGTTGCTGCTGCTGATGCGCCCCCTCAGTTTTCATTCCTGGACGGCTGTCAAGCACCATCATGTCATCAATTACTATTTCAGTAATTTGTTTGCGGTTACCTTCCTGGTCAGTAATTTCTCGGTATTGAATTCTACCTTCAACAAACACCCTTCGACCTTTAGCCAATAGTTGAGAACAAAGTTCGGCTAGTTTATTCCAAGCTACAATTCTATGAAATTGAGCGTCTTCTTTTCTTTCCCCTTGTTTGGTTACCCACACCCGATTGGTGGCCAATCCAAAGCTGGTTACAGCCATTCCCCCAGGAGTATATCGAAGTTCAGGGTCTCTGGTTAAATTTCCAATTAAGCTAACTTTATTTAAGCATCTGCTGGGCATGGTTTCTCCTTATTTCTTGATTAGTAAATAACGAATAATATTATTGTTCCGATTTAAAGTTAAGCTAAAGGCTTTGTGGTCAATTGGTTTTTTAGTGGCTAAGTTCCATACCCAATAATTCCCTTTCTCTAGCTTTCGAATCTGATATGCCAATTTCTTGGTTCCCATATTTTCTTCACCGGTAATCTCCCAGCCGAAGGCTGTGAGTTGTTTTTTAACTTCCTCTGAAGCCGTCGCTTCTGCTTTAGGGCTCAGAATGGTTATTAATTCGTAATTTTTTATTGTATCCATAAATCGGATTTTAGCTTAACACAGCCCCTTCTATTTTACAACGGTTTCTTCACCAATAGTTTGTTGAAGTTTCTGTTTTCCTTGATTAATCACGTTTTCAGTAAGTTGATCAATCTCTACCGCTGCTTTTTCTGACGCTGTATCAACTTCTTTTAAAAAATCCCCCATTGCTTGGCTTGTTTGTTCACACGCGTCAGCCTCAATCTGGGCCATCTCAATTTCCAAGTCAATCAACGCCGTTAATTTGTCGATTCTCTCATCATCTAAAACATAATCATCAGCCAACCCGAAAAGTATTTCATTGGCTTTTTCATTTACTTCCGTAGCAAACGACAAATCCCCAATTAGTTTTTTTGCCTCGTCAACTCTCATAATTTATATTAACACTCTTATGCTGCACTCAAAGTTGTTGCGGCTTTGTATTTTGCCTTAGAAGCTTCATCCGCTAACTTTTTTACTTTTCTGGCATCTGCTCTCTCATTTTCTAAATCATGTTTGGCTTTTCGAGCAGTTTCGACTCTTTGATAAAGTTTTTGGGCACGATTCTGTAGTTGTGTACATCTTTCATTCATCTGTGGATATACCCTTGAAAATCTACGTAATACTTCATACTCCTCCTCATTGTCAGGATTTAGAGCAACTGCTGTTTTATCCATCGCAGCAATTTTCTCGTCTTCCTTTTGAGCTCGCAACACCGAAATATCTGCCGGTAATTGCCTTACCCTGTCAATCCCGTCTCTGAATTTGCTAACCAAACCTGGTCCAACACCTAACTCCTGGCAACGGGTTTTTACCCCTTCAACCTTATCTTTTACTCGTTCACCTATAGTTTTGACTCTTTCCCACAAACTTTTACCTGCCACACTCACTGTTTCGCCTAAATTTCTCAATGTTTGTTTAACTCCACCATCAAAATCACCCTTAACTTCCCCAATAACTGCTTCTGCCCTGTCTCTAATTCCCTGAACTCCGGCTCCAACAAATGCTCTAGCCTCAACCGCAAAGTCCTGAACCCTATCTCTACCTCTACCTAAAGCACCCGTAAATTTTTCCCAACCGCTACTAACACTGGTTTTCATTCTTTCCCATATATTCGGACGGTTTACTTGTGGAGGCGCTTCAGTCATTTGTGTTTAATTAAATTATTATAGGGTAATTATATAGCTTTTTTTTAGTCTGTCAACTTGTTAGCTTTTGGGCCTTGGGGCGTGTCCTCCACTTCCCAACCTTTAGATTTGATTTCGTCACGTAACCGGTCAGATTCCGCCCAATTTTTCTCACTTCTGGCTTTGGTTCTGGCTTCCATTAGTGTTTCTATTTCCTCAGGCACTTCCTCTTTTATACTATAATTATATTGATCCAACTTTAATCCCAATACTCTATCAAAGTCCAGAATTGTTGCTTTTCGGTCCTCATGGGAAACTGTTTCATCCTTAACCAATTTCCAAACCAAAGCCAGGGCCTCAGGTGTCGCTAAATCATCTGCTAGTTTCTCAATAAACTGACTCTTATAAGTTTCATTGACCACTCCCCCATCCGGCCACTGATTAATTTTTTCTCTAAGTTTGTTTAAAGCAACTTGGGATGATTTTAAAGAATCTAGGGAAAATTCGATTCCTTTCCGGTAATGGGACGTTAAAAACTGGTATCTATACCAAAGCGGATCATAACCCATCTCAATCAATTGAGCCACAGTATATAACCCTCCTTCTGACTTAGATATTTTTCTCCCTCCTGGTCCGGTTAAAAATCCATTATGTATCCAGTAATTAGCTGTCTGGTGGCCAAATGCTCCAAAACCTTGAGCAATTTCGTTGCTGTGATGAATCGGTATATGGTCAATTCCCCCAGTATGAATGTCAAAAACTTCGCCTAAATTTTTAACAGACATGGCTGTGCACTCTATGTGCCACCCAGGAAATCCCTTACCCCAAGGGCTGTCCCATTCCATTTCTCTTTTCCTGTCTTTAGGGCTAAATTTCCATAATGCAAAATCACTTTTATTTCTTTTTTGTCGGCTAATGTCATCACGGTCTGTATCAATTTGCTCATCTAATTTTAAGCGGGCAAACTTCGCATAATCAACAAACTTACTGGTATCAAAATATACGCCATCATCGATTACATAGGTAAAACCGTTACTTTCTATCCTTTTTATTAGATCTATTTGTTCTTTAATATATTCTGTCGCCCGGCAAACCACTTCAGGTTTCTCAATATTCAACGCCTCACTGCTTTCAAAAAACTCCTGTTCATATTTTTTAGCCACATCCCACACGCTTATCCCCTCTCTTATAGCTCCTTTCTCCATTTTATCCTCACCGCTACTGGCCAATTCCCCAACATCCGTTATATTCATTACTCTCTTAACTTCGTACCCTAAATAGCGCAAACTCCTTACTAATATGTCATTAAATAAGTAGGCATACATGTTTCCTACATGAGGACTCCAATACACTGTCGGGCCGCACGAATAAATTCCTACCTTACCTTCAGTAATTGGTTTAAACTCCTCTTTCAGTCTGATAGCCGTATTGTATAAATTCACCTTTATTGACATGTCTCAATTTTATCACCAGTTTAATCTATCTTTCCCCCTTTAAACTCGCCGGTTTCCGACATGTCCGCCTGGCTGGCTTTCCCCTGCTTCCCGGTTTTAAAAGCGCTGCCCCGACTCTTTTTCCGTTTGGCCGGATTACTTGATTCTCCAAAGTTGGTCCATAGGCTTTGTTGCTCAGCAAGTTCGGCTAACCTTTGTTGGCGCAACTGTTCCAAAAACCTTTCCTGCTCTTCCTCTTCTTGAGTTTTGTTTTTACGTACCTCTTCAATTTCCTGCCCCACATTCCTCCCCATAATCTGTTGTTTTATTTGTTCAATTTCTCTATTTTTGGCCTCTTCATCGGCCTGTTTTGCTTTATTATAATCATTAGTGTCCATTGCCTGAATATTCCCCAACCAATCCTTCCCGGTAATTACCCCATCCGCCATTTTAAAAGTTTCCTTCTTGGCAATCTCTACCGTTTCCGTTCCAATGGTTTTAATTCCCTGCCACCATTGTTTGGCAATTTGTTTCATAAAAGAGTCTACCCTAAACTGACCGTTTTGACTCAATGGCCCGAGCTAAAGTGGCTACGTCCGCATAAGTCAAATCAGCCCCCATGGGCATTCCGCTTCCCACCCGATTGATTTCTACCCCCGGGTTCTGTTCTTTGATTTTTTTGCCCAAATATAATCCCGTAGCCTCCCCTTCAATTGTAAAACTCAGTGCCAACATCACCTCCTCCACTTCTTCATCTTTTATCCGGTCAAACAACTCTTTGACTCTTATTTCATCCGGTCCAATATGCTCAAGCGGGTTAATCAAACCACCCAATACGTGATATAGCCCCTTATAACTACCGGTGTTTTCAATCGCAATTACATCCGTCATTTTTTCCACCACTGCCACTATCTTTTTATTTCGGCTTACATCACAGCAAATCGAACAAATATCATCCTCAGTTAAGCTGAAACAAACCGTGCATCGCTTAATATTCTTTTTGGCATCTACCAAAGTTTGGGACAATTTAAAAGCTACTACTTCCGGCGACTCGGCAATATACAGGGCCAGCCTCTGAGCTGATTTTGGCCCAATCGAGGGCAAGGCCCCCAATGCCGCTACTAACTTGGATAAAGAATCAGGTAGTTCCACGCTACATTAAACCATCAAGCCCGCCCATTTCTTTCATTTTCCGGGCAGCCACTTCTTGGGCTTTTTTCATGGCTTTATTAATCACTTCCACTACAATTTTATTCTCTCCACCGTTAATGGTCAGTTTACGAATTTTGTTGTCTCCCGATACTTCTACCATCACCCCATTTTCTTCTACCACCACTACCTCCCCCTCAATCGCTCTCTTAAGTTTTAATGCCTGGGCAATCATTTTTGCTTTGTCAAACATGGATTTTATTTACTTGTTAACTTTAAGTATCTTACCAGTATTAGCCAAAAATTTCCCGGGCTGCTTGGTACAAATCTTTATTTTCCGGCTCCGTAGCGGGTTTGCTTCCTGCTTCCACAGATTCCACTTTTGGCACCACAATTGGCGGCTTTACTCCCGGTTTTCCCAATTTACATACAAACACCAGCTCGCTTCCCAACACCAGTTTTAGCACTTCTTCAATTACTCTCCGGTTTCGGGTCTCCTCAAGCCTTTCTTTGTGAAACGGATAAAATACTTCTACCGTCAGCTCATTTCCTTCCAGTTCTACTGGTTTGGTTGCTCTTAGAAATGCTTCAATTGAGTGGTTATAAGGCTTGACTTTAGCCAAAACTTCAGCCCATTTTTCCGCAATCTGCTCTAAACTTACACTACCCACTGCCACTTTTTTAACTATTTTTTCATCCTTTTGAGAAACTACTTCCTTTTTGGGTTGAGGAATTATTTCTTTAGTTGTAGTTGGAACGCTCCCAGGCTTTTCCTTAAATTTAACTACCGCTAACTCCAGGGGCAATTGTGATAACGGACAATATTTCATCTGTCCACTTGCTCCAATTAATTGGTCAATCCACCTAACCCAATAATTTCTCTTTTCATTGTCTCCCCCCCCTGCTAACAACTGTTGTTGGGAGGTTAGCACCAACCTTTCCAAAAACGCGCTAAAATCAACTCCTTTTTGCGCCATTTCCTCAATTTTAGCCAGTATTTCTTCAACTTCTTTTGTCTCCAAGTCGCTCAATAACTCACCAGCTCCATACGTACCCCAAATTCTTGAAGAAAACTTGGTCCATTCCTCATCCCCTATCTTTTTACCAACCTCTATTACCAGTTCATTAAGTAACCGGTGTAAATTTCTAAAACTCCCCTCGCTTTTAGCAATCAGCCCCGCTGCTACGGTTTGAGACATTTCCAACTCCTCACTTTTAACCACCCGGTCCAAAGACATTTTCAAATCTTCCTCTTTCCCAGCGTTAAATTCCACTTTTACTAATCTTGAAACTATGGTTTCGGGGATCTTTTGGGGGTCGGTCGTACACATTATAAAATAGGTGTTAGCTGGTGGTTCTTCCAAAAGTTTTAGTAGCGCTCCAAAAGCTTCCTTGGTCATCATTTGGGCCTCATCGATTATTATTACCTTATTTTTCAATTTTGTTGGCGCCAAAAACACTTTTTCCTTCAACATTCTTACCTCATCAATTCCCCGGTTAGATGCCGCATCCATTTCCATAATATCCATTGATTTACCCCTACCAATTTCCAAACAATTTTCGCATTTTCCGCAAGCATCTGTTCCTTCTTTTAGGCAATTAACTGCCTTAGCAAAAATCCGAGCTGCACTGGTCTTTCCCGACCCCTTCGGTCCACAAAATAAATAGCTTTTGGGAATCGAGCCCTCAACAACTTTTTTTTTGAAAATTGAGCCCAATACTTCCCGTCCACTACTGTTATCCAGCTCACTTATTGTTTGGGGTCGGTATTGAAGATAATAAACAGCCATCGTCCCATTTAACCAAACCCACACCCCCAATACAAGTTATCAGAATTCCAAATTGGAAAAGCCATGCTCAAGCCATTCCCGAGCTACCAATTTTACGTCAATTTTATTACACTTTGCTTCTTTTATTAACAGTGGTCCACATATCACCACATCCCCCACTCTAAAAATCCCATCCATGTCCGGCTCTCTATTTTTAGTCGGAAAAGTTAACACTTGCGGCACATAACTCCTTCGTCGATATTCCTGATTTAGTTTTTTTGCCTTATACTCCCCTACCAGCCATAAGCCAACTTCTCCCCTCAATTTTTCAAACTTTTTCTTTTGGCACATTTGCTCAATTTCACCTCGCCAATTTATCCGGTCAAACTTGTTTACCCACGAACCGCCTAAAATTACTGTTACGTTAGTTTCCACTTAGTTTTTTCTTAACCAGCTCCGACACCTGTCCTCCACTAGCTCGTCCCAAACTCTCAGCTATTACTTTCCGCATAATCGCTCCAAAATCTCTGTCTCCATCAGCCATAGCCCTGTCTATCATAACCTCAAGCTCATCTTGATCCAAAGCTTTTGGTAAATAACTCTCCAACACTGCAATCTCTTTGGCTTCTGCTGCCGCTAACTCAATCCTTCCGGCGTCTTCAAATAATTTTTTAGCTTCTTGCTTATTCTTTAATTCTTTTTGCAATACCTTAGTTTCTTCAACCTCATTAAATTCATCCGCCGGAAGTTGTAGCGCCCGCTTGTCAATCAATGAAATTAAGTACCTTAAAATATCCACCATCTCTTGATCGTGGTTTTTTAAAGCCTTATCGGCTTCGGTTTTAAGTTTATCTCTTAACAACATTGCGTCTCCTTTTGGATCGGCGGCGACACTTATCCCGCCAAATAATTACTTTTTTCTGAGCATACCGAGCGGCCGCCTTACTTACATAAGCCGTTCGCTTGCGGATTTCATCGGCTACATCCTCATCTAAGCTGATGCGCCTAAATTTCCCAATAATATCGTCTTTAGATTCTCCTTTGTTTTTTGTTACTATAATAGACAAAAAATTCACCTCCTTAATTTGTTCCTATTTTACCTGTGATTAACGCCCTTGTAAACACTTAATCACATCCAGGCTGTTAACTACTCCGTTCCCATCAAAATCCGTCCCATTGCTACATTCGGCTTTAACCGTTCCCGCCGGTGTTACTGTTATCGTTGTAAGAGGAATCACTGGCGTTGTTGCCGATACTGTTGTTGGTAATGCTGTTCCCGCTCGAGTTTTAAAGCAGGTAATAATGTCTATTGAGTTAGTAACTCCATCATGATTATAATCAACATCACTTTCACAACCCGCCTTAACTACCGGTGGGGTAACTGTCAGCATGTTTGTTGGCATAGGTTGAACTACTGGAGCTGTCGGTAATATTTCTTCTCGGTTCTCCCCTCCTCCTATTGGTCTTTCTATCCCACTGCCAACTTTTGTGTTAAACGAAAAAGGAATTCCGGCGTTATCAAACACTTCCCACTCACTTTTCTTGGCTTCATCCTCCCCCGCTCGTATTCTAAAATAATAGTTTATATTCACTTTTAACGGGGTCAATACCACTGAATGAGATAGTGACCCGCTGGCTCCATCAATCTCACTTCTTAATAACAAACTGGCTGGCGTCGTCCCATATTCCACGTATCCCCGGCTTTCTTTGGTTGTTTTCCAACTTATCGTCACACTTCTACCATCGGCCGTTACATTACTAGTTACCTCACTTGGTTGAAAATCAGCCGTTGCCCCAGACATATAAGTTTTTACAGTATCCATACCCAAAATTCCTAAAATCACCACCATTCCCATAATTACCACCAGTATTACAGTCTTTATTTTAGAAGCTCCCCTCATTTTATTTAAGTCCGATTATATATTTCCCCAAGGTTAACACCGCCAGTCCTAAAACACTTAGTATGACTGTATTTTCTGCCCCTCCTGTTCTTGGTAATTCACTACTAGGTGTTGGTGTCGGCGTCGAGCTTGTAGTTGTTGTCGTCTCACCGCTTCCGGCTGTTATTTCATACGACCCGCTTTGATTAGCGGCGCAACTTACAATGTCTACTGCCTCACTACTAATGATGTTCGATTCCTTAACCGAGTCCGCCAAGCAATTAAAATTTACCGCCGCAGTTCCGGTGGTCTTACCTTTAAAAGTAATCGTAAATAAATCCCCTTTAGCCGCCACCCCTGCCAAAGCACTGGGGTCACTTGGAGGTAAAGTTATCTCTATTTTTCCGGTATCGTTATGAATTAATGGAACAAAATTGTTACTGTCATACACGAAACCCGGGTTAGATATTGGCTCTACAGACACCGCTTCTAATTTAGTCGCATTAAAATCAATTACTACATCAGCACTAATAATAGGCACTGAATCTGAGTCTACCCCCACCGTTACCTTAAAAGTGCCCCCCACAGGCGTGCTCCCAGTAGTTGGCGATAAAGTAAAATTAGCCACGGCCCCAACAGCCCCTACGCTGCCCGCGCCAATTAGCGCCATTAAAACTAAAATATTTAATACTTTTTTCATTACTTCAAAATGCTAACACTTAAGTCACCACTGTTAAAAGGTATCACCTTACTGGTTCCAGTTTCAACTAACATAGTTTCTGCCTCAGACTGGCCTTCACCCATAATTTTAAAACTAGTTTTACCACTTTCTAGTGGAGTAAAATAAATTCTTGCCAGTGCCACACTGCCCGCCGCTGTAAGTCGGTAACCGCTAGGTGAAGAAATTAGATAATTAACTAAAGCCACGTTTCCCTTTTTACTGATTTTGGCCACAATTGGCTTAGGCATCGAATTGTTAATCTCAACTCTCTCCAGTGCCACTTTCTGGGTATCTACTTCAACATATACGCTTACCGCATCAAAACTCTTGCTCACAGTCGTACTCATCATCACATCCACAAAACTCAATTGGTCTACAACTACACTAGCCTTTTCTGCCTCTAGTTTTATGGTTACATCCTCATTATTGGCAACTTTACTCACTTCTGGGACGTCTTTATCGACCTCAATAATTTCAGGTTTATAACTTATTTGCCTTTGGGTTTTCTGACTCTCTAAACTATTTACCAAAACTACACTTTCTACCAAAACCAACACCGCAATAATTGGAATAATTATTTTTAGATATTTTTTGCTAATCATATTTGTCATTACTTTTTAATATTGTTGGTCTTGCCTCTCTTTTAATGTTTGAGCTAGCAAACTTAAGTCAGCCGACGACATTTGACAATCCCCGTCCATATCGGTTACCAGGGCATTACTGTCCTTTGGTACCGAACTCCTGGCTAAAGCCGCCGTCTTAACCACCGAATAATCAAGTCCATTACAAACACCGTCCGGACCCGATGAGTTCTTACCCACTACGTCGCAAGCCATATCCGGGTATGCGGTAAAGTCATAAACCTGACTGGTTGTTGCCACAGTAGTTAAGCTAATTTCTCCCCCGGGTAAATTATAAAAGCTGTCCTGTTTATCCTTGGCGTACTTAACTTGTAAATGTCTTGGTCCTTTAATAAACACCGACAAACCGCTTGAACCGGTAAAGTCAGTCAAAGCCAACGAGCCTTTGTACACCCGTAGGTTACCGGCTACCAAACCGTCCGGAGTCGGAGTATGGTTATAAGTTTTCACCAAATCCCCCTTTCGAACCGTAATTACCACCGGCCAATTGGACGCACATTCATTATTGTTTTTTACACCGGCGTAAGTAATCCGATAATTAAGTATTGGTGCGGCGGTTGTCTCAACTACGCATGATGTTCCCCCGGCCTCACACTCAGCCACGCTTAAATATTGGCCACCGCTACTTTGACTACAAATATATTTACCAGTAGCTGTATTACATGTTTCTCGGTTGTATTTGGCTACAGCCACCTCACAGCCCGCATCCGCCTCACAACCTTCCTTCGTGTTAAATGTCCCGTCAGCTACCTGAATACAAGTCCAAGCACCTGTGGCTGTGTTACATGAAGCCGCAGTTGTCCCGTGACCCCACTTGTTTATCTTCACACAGTTAGCATCGGCTGTTACACACTCCGCCTCAGTCGCAAAGTCAGCTCCACTGGCTACCAAATTACATGTATATTCTCCGACCTGAGTATTACATCCGGTTCTGACATATCCTCCAACTTCAGACTCACAACCTTGGGTATTTTGACATTCCGCCTCAGTCGCAAATTCACCGTTGGCACTTTGCTCACAAAACCATTTCCCAGTAGTTGTGTTACATCCTTCTGTCTTACTCCATTTGGTCACTCCTTGACTAAATGTCATTTCCACTCCGTTTACTACCCCGATTTCCAAATACAAATCAGTACTTCCTTCCACTGGGTTAAACCCTGTCACTTTCGACATATCCTTTACAATTTCAATATTTTCATTACCGCTGGCCAAGGCAGTAAACTCCACCACTCCCACCAACACCGTCCCCTCTCCCAATTGGGCTTTTGGTTTCTCGGATTTTATCTCAATATTGGCACATGTTTTACCCGCTTGTGCTCCCGCACCCTCTTCCAGTTGAGATACCATAATCATATTGAATTTGTCCCCTACCCGTACTTGCTCTGAAATATCTCCGGTTTCACTGGCCTCAATTGTCACTTTGTTTCCAAAGCACATATATGTCTTAACATAATCCACCTTGGCCTTTTCCCCTTCCGCTCCCATGGCCTTAGTATCTACATATATTTGTATCGAAAACTTATCACCAACACTTTTAGTAGTTGCTGAAGATACCAGTAACATATCCGTACCGGCAAAGGCAGCACTGCGTCTGTTGTCCTGGTTCCTGTTTACTAAAACTAACGCAGCTACTAAGGCTATTGATAATAAAATCAATACCAAATAAGAGGTTGGGTTGGTTGTCGTTTTTTTTCTCATTTTATTATTTGAAATCTAAATAGAACCTTCTCCAATTTGAATAATCGGCCTGGTCTACTAAGTTATTACAGTCAAAGTCAGATTCCCACCGACTCCCAGTTTTAATCTTGTCCAAGTATTCTTTGCGCCAAATGGAATAATCGGCTTGGTCGGTAACTCCGTTACAATCAGCATCAGCCTTCGCCTTACCTTTAAAGGTCGGTTTTACTACTTGTCTGGTAGTACAAGCGCTGTCCGGTACTACTTTTTGAACTCCATCTTCAGTGTAATCATGTACATATCCCGTTTGCTCATATCCCAAAACAAACCATTTATAGTTTTCTCCGTTTTTGTAGCACCTAAACACGCTTGGGCAGTCGTAACATGCCGCCGCCGTCACTGTCAGGCTAGCCGCATCACTGGTTAAATTGTTACAGTTGCTGGCAGTTGACTGGCATTTAATAGTCACCACTCCTGTTTTTATTGGAACCCAGTCTGTCTTTTTATTAGTATTAAATTCTTCTTTGGTTCCATCAGAGTATGTAGCTATTAGTTTGACGCTACTAGCTAATTGGCCACTGGTATTATACATACAACCAATGTTAACTGTTTCCCCATTAACTACTGTCATACTCGTCTTCCATGGGTCACTATCGTTTGCCTGAACTCGGCTCTGTAAGGAGCTGTAACTACAGTTGTTTCCTGGAGGATTAGTCGGTCCGCCACCCGGAGGACTTGTTGGGTTTTGAGTCGGAATTGTGGTTGGAATACTAGTTGGTATTGTGGTAGGTACGGTCGAAGGTCGGTTTGTTGGAACAATTGTATTAGTTGGGGTTGGAGTCACCAAATTTGGGTTATCTATACAACAAATCCCTGACTGTAATACTATTCCGGTCCCGTAAGTCGCACAGCTCTCTCTTGGAGTATTCTCCATCTTTCGAGCCGGACAAACAGTGCTTAAAGTACAGGTACCTTCACTACATGCTTTCGCTGTTGGTTGATCCGGAGCGCAACATATGCCGTCTACTAAAAATGATCCCTGACTGGCGTAAGTAGTACAACTTCCGGTATTTTTAAATCCATTCCCACAGCTCACTGCTCCGGTTCCATCTCCGTAAATACACCGGCTGCTGCTATCACTACACCCTCTTGGCATCCCCGTTGTCGGGGTTACGGTAGTTCCTGGCTTTTTACAGTTGTTACTACATTGATTTACATCAGTGTACCGACCGGTTCCAGTCTCTTTACAAGTCCAGGTAGCATCATCGCACTCATAGTATTTTTTGGACACATCCTGATCACATTGACCATCACAGTACGCTTTATCAGTATAGGTTCCGCTACTGTTATTCGCTTCACAGTTCCCTGTCAGCTTGTTACAGGCGTACTTATTCGACACACATTCACTCCAATCTCCACAACTTGGTTTTGAAGCTATACCTAGAGTTTGACAAACTTTATATCCAGTCTGACCGGCAACTCCGATACTACACGACATTTCAGTCCCAACTGTACACGGACACACTTGGCCTGTAGGTGTAGGCACCACCCCTTGTGTCGGAGTGGGAGTCGGTTCTGCTAGAACCGGTTTACACATACATTTGTTGTATCCGTTTTCAATTTCAAACACTTGACAGGAATTACCTTGAGCACATGGTCCCTGAGCTCCAATTGGTTGATTTGAGCAAGCTATATAAGATCCGTACCACATAGAAGCACAATTACCTTCCACTGGTACATCTGGCATTGAACCGCAATAACTTCGCTCAACTGTCTCTCCGTCTACCCGGGTATTATAAGACCCGTTACAACAATTATTACAGTTAGGTGACCCTCCGGTTCCATAACACCTCGTTCCATCTGCCATACAATTCGGATCAACGGTTGGCGTTGCTACCCCGCACCTATACTGATTGTCTATCATCGATGCCGGTTGGCAACAATTTGCACAACTAGTGGCTCCGCTTCCACCATTTACACACCCTATTCCGGAACCCAAACAAGCCGCAGTTGTTGGTGTTGTAGCCACTACCCCGCACCTATACTGATTGTCTATCATCGATGCCGGTTGGCAACAATTTCCACATCCAGTTGCCCCGCTACCACCGTTTACACATCCAATTCCAGATCCAAGACAAGCTGCAGTTGTTGGTGTTGGAGTAACACACAATCCATTTGAAGAATTACATCCCAAATTTCCACAACTTGTTTTCAATGTCCATTGGAATAATGCTCCAATTTGCATACACTGATAAGAATTTCCACTAACGCACTTTGTTTGATAAGTTTGAGTTTGCAAACAACCAGAACCTGGTGAAATCGCATTGGTTGGTGTTGCTGTTGGCGGAACCGGGGTTGGGGTTGGAGCTACACACACAGAACCATAAGCCGGGCATACTAATCCGCTACCACATGAGTGAAACACCCATTTTCCATCCTGACACTGATTAAATCCGTCGTGCGTATTGGCACATTCAGTAGTGTTATTTGGTTTAGTGCCACATGGTTGTGGATAATGGGTAACCCAACACTTCAAACCAACAGCACATGTTGCTGTTTTATCTTCAATAATTTCAGGTAAAGACGGGGCTGATGCTGAGCATACTCCCGTACATGTCGCACACGAAGTTGTGCTAGCACACGAATTGGAAGGACAATTTGTAGTAGTCCAACCAGAAGCATCAAATTTACATGTACTAAGTACACCGTTGGCGCAGGTTATTTTATTAGGTGTACATTTCCAATTCTGAGTTGGTCCGGCGTTCATACATTGGCTAATACAACCGGTATATTCCAATCCTTCTAAACCAATACACACACTAGTACAATCTGGAGTTGGTGTCGCTTTTGGAGTTGAGGTAGCTGCCGGTCTGGTTGGTACCGGAGTGTTTGTCGGAGGAGCACATAAAGCATTATTATCTTTAGCGTCATCATGGTGCCAACAGCCGTCATTTCCACAGTGTTCTTGAGTTGTACCATTACATCGTTTGTTATCGTCATTTATAGGTGAGCAACCCGTACAGGTTGGTCCTGTCCCGCCCCCACATACTCCCCCACTACACAACTTTCCATCCGCACACATTTCATTACTGGTACATCCCCCACCCGCTTTTACCTTACAAGACCCATTCTGCCACACTTCCCATGATTGGCACTGTGGTGTCGCTGTTGGTTGGGGTTTACTTGTCGGTTGAGGTCCGCTTGTTGGAGCCGCACAGCCGTTGGTACAACCCGCCGAATCATGGCTACAACTACCTGAGGTAAAAGTTTCGCCGGTACCACTCGAGTTACATGTAGCTGTCACTTCCTTAGCCTTTCCGCAGCCGCAACACTCTCCAAAAGTTCTTTTAGCTCCAGGCGTACAAGTAGCCGCTCGGTTTTGGGTGTTTTGATTCTGTTGAACTAACTTGGTTGCTGCCGGAAGCGCTATGGCCATCAAAAGCAATCCCACCATTAATGGTATTTGGGCCAACCCCGCTTGATTAAACCAATTACCTTTACTTTTTGAATTGCGACAGTAATCTTTCATAATTATGATGATTCAGTAAACCATTTCCCCCATACCCCGTCAATAACCTAAATATCCCAACGTCAATTTGTAATAACTTTTGCTACTATCTATATATGTCCGCATCCCGTAACCGCCAGCTCGTTAAAACTGCGCTATTGCTAGCCGCCCTGCCCCTCACTGTCTTGGGGGTTAAAAAAATTATTGATATCCGTAAAAGCGCTGCCGGCACTCCCGCCAACATCAGTATTGAAGTCGACTCTTACACCGGCTCCCTTCCGACCCAACTCTGGCAAAATTTAGCCCAAGGTGGGGAAGAACCCGCCGACATGATCGGCCCCGTCTGGCCTTTAGTCCGCGCTCTTAAACCCCAACTAATCCGTGTCGATCACCTTTTTGACTATTACAATGTCTATCAAGGACCCGACAATTTTGATTTTTCCCGCCTCGATAAAGTTGTCCAAAGTATCGTCTTAACTGGCGCCACTCCCCTTCTCTCTCTTTCCTACACTCCCTCATCCATGGCCAAAAACAATCAGAATGCCGGCGAGCCTCAAGATTGGAACCAATGGTATCAAATGGTCAAAGCCACCGCCGATCGCTACTCCCACCAAAAAAACATAACTGGCATATATTACGAAGTTTGGAACGAACCCGACCTTTTTGGCGGCTGGCATTATTCCAAATCCCCTTCCTACAGTTTGCTCTATTCTCATACTGCCCGGGCAGTTAGAGATGGCGCCCAAGGTTCAAGCTTTAAAATCGGTGGTCCGGCCATAACTGCTTTTTACCCCAACTGGATTCGATCCCTTTTGGCCACTGCAAGTTCTCAACGCCTGCCTCTCGATTTTATTTCTTGGCATCATTATTCCAAAGACCTCAGTGACTTTGAACAGGATATTGAAAAACTTGAGTCAATTCTAGTTGATTATCCTCAATACATTAACATTGAGCGATTAATTACCGAGGTAGGCCCAAATTCCGAGCCTGATCCTGACTATGACAATTTAGAGTCCGGAGTCCATTTTATTTCCCTAGTTACTCGTCTTATAGGCCGAGTTCACCGACTCTTTCCTTTTGAAATTGTTGACGGGCCAACAACTCGCTCCAATGTTTCCACCGGTTGGGGCATGATCACCCATCCCCCAACTCCTCGCACCAAACCCCGCTATAACGCCATCCAGTTCCTAAACCGCCTCGTTGGTCAAAGGCTAACCGTAGCCGGTCAAGGTTCCTGGGTTACAGCCTTAGCTACCCGCCAGGGTTCAAGAATTCAAGTGCTTTTATCCAATTATGATTCCCGTTCCCAACATGTCGAAACTTTTCCTCTGGCTCTGGCTGGTGTCCAACCCGGTACTTGGAAAGTCGAATCATATACTTATCCCCGCTCCGGCATTGAACCGCGAGTAACAAGGGTTGAAGTCACCAGTTTCCGCTTCCAAAAAGAATACTATCTAGAGCCTAACACTAGTCTCCTTCTGGAATTCACGCCTCAGCCTTAACTTCCGATTATCAGTCTTTTTACGTCCACCAAAGTAATTAAAAGTATTAGTCCCAACAACACCGCCATTCCCGCTCCATTTACCGCATTTTCAAACTTCTCGCTTGGTCTTTTCCGGGTTATGGCTTCGTAAATCACAAACAAAATTCTACCGCCGTCTAGTGCCGGAAAAGGCAAAATATTTACTACCGCCAAGTTAACTGACACAATTCCAAAAAAGTGGATCACTGCCAATATTCCTTGGTTTTGTCGGATACTTGTCGTTGCCTGAAACATTCCAATCGGTCCAGCTACATCCGAGGGAACCTTGCCCATTGCCAATCCCGCCACCATTTTAAATACACCACCAGCTATCACCTTTCCCCAGTAGTAACCCTCTTTAAATCCGGCGCCAATTCCCTCATAAAACCTCCACCACGGTAATTTCACCATTTCAATATTAGATACCGCTACCCCCATTGCTCCCTGCCCTTCCGGCGGGTTGGCCCGAACCTCAACTCTGACTGTTTTAACATCATTTGTACCCTTTGATATCACCCCCAGCTCCACTTCTCCTCCTTTATATTTACCCACCTCAGCTGTTAATTCCGAAGATGTTTTAATTAGTTTAGTTCCCACAAATTTAACCACATCCCCCTCTTTTAATCCCGCCTCTTTGGCCGGTGACTTATCCACTATGGCAATTACCTTAACCACCTCTGTTTCTTTAGGAACTCCTGTTATAGCATAAACCGCACTAAATATTACAACCGCCAATACCAGATTCATTAATACTCCTCCCACCACAATTAACGCTTTTTGGGCCGGGTTTTTGTGGGCAAACGAATATTGCTTTTCTTTTTGTTTAGTTTCCTGGGTATCTTCCCCATAAAGTTTACAAAATCCCCCAATTGGCAACCAGTTTAAGGACCACACGGTATCACCAATTTTCTTCCCCCACATTCGGGGTGGTAAACCCAAACCAAATTCCTCCACTCTCACTCCGGTCTTTTTGGCAGCCAAAAAATGCCCCAATTCGTGAACCATAACCAAAATTGACAAAGCGATTAAAAAAATTACTACATCCATGAGAATATTATACTTTATCCTCTAATTTCTTTCTCTTTTAAAGCGGCAATTGCCTCCACTTTCGCCACATACTCATCGGTTAACTTTTGTAACTCAATTTCGTTTCGTTTAAATTCATCCTCACCAATAGTTTTATCCTGTTTTTCGTCCATTAATTTTCGGCGAACGTCGGCACGAATATCCCTAATAATTCCCCTAATTCCTTCCAATTTTCGCCCCAATAGTTTCACGAAATCTTCCCTTTGTTCTCCGGTTAATGCCGGCAGACTCATTCGAATTAATTCTCCGTCAACTGTGGGTGACATACCAATATTAGCCGCCGTTATACCGTTGGCAATTTCTCTGATAGCCCCCTGGTCCCACGGAGTAAAAGTCAGCATTCGCACGTCCGGTACCCCAATAGACCCTAGTTCCATCAGTCTCATTTTCTGCCCGCCATATACCGACACCATCACATTTTCAATCAACGCCGGCGTCGCCCTTCCAGTCCTAATCGAGCCAATATCGCCAACAAACAAGGCTACTGACCTCTCCATTTTCGCTTTTATCTCAGATGTGTTTAGCATACTTACAATATTACAGGTATTACTCTGCCTTCTCAATCCCGTACTTACCCCGCCGACTCAGTCGTAAAAGTACAAATCTTAACGAACGAGGCAAACTAATTTTTTGGGCGCGCAGCGATACCGGTAAACGCGAAGCACTTTAACCGGCAAGTTCGAGCACCCAAAAAACGGTTGCCAAGTTCAATCTTTTTTAAATCTCAAATCGTTCAATCCGCCCCAGTTTCATATTTTCCCCAAATTTAGACACCAGTTCTTTGATTAAGTCATCAATTTTCCGGCTTGGGTCTTTAATATAATCCTGAGCCAATAATTCAGTCGCGTCTTTAGGATTCATAGCCGCCACTTGAAGGGCTATTTCTCGGGCTACATTCATAAACTCTTCATTTTTAGCCACAAAATCAGTTTCGCAAAGCAACTCTACCATCACCCCAATTTTTCCAGTAGTGTGAGTATAGGTAGCTACTCTCCCCTGCCGGGTTTCCCGGTCAGCCTTTTTCTCCGCTTTCTCGTAACCTTTCTTTTTTAGTATTTCCATTGTTTTGGCCCTGTCGCCCCCGGCTTCCTCAACCGCTGTCTTAATTTCCATCACTCCAAATCCAGTCGCTTCCCGAATAACCTTTACTAATTCAATTACTTTTTTGTTGTCCATATTTGTTTATTAAATATTAATATAATTGAGGCAAACTAATTTTTTGGGCGCGCAGCGATACCCGAAGGGAAGTTCGAGCACCCAAAAAACGGTTGCCGAAATTCATAAACTGATTATTTAACCCCAGCCGCTTTAATTGCCCGGCCAATTTCCTCAACAATTAATGTCACGGCGTGTACATTATCGTCGTTAGTTGGAATCGCCATGTCAACTATTTCCGGGTTACCGTCAGTGTCCACCATAGCTACAGTTTTTATTTTCCGCAGTTTGGCTTCCCGAACCGCAGTTTTCTCAAAACCGGCATCCACCAAGAAAATTAAATCAAACAATTTGTCAACATTGCCAATTCCTCCAACATTTCGCTCGAGTCTGTCAAGTTCTTTGTGAAGTACTGACAATTCTTTTTTGGTTTTGTCGCTGAATTTGTTACCATCCAAACCGTCTTTTAAATCCCGATATCTTTTAATGGTTTTTCGAATTTGCTCCCAGTTGGAAATAGTACCACCCAGCCACCGGTCAGTCACATATGGAACTCCGGCGTCAAGCGCTACTCTTCGGGTCACTTCACGGGCCATCCTTTTAGTACCTACCATCAATATTTGCTTACCGTTTCTTTTGGCGTTATAAATCATGTCACAAGCCTTCTGTAAAGCGCCCATGGTTTTAGTTAAGTCAATTATTTCAATTCCGTCTTTGGCGGTGTAAATATTCACTCTGGCTCTTGGATGAGTCTTGCTGACTTTGTGCCCCAAATGGCATCCGGCCCCAAGCAAGTCTTTAAGTCCAATTGTCAGGTTATATCTTTTGTCCTCAAGTTTTCTTTCTTCTTTTTTAGTTATTTTTACTTCCTCAGGTTTCGCTTTCTGAGCTTCCAATTTGGTAGCTGCAACTCTGGCTTCATTTAGTTTAGCAATCTGTTCTTTGCTGGTAATCTTTTCAGTCTTTTTCTCTTTAACAACCAGCGCCGCTTTAGTAATTTTTTTACCGGTGCGGTTGACCGTTTTGACAATTCTTTTTTTGGTGGCTTCTGCCATAGGTTTTATCCTTTTTATTTTCCCTTTGAGGGCAATTTATATTACCCAGGATAAATCGGGAAAAAAATCTTTAACCGCCTATTGTATCATGCCCATTAGCTTAATGTCTCACCCACCACTGACCTAATTGCTCCAATAACCTGCTGCTCTACATCAGGATTATTCCTACTGCTTCCGTCTTCAAATTTTTCCCATACAGCCGGCTCCGAGCCGACAGCATGCACATTAAACAAACGTCCACCCATCGTAACCACCAAAATTCCCCAATCGGCACTCCGGCTTACCCTAATACTTACGCTTATCCCGCCAATAGTTACTACCCCGTCTATGTCTTGTCTAGATTCGATAAGCTGATCCCTAACTCTATCTAATAATCCTCTGTCAGCTTTAATTCTTACCTTTTCAACCGCAAACCTTTGCTCAAGACTGTCCCCTCCGGTAACTATCAGTGGCCGGGTCGGACCTTTAGCATCGACCGCTCCCTCCGCTTTTATCGGTTCCCACACTTTTGTAAAGTTCTGATCGTCTTTTCTACCACTAAACTCTGCCATCTCCGAACCAAAGAGTCTTATTAATCTCCGCATAGTTTTATTAACCTCGCCCACTGAAAATGTATCACTCCCCAATGGTCTAAAAACAACCTCATCATTCACCTGGTTTAATCCCTCTACTTTGAAATTTTTTCCACCATTGTCCAAAACATTCACTCTCGGATTATCACCATCACCTCCTTGAATAATTACCATCATCATTTCTCCTCTTCCATCTTCGGTTAGTTGGCAATGTAACACCGTGTGAATACTACCATCTTGGCTCCTATGCTCTTTACCCCCTAACCTTTGTAATCCGGCTACAATTACTCCAAATCTTGAATCTTCTGGTGTCAAACAAAACTCGCTTCTTGAATTAGTATCAACAGTCTTAGCTACCTCTCTTGTCCCCACTGATATTATTTTCGCCTCCGCCGATTTCACTGTTATCTCCTCACCTCCCATTCTCTTTTCAGGTACATAACCAGTATCAAGACCTTGCAAACCTTTCGTTTTTCCGGCTGCGCGATTCTTCCTCACCAACTCATCAGTCCAGTTCCAAGCAGACATTCCCCTATCATCCGCGTCCGCTCCCCCATCTCTCCACCTTAGTCTACTTACTGCTTTAAATATTATTTCACCATTTCCCAAGTTCCTAATTCTAAAAACACCTTGCTCTTGCTCTCTTTCCTGATATACGATATTTTCATCAATCACCTCCCCCCCAAACCTAACATGATAAACATATTTTTGACCTTCAGGACAATTCTTACACATATGCCAATAATATCACAAACTAGATCATGTTTTAACCTTGTTTTCCTCCGTTATGATCAGCCTGGCTTGAGGTAATTCTGGTTTAATCGGAACAATTACTAAACCATTTGTATCAACTCCTTTTCTCTTCCACCCTCCTAACGGTTCCCATGGTCCTTTTGGTATCTGAAATCCATTATCATTATCTAAAATTTTTTTATAATCATGCCTTCCCATAATTAATTATACTACGCACCCAGTAAGTACACCGTAAAAATTTAATCAGTATTACTACTTTTACAAAAGTCCCATTTTCATCATTTGTACGTTAAATACTCCCATAACCTTAGTTGCTATTTCACTGGCTTTTGTTATCGACATGTCACACAAATTAAAGACCTTGAAACTAGTCAATTGCGCATCTTTCACCACAAAACTCAAACCATACCAGTTTTCCCCTGTTCTTACTCTAAGTAAAAACTGATCCTCTACCTTATCCCATTGCGCAACAAATTGATCATCAGGATTCATACCAAATATCAAGGAAACACCATTGTAACCAGCCATAGTCAAACTTTTTAATGTGCTACGCATTAGTAAAATCCTATACCAATCATTTTCCCCTATTCCCGCATCAATCATTTGATTTCTTAATTCATTACTGGTGCCGCTCCATTTTAAAGCTGCTCCGGTTTTATCATATTTAGCTATAGAATAAGTAGGGTCTCTTAGTCGAATCCCTTCCCCTACAGGGTATGGCAAGCTCCCATCGTCCACAGCCGCCCCAAATCCAAAACATTTTGGGGATAGTTGTACCCCCTTTCCCCACAAAGTCGGCCCGTCACTTCCTCTAATCTTACTTTCAATATCTCCAAAACTCATCACCAATTATACCATATATAAACCTATAATATATTAAAACTTCTACACCCTCACCCTAAAGTAGATTGACCATAATAACCATCTTTTCCCGCTAAATCTACTGTAGTTTCTGGATTATTTATTATACTGGGCAACAAAGCCATTATTTTGTCTATCCCAATTCGTTTTTTACCATTTTCTAATCTAGAATCTCTACCTTCAACTGTAAATTCAACTAACTTACTTCTCTCAAATTTACAGTCCACCAGTACACTATCAGGATTATCAATTTCACTTACAATCATTCTCAAATTTTTTGTGGAATTATCCCAAAACAGTATTAGTCTATTTCCGCTCTCTCCTATCAACTTATTAATTAATGCTGATTCCAATCCTTCAATACGTGAGACCTTATCTTCTAATTTATTTGTTAACCTCATAATCATTTCCCATCTCTCTTGGTTTATTCCTACTCCCTCCATCATCATAGCCAACCCATAATTATCCATACCTTCCCACAGCTTCGACCACTCTTCTTGTTGCAATGGGCCCCCTACCCCCTGAGTCTGGTTTTCTACCATATCAGTCAAACCGTGTACAAAAGTCATTGATCCTTCCCCGGGTGGATAACCCCCCACAGTCGGCCGCGTCCAAACACCTATCAATCCCCATCTTAAAACGAAATCAGCGCCTTGCCCCAAACTCCACTCCCCATCTCCTAATGTGCCCCTTGGGCTCACTTCGTAAATCATCGACAATTATAGCATAAGTAAACCTATAATATTAGTTTTTATTATCGTACCACCTAGGCAAGTCCACCCCAAAACACCCAATTACCCCATCACCCTCAACTTCTTTAAACATTGAATTAAGATGAACCAGTTTTATCTCTCCTAACCCACCCTCCGTTACACAACAAGACAGCATTTCCACTGCTTTTCTCATTTTTGTTCTTATTCTCCAGTCTACCGACTCAACCCCTTTTCCTGTTTGATTCATCAAATTCACTAATACCACCTCTCCCTCCTCATCAAAATTCGCTATTATTTTCCAATTTTCATTTGTAACTTTATCTTGAATCACGATTCTTAATATTCTGTCATTTGACTCCCAAGCTCCAATCGCTTTATTAGTTTCTCCGTCTGCTACTAAAATTCCCACATCCGCACCCGCATCATAATATAAAGAATTCTCAAGCATCCCTTTTACCCCATAAATCCCATCCAAATCCCCTTGGTTAAAACCCAACCCTTCTAATCTTTTTCTAACTTGATATGACGTCCCCTCTTCCCACCCGCCCCCACTCATTTCCTGTTCTTCACGTAACTCAGTTATGTTTTCTTTGGCTGCTTTATGTACTACCTGCCACATACTACTCCAATCAAAACCCTCTTTAATATCACCATCTATCTCAGTTACCCTGTCACCCTCAAACCTTACTCTAACTTTTGCTAAAGTTTCACCCTCTTCTTCTGGCTCCAATTCAATTCTCAAAACTCCATCATCAGCATAACTTGCCAGTAATTTACGGTCCCCTATTCGGTAAGTTAAATATCCAACCTCTCCGCTCGCCATATCAGTCCCAATTTGTTTTTTTATATCAACCACGCTTAAAAATGCCGCACCCCCCAACTTCATTTCCACCAGCTTACGTTTATCCAATCCACTAGGTTTCAAAGTCAATGTCTCCGCTTGGGGCATTACTTCACCCTCCACTTTCAGAGTCTCCATAGCTTCTCTAAAGGCCATTTCGTTTTCAATACCTTCCATTAAACTCTCCCGGCTTCTCATTGCCCTGGTTACTTCTGGTAATTTTGGTCTTGGTCCGTCCCCCGTCGGATATTCCATTCCTGTTACTCGTGTCCTAAATTGACTCAAGCACCCGGCTACTTGCCAACCAAGAGGGTTATACCCTCTCTTTCCTTCACCGCTTTCTATTTTAGCCATTAGTTACTTGGGTGGTACATGCCCACCCTTGCCCCTAATTTAACTGCATAATCGATTAGGAGTAAATCATCTGTCACCCTGAGTCCCTTTAAATTCAGTTGTATGTCACCTCCACCTCTTGGTTGTGGTAAATCTGCCACTACCAACTCAGTTGTCAACCCATATTCACCAATACACTTTCGGCAGGCGTCAACCGGCTCTCTTCTCCCCCCTGCTTCCACCACCGCCAATCCAACTCCGATTTCAGTTTTGCAAAATGTACATTTACTCATAATTAATTCAAATTTAAATTTATAATTCGTCCATTAGTTACAACTGTATCTTCCTTCCCCCCATAAACTCCAAACCTATCAACTTTACTTGGATCAACCCATCCCAAGTCAGGTTTAGGGTCATCTACAAATTCAAAGACCGGAATCTCTTCTTTCTGTGTCTTCTCTTGTTCTAGTTCTACTACTTTCCAATCAGAAGTAACCAACCCGCAAATCAGACCTGTTTCAGCTCCCTCTTCTCCCAGTTCTCCGCCCTCAGCCTCTTCAATTATCTCAATTCCCCTAATACTCTCCGCTTCTCCGTACTCCATTAAGTGGTTCAAAAAACTACTCACTATTCCTCTTTGAACCTCATCAGGCAAACTACCCGCCTGGGTAATAAACGCAAATGCCTCAACTTCCCCGCTCTCACCAAACCCAAAGCTAATCCCAAAATCTTCCATCGAGTCGTCACTCCAAACAACTGCCAAAGTCCCCTCCGCCCTATCCCACATCACCGAAGCATCAAAACTTCCAGCAGCTAAAAATGCACAGGCGACCTGCTCCATACCATTAAGCGCTTTGCCTAATTCCTTCTTAAAATACAATATTCTGGCCCAACTTTCCGGACCAAACCCAAATCCTTCCATCTCCGTTCGGAAATCCCCCAGCTTCCTCCATTCAATTTCCCTTTCAATTACCTTCAAGCCTTCGTATTTGGGCATATCCGTTACCGGTACTCCCATTCCGGCATAAACGCACAACGATTCTTCCCAAACTCTAAAAGCCTCTTCCATTTTTAAAAACCGCACTGGCAATACCGGGTCAATCCCTTCCTTCTCCCTCCTGAACCCTACTCCCTTCAGACTCTCTCCAGTTGCGCCCCCCCCTGCCACGTCCATAACTAACTGCGAATATGGCCTCAACGCCACTCCATCATGACCCTCCCTCCTTTCACTTTTATCTTCACCTCTTATTTCTTTTTCTAAATCTCCCATCAGTTTCTCCCCCACCAACTACTAATAACTAATCTAGGAGCAAGTTCTTTTATTGTAATTCTTTGCAAACTTTTCTCACCCATAACACCCCTTAATTCCCAATCAACTGGAAATTCACCTTTGGTCGTGTCATCCACTCTTTTCTCCTTTTTGGGAATAACTTCACAACTCCAATCATCCTGTTTTGCCGCCATTTCCCCCAATAGTGCCAACCCCATACCCACTTTTCTATTTTGCCACCTTTTTCCCTTTCCCTCTGTTAGTTCCATATCCCACGCCGCCAATTCTCCACTTTCGTCAAACATAAAATGTAACCTATGTACTTCTTCCCCCTTTCTCCAACCTACCTCTACAAACCCCGGCTTTTCCCCGCTTACCCAAACCGTATGTTTTCTCAGTTCTGTTTTCAGTTTTATTACTGTACCCTCTGGCTCGTTTATCAAACTTTTTTCAATCCCTCCGGCCATTACCACTAAGTCGTACCACCGCTCATGAGTAAACCCCGCCTCCTCCAAAGCTTGCTGAAACTCCCCTACTTTGCTCCAAACCACACCTAGTTGGCTCTCCAGTTTCTTGTCATTACCTTTATTTAATCCAATTACCCACGACCCTTTAGCTCTGAAAATTTTTGAAGTTAATGTTTCTTCACAAAAGTAATTTGGTTCTGCCTCAAGAGGTTCGTTTTTAGGTCTAAATCCCCAAAACTTTGCTTCGTGATTTTTCTCCACCCAGCACCGTCCTCCGTCCCTTTCCTCAACCCTAGGTCTCCTCTCTGCTCTAGGCCCCACTTCTTCCAGCTCAACCAAATTAATATCAATATTCGTCTCTTCCGTCTTCATTAGTCGCATTATGGCCCTTACCTCACCAATTCCTTCCACCCATTCATCTTTTGGGTACTCTTCACCGTTCCTTTCCACCGTTAACATCGCCAAGTCACCCGCCTTGTCAAACATAAAAGTCAGTGTCTTTTCCTCACCCTGCCCCGCCCTGTCCCAAATCAGTGTCAACCGGCATTTTCCTTGTTCCCACTCCAACCCAATTACCTTTTCTCCAATGGTAATCTCTCCCACTGCCATTTTATTACTCTCACCTACAAGTTTAGCTTCCCCAATATCTTTTAGATGAAGTACGTTTACCCAATCTTCGTGTTCAATACCGCAGTCATTTAACAACTGCTGTCTTTTACCAACATTTTCCCAAGTCTCAGGCTCCCCTTCACCTAATTGGTCAACTACCAAAGTTCCTTCAGTTGCTAACTGCTGTTCGGTAAATGCTCCAATGTCATAAATCAAACTACTTCTGTCCACCTTCTTCATTTTGGCAAGTAATTTCTCTATAACAGTTTTTCTTGTTTCTAAGTCTCCTACCGACTCTGTGTCAATTTGCAAATCCAAGCACTCAAAGCCACCTTCTTTGCTAAAGCCAATACACAACGAATGCCATCTCAACTCCTCATTATTCCAAAAAATATTTAGCGAACTCTCGTCCACATCCCATTGAGCCCCCACCTCTTCTCTATTAATCCTTAAATTCCCACTAGAAATAATTTGTTTTTTGTCGCTATCAATAACTATCCTTAACTCTTGGCGTAAATACAACACATCCGCCCAAGCTTCCCGGTCAAAGCCGTTTTTCACCAATTCCTCTCCCGCTTTAGTTCCCTTCATTTGATCCCAACTACTACTAAAGTCATTTTCTGTCCGATATGGCCATCTGGTCCAAGGCACTTCGTCTCCTCCATGGGCCGCCAAACAAAACTGTACATCTACTCCCCAAGACTGCTCAAGGTCCGCAATTATTCTTGGAAACAAGTCACTAGAATATGCCGATTCAGCCCCCGGTTCCAATGCTTCCCTAACACATCCCGTTACCGGTCTGAGCGCCAAACCATCATTCCCCTCAACCCTGCCCATTTTTTTCTCCCCCATTTTTTATAAACGCATCTAATGCCAACACTAATTGGGGTACTTCCGCCATTAATCGCAATCTTTCAACTAAACTCATTGGTTTTGTGCCTCTATTAGCTACAAATTTCACCGCACTCTCCTCTCGTATATCAAATTTCTCTTTTGTTTTACCTACCTTAAAACACATTTGAAATCCTCCCGGTCTGCCATCCAGCGTGCTCGAAATCATCAGGGTTGTCTCGCCCCCCTCAAACTGCCCCAACCATAGTCCTCTTGCCTCACTTTCCGTTACTTTAATAGCCATCCCTCTGCCTCCGTCCTCATCTGGTGGCAAATCCTCCAAATTCACCACTAAATCTTCTAAATGTTCACGACCAGACAGTTCCATTCCTCTATTGTCCTGAGCCGAGGTCTTTTCTTCTTCCCGTCCCATTTCAGCCAATAATTCTGGAATCCAAGCCAAAATCGCTACTTTTTCTCCCCGACACAATTCCCTCTTTTCACCTGTAGGGGTTGCTAATTCATAGCATTCTCCTTCAACATATTTTAATCCCTCCCCCTCCCCCCTTTTAATCCCAAGAACCATTCGCTGTTCACTTTCACCCTTATTTACTGTAATTTCAATTCGACTTCTTCTTTTTGTAGTTACGTCCATAAAGGCTCGAACCCCAATCTCCCCGGCTTGTAACTCCACCTCAGTTCTTTTTCCGTCTTCTTCTTCTAGAAGCCTTCCAGTCATGGCTTGGGCCAGGTCATTAATCCACTCCTGTTCAACCCCTCCTCTCCTTATCTCAGGATCAACCTCATCTCGTAGACCCCAAACCACTGTCATAATACGAGTCACTAATTCTCCTTCTATTGGTACAGCTCCATTAAGTGCCGCCTCCCGAAACCCACCTCTGAAAAAAGTAGTGCCAGATCCATGTTCTGGTGTGTCTAATAGAAAAAGATTTCGCGTCCCCTTACCAATTTCACCCGCCCCCGTCTTCAATCCATCATCATTTTTTAGTGTTCTACCTTTTCCAATATTTCGGAAATACTCAGCCACTCCGGTTCCTTTGCTTTAAACCCAATAAATTATTACGTTCCATAATCCGGTTGAATATAAGCACTAATTTTTTGCCCGTGTAATCTATCCCTGTTTGGTCCACAAACTCCGCTAACATTCAAGGATTGTGAAAGTGTTCCCTGGTAAACAATTATTCCCATCTCAACTCCGGTAGTTTCTCTTCCCTTTTTTAAACAGATATTTGACATTGTTTTGTTTTAAAATCCGGGTTCTTGTGTTGTGTGTTGCTTGTGTTTGTTTTGTTTTTTGTTGGCTTGGTTTGTGCCCTTGGCCGCTTTTCCCGCCTGTCGGCGGGACGGCATCTCGGGCATCGCCGCTTCTTTGTGTGCGCCCAAGCCACCGTCCCGCCTGCTTTTACGTCGTCGTTACCTCCTCAGGTAGACCTTGCTTGGCACGGCATTCTGGACATAACTTCCGTCCATAGACCCTGCGTCCGCATCCACCTTGGCACCAGCACCCGTTTTTGCAACGAGTAGAGTCTGACGCCCTTCGACGACGCTTTTCCTCAGCCGGCTGTTTGTTGGGAGACATGGTGTCGCCCTCCTTTGAGCGACCCTATACGAGGGGGGTTGGGGAAAGACATTTGTGGCGATTCGGGAAACCCGAATCGGGGGGCGCAACAGCGCCGAAATCCAACTCGCAAAACTTCAGCGAATGGAACCCAAACGACTCCGGCTCTACCGGAACCCTTTGGGGTCCATCCACTAACAATCTATTCTTTTCTTCTAGCGCTCTAGCGTACTCTCGTACCAGCGAACTAACGTACTATTTTTACAAGAACCCGGATTGTTAATGAACCTTCCAGGGCTCCCTCCCAAGCGTTATGGGACTTCACCTTAAAATTACCCCATAATATAAACTCAATTTAATAAATTTGCAAGCACCAAAAGCCCATTTTTCAGACGTAAAAGAAGTTTGTAACAATTTAGTAAGAAATACTACTTAATATATCTTTTATCCTATATTTCCATTCCTCTTATTATTTGTCTTTCTGTGCTTTACCTCTTCCCAATGTTTTAACGACTGTAAATCAGCACCGTCCACACTATATATTCCCAAATTCATCCGACAGCGCCAGCAAAGAGCCCACTCTTCACCGTTTGCCAATTTTGCCACCACCTTAAGCGGTTTGTAATGTCTACACCCAGGACAAAATTCTAAAACCGCCATAATTAATCATACTCTCCCCTACCCCTCAATCGTCCACAACCTTACTGTATTCCTACGGACTAAGTCACTAATTCCAAAACTCTCATCCGGGTCAACCTCTTTCCATTGCCGGGGTAAAAACACTCCAAAAGGCTGGGGCCACAAATATGCCCCCACCCAAAAAATAACCGGATCCTCCCGAGCGATTATATTTATTTCTGTCATTGACCAGGTTTTACTCATTAGAGCAATCTGTCTCAATTGAGGCCATATTCCCCCATCCACTCGATACTTATAACTTCCAGTTAAACTATATTTAAAACTCGGTTCTGCTACTTTTTGAACTGAAATCAAACTGGGACGGACTATTGGCACTTCCGTTATATTAATCCTCAATACCTGCCAAGGATAAACCTGCAGCACATCTCTTTTTTCCAACATCGGCGAATATAACTCAAATAAATAAACTTTTAGTAAATAAATCAACCGACTTTGCTCTATACTCATTTATGTCCGACATGGGCTTAACTTTTCTTGAAGTACGTTTGCCTCAAACCAATGAGTTTCCCCTGGAAGCCATGAGTTCTCTTCTGTCTAATTTTAGCGGGGCTGTCTCCCGTGGGTTTGTTGACCGAATTTTTGGCCGTTTTCCCGTCATTTCTTCTTTGGAAGTTGTCTTAAGTGGTAACCTTATTCGCTTCTTTCTCGTCACCCCCACCAGCCGCTCGGAATTTATCAAAAACCAAATTTTGGCCCAGTACCCCAGTGCCCTCCTTCGAGAGTCTACAGATGATTACCTGCCTCAAGTTTTTGCCCCCTCCCAACTTGTTTTATCCCGCTCCTACGACTATCCGCTCAAAACCAGTAAGGATTTTAGAGACATTGATCCTTTTTCCTCCATTCTCTCTCCTCTGGCTCGCTCTACTTCTGCCACCGATTTCTTTCTTTATCAAATACTTCTCTCCCCCGCCCCAGACAATTGGCAATCATCTATTACCTCCATCATTCAAAACGGAATTTTGGTTGATTCCGCCAAGAACTTCCGCCAGTCCCACCCCGACAAAGCCGTCTTTGAGCAAAAAATCCAGTTCCCCGGTTTAACTGCACAAATCAACATAGCTTCCACTTCCCCGGGCCTTCTTTCAGCTTTCAGCTCCAGCTTCGGGGTTTATACCAATCCCCGGGGAAACATCATTAAATCCTCTTCTCCTGGTCCTTTTAGCCGCTCTAAACTCACCAAATCCATCACTACCCGCCGCCTTTTAGGCCGCCGATTAATCCTCAACACCGAAGAATTAGCCGTCCTCTGGCATTTACCTAACAAATACACCAAAATCCCCAACATTGCCTGGGGCCAAAATTTGTATGCCGACCCTCCGGAAAACCTACCGGTCTCCGATGGCGCCACCGACGAGCAAAAACAAAACATCAACTTTTTTGCCCGTACCGACTTCAAAAACCGTAGTGCCATTTTTGGCATCAAAGAAGGCGAGGACCGCCGCCGTCACACCTATATTATTGGTAAGTCCGGTACTGGTAAAACTACCCTCATTTCCAATATGGCCATCGATGACATTCGTAAAGGCCGGGGAGTTGCCATCATCGACCCTCACGGCGATCTTTGCCAAACCATTCTCGATTATATTCCTGCCCACCGCGCCAACGACTGCTGTTATTTCAATCCGGCCGACCCCGATTACGCTTACCCTCTAAATGTTTTAGAAGCTCAAAACGATTCTCAGCGGGAGCTGGTAGCCTCTGGGGTCATTTCCATTTTCAAAAAACTCTACGGTAACATTTCCTGGGGTCCCCGCCTCGAACATATCCTGCGCAACGCCGTCTTAACTCTTGTTAATGTTCCAGGCTCAGACTTGTCCCACATTGTCGAAATTTTAACTAATAAAACCTTCCGGCAAAAGATCGTTCCTCAGTTAACCAACCAAACTCTTAAAAACTTCTGGATCAACGAGTTTGACCAAATGGACCCAAAGTTCCAAAACGAAGCCATTGCTCCAATTTTAAATAAGGTTGGCCAGTTCATATCAAGCAGTAACATCCGTAACACCGTCGCCCACCCCGTCTCCAAGGTTCGGATTCAAGACATCATGGACCAAAAAAAGATTCTTATTGCCGACCTGTCTACCGGTAAGCTAGGCGAGGACAACTCAGCCTTACTCGGCGCCATGTTAATCACCCAAATCCAACTTTCGGCCATGAACCGGGTATTTCAGGCCCAAGAGGAGCGCTCCGACTTTTATTTATATGTTGATGAATTCCAAAATTTCGCCACCGAAGCTTTCATCAAAATTCTGTCCGAAGCCCGCAAGTTCCGCCTTAACCTAATTATCGCCAACCAGTACATGAGTCAGCTTGAGCGTCCCATTCAGGACGCGATTTTTGGCAACGTCGGCTCCCTAATTGCCTTTGTGGTGGGTAATCAGGATGCTTTCATCTTAAGTAAAGAATTCGGCCCCAATTTTCCCCCCGAAGATTTGGTCAAAATCGGTAAATACCAAATCATTTCCAAACTCAGCATCGATTCAGCTACCACCGAACCCTTCTATGCTCACACTTTAGCTCCACCCGACTGTAAAAACCAAGGCCGCGACAAACTCATCCGCAATTCCCAGGAACGCTGGGGTAAACGTAAATAATTATCCCCTTGACACGTGTTATAAGACATCCTATATTTAATTATTAGTCATTAATATAGGATTATGTCAGAACGATTTACATATACACCCGAAGCAAGAGAAATTGCTCCCCGTTTCCAACCGGACGTAGATACTTTACCCCTGGAATTAACTCAAGCGATTACCTCGAGAGTAATCAATAAAATGCAACTTACCAAACCTTTAAAATTTAATTAAATCAAATGGAAAAATCCCCCATCTTTTTTAAACAATTAAGTTCAGAACAATTAACTCTGGCTAAGTCTTCATTTCGAACTACTATAGCCGAATTCGGGTCAATCACTCCCACCCCTACCCTCTCTACCCGCACAGGCAATAAAATCTAACCCCTACCAACTCATAATATTTTTTGTATAATAGCCGCATATGACAAGAATTACCACTACTATAGAGTGTTGCCCGTCCGGTTATAGTGCTCCTAACCCCAATTGTGAAATGACACAAGCTGATGGGACTAAATGTGAACATGGTTTTGGTAAAACCGTTGATTGCCCTGTGCGAAGGTTTGTTCCAAAACGAGGAAATTGCTTCGACCCAAACGTTAGTACTGCCCCCGGTCGACACTCAACTCCTGGTACACGCGTCAGTTCAGTTTCTAATTCCCATATATAAAATTAAGTCCTTTAATTACAGGCAAAAAGTTTAGTAGTGAACTGTATCAAAGTCCAAGCAACTCAACGAGATACCGAAATGAATCGGTCTCACTAAATCTTTTTCCAACTAGCCCACTTGCAATTTGGATAATTGGAACAACCGTAAAACTTTCGTCCGGTTTTAGTTTTCTTAACCACTCCCGGGTTGCCGCACGTCGGGCAATTAAATCCAGCGTCTTCCTTATACGTCGCTTTGTAATCACAATCCGGAAACCTACCACAACTTATGAATTTCCCAAACCTACCAACTCTGAGTACCAAATCCCCTTCCTCACACTTGGGACATTTCTGACCCAGACTCTCGGCTTCAACTTTTACCCTTTCCGCTTCTTTTTCAGCCCTTGCTACGTCTGGCTCAAACTTTTTCCAAAAAGATTCTACTTTACTTTGCCACTTGGCTTCTCCCCGGGCTACCTGATCCAACCCCTCTTCCATAGTCGCCGTAAATGGTAGCGACATTATCTCATCAAAATTCTTCACTAGAAATTCATTTGTAGCTGTCCCCAAACTCGTTGGTTTAAATTTCCCCTCGTCCCGCTCCACATATTGTCGGTCCTGAATCGTGCTGATAATTGGAGCGTAAGTACTCGGTCGCCCAATCCCCTGTTTTTCCAAACTCGATACCAGCGATGCGTCGTTATAACGGGGCGGAGGCAATGTTTTTGTTTCTCCGACAATTAGTTTACCGCTCAATTTATCAGCTACTTTTAAATGAGGCAAATGAACCTCTTCTGTTTTTTCACCAGTGACTCGCAAAAACCCATCAAATACCACACTTACCCCGGTAGCTTCGAATCCAGCCTTATTGTTAGTTAGTACAACTTTCATTTGGTTGACCCGAGCGTCTGAGGCTTGAGTGGCCACTGCCCGCTTCCAAATTAGGGCATATAACTTTTCTTCTTTAGTGTCTGTTTCCCCGGTTAGTTCTCTAAGTTTAGGATTTGTTGGCCGAATAGCTTCATGGGCTTCCTGGGCGTTTTTACTGTGGTTTTTAAATACACGAGGTTCCGGACTTAAATACTCCACTCCCAAACTGTCTTTTAAATATTCCCGAATCTCCCCTACTGCCTTTGGCGCTAAATAAAACGAATCTGTCCGGTGATATGTAATCAAACCTTTTTCATACAATCTTTGAGCCAGTCTCATTGTCTGTTTTCCGCTCCAGCCAAATCTCCGGGCAGCTGTTTGCTGCATTTTAGAAGTGGTCAGCGGTGGCAAGGGGTGCCTTTTGGCCTCCTTGCTCTCTACACTCTTAACTTCGTAGTCTTTACTAAGAGCTGCCTCAAATTCCTTTACCTGGGTTTCATTTATAAATTTAGTTGAAGTATAGCTGTAGTGCCCGTCAAACAATTTAATTCTCCGGCTTATTTCAAAATTTTCTTTCCCAATACGAACCAGTCCTGCCTCAAATTCATCTTTTCCGGATTTGGCTTCCACTGCTACCTTGAAAAAGTTTTCCGACACAAAGGCTTTAATTTCTTTCTCCCGCTCGGCAATCAAGCGCACGGCCACACTCTGTACCCGTCCGGCTGATAATCCGCGTCGGACCTTTTTCCACAATACTGGTGATAATTTATAGCCCACCAACCGGTCTAAAACTCTTCTTCCTTGTTGGGCGTCCACCAAGTCCATATCTATTTCTCTGGCCTCACCCATGGCCGTCTCCACTGCTTCTTTGGTAATTTCATGGAATGTTACCCTCTTAATTTTATCCTCATCAATTTTATTTTTTCCGGTGGTCATTAAGTACCACACATGCCAGGAAATGGCTTCTCCTTCCCGGTCAGGGTCGGTAGCCAATATCACTTCCTTAGCTCCAACAGCAGATTTTAGTAATTTGGAAACTACATCTTTTTTATCGGCAGATACTACGTATTTAGGCTCAAAATTATTCTCCACGTCTACCGCCAACTCTTTTTTAGGCAAGTCCCGCAAGTGGCCGACCGTAGCAATTACCTCATAATCCTTTCCCAGGTATTTGCCAATTGTCCGAGCCTTAGTTGGCGACTCCACTACTAGTAGTTTTTTCATTCTCGTCATTGTCCTCTATCATATCACTCCCCGTCAAGTCACTGCTTTTAATCGTTTAATTCCTTTCTCATTTCTTTTTCTGATTGTAGACCAGTTACAAGGTCTTCTTTTCCTTTACCTCCCGTCACCCACACGGGCCCATACATTTTATTTAAATCTCTATATGCTCTCACAAATCCTGTACCTCTTATCATTTCTCCCACCTCTCCGTTTTTTAATGTATACGGACCGAAACCTACTCTCCTGACCAGTTTTATTGATACTACAACACGATCAATCAAATCAGTTAAAAGCGTTTCCCGACACAAAACAATATTTTCTTTACGATCAACCATATCTGCTATCCGGAGGATTGTTACCTTTTAAGTCTTCTGGTCTGGCTACCGGCGAACCCGCTCTTATCTCTAATCTAGTCTCATAAACCACAGCTGGTTTGACATATAACTTTCTAACATCAACACTTCCCACTAACTGTAAAGATTGAACAGGCTTTGCTTCTATTTTTTCTACCATAGTTTATTATACATTAAATATGCTGTAAGTTCCACTTAATATAGTTTTAACGAATTTCTCTACGGCCACCTTATCACTATCCATACACTACCTATATATTAAGTATTTCAAGAACATCGGTGGAATTTGTTACCAACCCGGCTCCGTTTTTAATCAGCCAGTTGGGAGCGCCCGATAGTTCATCAGTAACTCTTCCTGGTACCGCCATTACTTCTCGCCCCAGTCTCCCTCCCCACGCAGCCGTATTCAGGGTCCCACTCCTAACTCGCCCAGAAATTACCACTATTCCTTTACACATACCCGCCACTATCCGGTTTCTTCTCAAAAAACTTTCTCTATTTATTCCATTTCCGTTTTCATCTTCCGACACAATCGCGCCCCCTCTCTTAATTATTAAATCAAACACCCCTGCGTTGGCTTTTGGTCTGGCAATTTCTACTCCCCCAGGAATTACTGCCACAGCCTTTCCTCCCGCCTCAATCGTCGCCCGGGCTACCAAGGCGTCTACCCCCAGGGCTAGTCCGGAAACTATTGTCCATCCTGCTTCAACCAAGCCTTTTACCATTTCCCTAATTACTCTAATTGAATAGTCATCCACCTCCCTGCTTCCGACAATTGCCACCATTTTTTGGCTTCCCAAAACCTCCTTATTACCCCGAACATATATTTTGTTCGGACAATTATCTATTTCCCTAAGTAATCGTGGGTATTCTGTACTTACTTTATTAAATATTTGTCTCATTTTTTATTGGTTTTGTGGTTAACCGAGGTACTAGAGTATCCGTCTCGTCAAACCATTCTTTGAGAAAATCTCCCACAATCGGCGCTGCTGCGTCGCTCCCCTCGCCTCCGCGCTCCAGCAATACTGTAACCGCAATCTCTGGGTTATCTGCCGGCGCAAAAGCCGTCAGCCAGGCATGGGTCTCCGTTGAATTTCCTCCCACCTCAGCCGTCCCTGTTTTACAAGCTATCGTTGTTTTGAAGTTAAACAACGGCCAAGCCGTCCCTCCCGTCTGACATGCCGCCCTCATTCCCCTTTTTATTATTTCCAAATTTTCCGGTTTCAACTTTAAGTCCACACAATTTCCACTAGTCCCCGACATAATTGTCGGTCGGCACTTAATACCGCCAGTAGCAATTATTCCGGTTACCATATTCACCTGTAATGGCGTGGTGGCTACATCCCCCTGGCCAATGGCCATATGATAGGTGTTCCCTGTAAACCACCCTTCTCCCTTAGCTTCTTTTTTCCAATCCGGATCCGGAATCAACCCTCCCACCTCGGATGGTAGTTCAATTCCTACTGTTTCCCCTAAACCTAACTTATATGCCCAGTCTGATATGGTTTTGGGGCCAATTATTTCTCCGGCTTTATAAAAATAGATATCGTTTGATCTCTTTAAAGCAGTTACCAAGTCCACAAACCCATCAGTCCCTCCCCGTTTGTTCCACAACCAATTAGTATATTTGTAATTACCTATCATTAAAAATCCCGTATCCTCAACTACCTGATTCGGGTCTAATTTGTTACTTTCCAATCCGGCAATACTTACTGTCAATTTAAAAGTGCTACCCGGGTGGTATTTCGCCCCAATTGCCCGGTTTAGAAGTGGCAAATTTATTGAGTCATTAATATATTCAAATATCTTATTATTGTCTCCGATATTGGTAAAAACGTTTGGGTCATATGATGGAGATGACACCAGTGCTACCACTTCCCCAGTATCCGGATAAGACACTACCGCCGCCCCGGCTTTTCCCTCCATTAACTTATATAGTTTGTCTTGCCAATAAGCGTCAATACTTAGCTTTACATCGATTCCTTTGCTTGGCAGCAGTCTTCCCAATTCACGAATATATTTCCCCATCGAGTCCACTTC
Organism: Candidatus Shapirobacteria bacterium; assembly: GCA_041666965.1. Classification (GTDB taxonomy): domain Bacteria; phylum Patescibacteriota; class Microgenomatia; order UBA12405; family UBA12405; genus JBAYFX01. The sequence continues at coordinate 66,540 of JBAYFX010000002.1, forward strand.
AACCAGCCTTTTCCCAGCCACTCCGGTTAACTCTTTATCCATAACTTTTTCCACCCCACTCTTCCCCTTCCATCCGGTCACCGAACCCAAACTTACGCCATACGGATAATACCTGACATTTTTAAAATCCGGCTCCAATTGACTAAATTCCCAACCTTCAAATTCCCCCGGCTCCTGCCATACTTCTAGCTTTGTTTTTCCATTCCTATAGCTAAACTTATCCTCAGCCACTACCCTCCCCTTCCGGTCCACGATTCTACCTCTTTCAGGCTCAATTTTAATCTCAGAAATTCGATTATTGTTAGCCAAACTCCGATAATATTTTCCTTTAATCACCATCAGCTCACACGCTTTTACCGCCAATACTCCCAAGCTCACCATCACCGCCCACTCAAGTACCCAATACCATCGTTTCACTGACCCATTACCTCCAACTGTCTGGCTAATCCCTGATCATCAAGTAATTTTGCCAATCCCCGAATTACGGCCCGATCCGGTTCTGCCACCTTAAGGCAACTTATTTTTAACTCTGATTCAATTTGTTCTCTTAAGCCATATTGCAAACTGGCTCCACCTACTAAAACAATTCCCCGCCTAGTAACTTGAGCCATTATTTCCGGAGGTGCCTGATCCGCCAATGACTTAATGTTCTTAGTGATTTTTGTCAATTCTAAGGCTAGGGCTTCCCCAATTTCCCCCCGGTCCACTTTAATACTCACCGGTAATCCTGATTCCAAACTCCTCCCCCGTACCACTGTTTTTTCCCCCGCTTCAATTTTTCCCAGCTCCTCTCTCGCCCGCCGAGCCGTTACTAGACCAATCAATATCCCATATTTAATTTTAATAAAATTTATTATTGCCTGGTCCATAGTATCCCCACCTACATTTAGTTTTTTTGACAACACAATTCCCCCCCCCGATACCAAGCTCATTTCAGTTTTCCCCGCACCTACGTCTACTACCAACCCCTCAATATTATTTTTAATACTGCTTACGCCTAAAAGCGCCGCCGCCGCTTGGTTAATAAAAGTCAACTTCCCACCACCCGATGCCTCAAACACTCCCTTTATTGCCCGCCTCTGAACATTCGACATTTCATAAGACACACCTACCACTCCCCGGGTCTTCAAAATTGCCGGATACCGGGTAGGAACACTTCCTAGTTTCTTAAAAAACCAGGAAACCAGCATTGTTAAGCCGCTTAAGTCCTGAATTTCTCCGCCCATCATCGGCCACACTACTTCCACTTTCTTAGGCTCTTTCTCCTGCATTATTGCTGCCTTGTCCCCATAAGCTACTACCACTGCCCTTTTCTGCCACCGCTTTTTTTTAATTCGAGCTAAAGCACTGGCTTCTTCCACCACAATTCCCCTCTCAGCCAAGTAAATCAATGACACCTTAGATCCCAAGTCCAGTGCCAACCTCATTCGGAAACGATCAACCGTTTCCATCCATTTTTCTTTAACTTGACTTATGCCTACCATGTCTTATTCTAAAACACATTAGCCCACTCTCCTATAATTACCTTATGACCAAATTATATTATCTTTTGTTTCTAGTTACTCCGCTTTTGTTTTTTACCCTAAACTCTGAGGTTTTCGAAGTTCCCAAAATGTATTTTGTTTACCTACTGACCCTTCTAATCCTTGCCCGCCATCTTTGGGGTTATCTTAAAGGAAGGCATCCTCTTTATCTGCCTCACCCCCTTAATCTCCCTCTATCCCTATTTTTTCTAAGTCAACTTATATCTACCCTAATTTCCACTAATCCTACCCTTTCCTGGTTTGGTTACTATTCCCGATTAAACGGCGGTCTGCTGTCCACCCTCGCTTACCTATTGTTATTTATCATCGCCGTCGTTCATTTCACCCCTTCCTCATTTTTCCATCTCTTGCACCGCTCTACCCTACTCGCCTCACTTCCGATTGTCACCTATGCTCAGGCTCAACATTTTGGTATCGACTCAAATTACTGGGTCCAGGACGTCAAGGCTCGGGTCTTCTCAACTTTTGGTCAACCCAACTGGTTGGCTACATATCTCGGTGTAGTTCTGGCCTTCTCTTTAAGTCAAATCAACTTACCGGACAATACTTTTATTCGCCGTCTTTCTTCACTCTATCCAATCCTAATCATTATTGCCATTATTTTCACCCAATCAAAAACTGGTTTAACCGCCACTGCTTTAGTAATCGGTTTAACCTTTATATTACAAATCGGTAAAACTAAACTATGGCAACTTCTAAGCTACCCGTTTCTATTCTTTTTCCTTCTCTTAATTACTCCCAATTTTATTACCCAAAAGCTTTTTCCCGCTTCCCCCGCTGCCGGTACTCAAGTTCCTCCAACTCAGAATGTCACTTCAAGTGGCGACATTCGCCTTATTGTTTGGCAAGGTGCACTTTCTCTTTGGCGCCAATACCCTCTTTTTGGTACTGGTCCGGAAACTTTTGCTGATACTTATTATTGGGTTCGCCCCATCTCCCACAACCTTACCTCTGAATGGGACTTTCTTTACAACAAAGCCCATAATGAATATTTAAATTACGCCGCCACTACCGGTACTTTTGGTATTTTGGCCTATTTGTCGGTTTTACTGTTCACCCTTATTTTAATCATCCGCTCCCAACAGTACACCCTGCTAACTGCCTACCTCTGTCTTTTAGTCAATCACGCCACTGGCTTTTCCATCGTCATTAGTGCTCTCTATTTATTTCTCATTCCCGCCGCCATTTCCTGGCCCAAACCAGCCCCCACTCCACTCTCCAAACCAAATCATTTAGTCTACCTACCCCTGTTTCTGGTCATTGTCTTTTTACTACCCAAAGTTGTGCTTTTTTACCTCTCAGATCTCTACTATGCTCAAGCTTTAAAGCAATCAAGCGCCGGTCAATACCCAAGTGCCCTCACCCAAATCGAGCTGGCTACGTCCCTTCGGCCAAATTTCCCTGAATACCTCATTAATCTTTCGGTCATTTCCGCCCAAAATGCCCTGTCTACCACCGACGCCGCACTTCAAAATAAATACTACCAAGCCGCCATTTCAGCCTCTGATAAGGCGCTAGTTTTGTCTCCCAGCAGCATTAATTACTGGAAATTATCTGCTCAAACCAGCTATTATCTTAAAGATTTTAATCAAAACTTGCTCAAACAAGCCACCACCCGGCTCATTAATGTGTCCAAGCTAGCCCCCACCGACGCCCGTTTATTCTTTTTAATTGGCGAGTTCCAGCTAGAACTTAAGGATTATTCTGCCGCCCAAAAGAGTTACCAGACAGCACTCAACCTCAAATCCAACTACGACCATGCTTCCTTTCGTCTAGCTCAAATTTATTTCTTAAATAAAAAATTCCCCCAGGCTAAAAATATGTTGGAGTTAACCCTACGTTTGGCTCCATCCAATATAGACGCCAGAGATTTATTAAATAAAATACCCGCCAATACTAACTAAAGCTTCCCTTCAATTACTTTTTTTACGTCCCACACCTCTTTTTTCTCCCCCCTCCACCTATAGAATTTTCCTCCCTCCAAGTCAATCCAGTCCACAAATAATATTCCGTCCAAGTGATCTGACTCATGTTGCCAAACAATTGCCTCAAATCCACCCAAAGCTTTCTTCTTTGTCACCAATTTTTTGTTAATTAGCTCTTGCCACTTAACGTCTATTTTCAAATACCGCCGCACAGTCCCGTAATAATCGGGAAAAGACAAACATCCTTCCAAAAAGTCTTCGGATGTTTTGTCATCCTTTACAATTACAGGGTATGCTTTTTCCCCATATGTTTTGGTTATTTCCGGGTTAATAAATACTTTTACTTTTTTTGTTACCGGATCTTTAATTCCAAAGAATCTCCCCTCAATTCCTAATTGGGTCGCCGCCAACCCGGCACCGTTTTCCGCCCCCACCAACTCTTTTTTTAATTCATCAATCTCCCTAATCAATTTGGCTTGAACCTTTTCAATCGGTTTTGTCTTTATCCTTAAAACATCATTAGGATAGGTTACAATTTTGGTCACGTTCTATTTTATCAAACTGTTCCCTTTGTCTGCCGTTTACCCACTTTCAACTTTATGAACTTTATGAACTTAAGTATAATGGGCTATGTTTAGACTAATCTTTTTTGGCTCTTTTGGTCAATACTCCCAACTCACTCTGGAAAAACTTCTTACCCACCCCGAAATTAATGTGGTCACAGTCGTCACCTCCCCTCCCCGGCCCGGTAACCGCGGTCAAATTACTAAAAATCCGGTTGAAGTTTTCGCCCAATCCCAAAGTATTCCCGTCCTGACTCCGTCTACGCTCAAAGACAATCTTCCTCCACTTCCCCCAGCCGATTTCATTTTAGTGGCTGGCTATGGGTTATTAATCCCCGCGTCTTGGTTATCTCACCCCCGTTACCTGGCTTTAAATGCCCACCCGTCCCTTTTGCCGCTTTATCCCGGACGTTTCCCTGTTGAATGGGCCCTGCTAACCGGGCAAAAAGAAGTTGGCTTGAGCATAATTTCCATGAACTCCGGCTTTGACTCAGGCGCCCTTGTTTATCAAAAATCACTCGAGGTCTCTCCATCCGATACCCGCCACACCCTTTATTTGGAACTTTATGCTCAAACTGGCTTAATTGCACCCGATTTGTTTACCCAACTGAGTAATTCCCTGTTAACACCCTGGTCTCAGCCCAACCTACCCACCTTCTATGCCCGAGGTCTTACCCGTGATGACGGATTTATTCCTTTTGATATTTTTCTTAGCTTTGCCAACACTAACCCGATTCCTTCCACCCCCTGGCCTCTGCTTGAAGAAATTAACCTCCATCTTCCCTCCCCCATCAATCCCCACACCTTAATTAGTCGCATGCAGCTAGCCCTCCAACCCTGGCCAGGTTTATGGACCAAAACACCTACCGGCATCCGGCTTAAGATCACCCAACTTTCGCCCCTTATGGTTCAGCCTGAAAGCAAGCTTCCTACCCCCTGGACACACATAAAAAATCTCCATACTAATTAGCTTTATATTCCGCATATATTCCGTATCTTCAGGAACATTTATTTTTGACTTTTAATCAAAAATTTTCAAAATTAAATAAAGGAGGTACACAAATATGCCAGTCAAAAAAAAACCAGCCAAAAAAACAGTCAAAAAAGTGGTTAAAAAAACAGTTAAAAAAACTGTAAAGAAAGCTAAAAAGAAATAAGTCTAGTTTCTTTCAAAAAACGGCACTCCGGTGCCGTTTTTTTGTGTCCAATCTTATGCTGAGGCAATTTCCATCTTCAGCCTCTTTATACACTTAGTACAAAAATCACCTTTTATGGAACCTTGGGTGGTTTTTATGCTGATTTTTTGAATATTAGCCTTGTAAGTTCGAGGTGTCCTGTTTTGAGCATGCGATCTGTTACGGCTAATCACCGTTCCTTTACCGCAAAATGAGCAATTTCGTGTCATGGCGTATACTATAGCATTAGTCAGCCTTTTTTTAAACATGCTCCTTGGACTTCTAATCACCCTAACTTTTCTGATTATCGGAATCACTGTTCATGAATTTTCCCACGCCCTGGTAGCCGACCGCCTAGGTGACCCAACTCCGCGCTTTTCCGGTCGCCTTACCCTAAACCCCCTCTCGCACCTTGATCCACTGGGTTCAATCATGCTGGTTATTGCCGGATTTGGTTGGGGTAAACCTGTACCCATCGACACCTACAACTTTTCTCACCCCCGTCGCGATGAAAATTTAGTCGCCATTGCCGGACCCTTAAGTAATTTACTTATTTTCTCAGTCCTGGGTTTACTTAACTTGGCTCTACCTCAATTTGGCCCCCTTTGGTTTACTGGCGCCCGTTTAAACCTATTTTTAGCCTTTTTTAACCTCCTTCCCCTCCCCGCCCTTGATGGTTCGCACATACTATTAAACCTATTACCTCCCGAATCCTCATTTGCCCTTAAAAACACCCTCAACCAATACGGATTTATTATCTTACTTCTGCTTTTTCTTCTCCCCTTTGGTTCATCTAATCTTATCTCTCTTCTAATCACTCCCCCCTCCAATTTTCTTCTAAGTTTGTTCTTCTAACTTTACTCTTGACTTTTTGTAATTAAATAGTCATATTTAATTTGATATGGAAAAAAATAACCCCCGCTTTTACTACGCACTAGGGGCTCTCTCCCTTTTTGCGCTTGCTCTCTTTCAGGGAGCTCA
>JBAYFX010000003.1:0-59179 GCA_041666965.1 Candidatus Shapirobacteria bacterium
AAACTTATCAAACTCGTCTTTTTTAACATCAGGTTTAGCTAATATTTCCTGCCCTTGTTTAATTTTTTCTTCTAGTTTAGCTTTGTCTTCTGATTTAATTTTATCCTTGGCTTCGGTAATGGTTTTTTGAGAGGCAAAAATGGTAGCATCCAGTTGATTACGAGATTCGGCCAATTGCCGTTTTTCTTCGTCATCTTTGGCATGAATATCAGCTTCCTGTTTCATTTTATTTACCTCTTCCTCAGACAAATTAGTCGCATTTTGGATGGTAATTTTTTGTTCTTTGGCGGTTCCTTTATCCTTGGCGGAGACTGAAAGAATTCCGTTGCTATCAATGTCAAAGGTCACCTCAATTTGAGGAGTACCACGGGCGGCAGCCGGAATGCCATCAAGTATAAAACGCCCCAGCGATTTATTGTCTTGGGCCATTGGACGCTCACCCTGGAGGACATTTATTTCCACTTGAGGTTGGTTGTCAGAATAAGTGGTAAACACTTGCGATTTACGCGTAGGTACTGTGGTATTGCGTTCGATTAAGGGAGTTTTCACCCCACCGGCGGTTTCAATCCCTAAAGTAAGGGGGGTAACGTCAAGTAAAACGACATCTTTTACTTCACCAGTCAATACGGCTCCTTGAACAGCCGCACCAATAGCCACAACTTCATCAGGATTGACCGTAGTGTTTAACTCCTTTCCAAAAAAGTTCGAAACGACTTCTAGCACTTTAGGCATACGGGTCATACCACCAACCATAACAATATCGGTAATGTCTTCTTTGGTAAGCTTGGCGTCAGACAGGCACTTTTTAACAGGTTCTATGGTTTTAACAATCAGGTCATCAACTAGCTTTTCTAGCTCAGAACGAGTCAGCTTAACAGTTAGATGTAGTGGTGAGCCTGACTTCTGAGTAATAAAAGGTAAGTTTATTTCAGTTTCCGCGGTTGAAGATAGCTCAATTTTGGCTTTTTCAGCGGCTTCACGGATTCGTTGTAAGGCCTGAGGATCGGCGGATAAATCGACTCCTTGCTCTTTTTTAAATGATTCAAGTAACCAGTTGGTTATACGATGATCAAAATCATCTCCTCCCAAAAAGGTGTCGCCATTGGTTGCTTTTACCTCAAAAACACCATCACCAATTTCTAGTATTGAAATATCAAAAGTCCCACCACCCAAATCATAGACAGCAATAACTCCCTTTTGTTTTTTATCCAATCCGTAAGCTAAGGCAGCAGCCGTCGGTTCATTAACGATTCTTTTTACGTCAAGACCGGCAATTTCGCCAGCTTGCTTGGTGGCTTGGCGCTGTGAATCATCAAAATAGGCAGGTACAGTAATTACTGCTTGAGTTACTTTTTCTCCCAGATATCTCTCAGCATCGGCTTTAGCTTTTTGAAGTATCATGGCTGAAATTTCTTGTGGAGTGTAGGTTTTCCCTTCAATTTCAACAACAGCAGTTTTATCTTTTCCGGCAACTATTTTATAAGCAACTGCTTTTTGAGTCCGAACGACTTGCTCGTCATCAATTCTTCGCCCCATTAAACGCTTAATTGAACTTACGGTATTGTGGGGATTTAATACCATTTGACGTTTTGCCAAATCACCGACCAACTTTTTGACCGGCTCGACAACTGAGGGAATAGTATTACGACCTTCAGAGGACAAAATTACTTTCGCACGGCCACCTTCCATAACGGCTACACAGGAATTAGTGGTACCAAGATCAATTCCAATTATTTTGTTAGACATAGTTTTTATTTAATTTATTTAAAAAATAATGATATTAATTGATTATGTAGAAGAAGGGTTTTTCCCTACTGAAACAGATACCGGTCTAATTACACGGTCATTATACAAATAACCCGGTTTGAGGATGGAGACTATTTTATTAACGTCTCCCTCAACTGCCTCAAGACATTCCATGGTTTGAGGATCAAATTCAGTGCCCGGCGAGACTTCAATTTGACTGACACCCACAGATTTTAACGATTGATTGAATTTATCTATGGCCATTTTAAGCCCTGGATCGTTTAAATGAGTGTTGGCTAAATATAAATCATCGAGAACTTCAATAAATTTTGCGGCTAAGGTGGTAGTAGTTAAAGTAATGTATAACAAGCGTTCCCGCTCAATTCTTTTTTCTAAGTTATCGTAATCAGCGAGTGTTCTTTTAAGTTTTTCTTCTAAATCATTCAGACGCACTGATAGCTTTGTATCCGCAACGGCGGTCGTTTGTTTTGGCTTCATAGTTATCGATTAATTTGAGAAAGTAACTGAGCAAAATAATCAACTACAGGAACTACTCGTTGATAATGAAAACGAGCAGGCCCGACTACCCCCACAATACCCTGATGAGGGCCAGATTGGTAGGTTTGATACACAAAACCACACGGCTCAAGATGCTCAACCCCCAAATCCTCTCCAATTAACAAATGGACTAATTCGTCCTGAAAAAAGGCATCAGTGGAATTGGCTTTGGCAACAATGTCAAACCAATAAGCTGAGTTATCAATTAAAGATAATATGGTTTTAGTAACATCTATATTAAAAAATTCAGGTTGTTCAAGTAGATGAGAAGCGCCGTAACTGTAAACGGTACCTTGATCAGTAGTAGTGATGGCCAAAGTGCGGGTACGTTGAGCTAACTCACGAGTGGCGGCTTTGAGTAAACCATCAAATTGGTTGCGGTAATCCCAGACTTTTTCCTTAACTCCAATTTCTTCGGATACAGCTAAGTTTTTTGGGGTCATGAGATTGCGAACGTAATATTTAAGACCCATTGAAGTAGGCGCCCTACCAGCAGATAAATGGCTTTTTTTAAGGTAGCCTAAATTCGTTAAACTGGCCATCTCATTTCTTATGGTGGCAGAGGAAACTCCAAGATTAAACTTTTTTTCTAAATTTTCAGAACCGACAGGACCAGCCGAATCAATAAACTCTTCGACGATACATTTTAATATTTTGATTTGGCGTTGGGTTAAATCAGGCATGTTAGCAATATAATAGGGGGACTGCTAAAAGATGTCAAGGAGTTAAAAGAGATAAAGGCTGAGAAGGTAAGTTATGACAAAAGGCACAAACCAAACTAATAATTTATCGGCGAGAAATAAACTTATGAAAGAAACTAGAGTTAAAAATAATAGACACAAAAAGAAAGCTACCTTTGGGGGTGAGGAGGGGGTAAAGTAGCTTAAGTAAAGCATTAAAAACGACAGCATAACCAAAAAGGGAGTATAACGACTGGTTGACTTAACCCAAATCGGTTCGAGCCTAAGTTGACGCTTATTTAATTTCATCTAATCGGGTTTGAATTTCGAGAGCCGTCTGACCTGAGTCAGTCGAACTTTCTAACCTAATCTTATCAACAACACGAAGTAATTGGCGGGAACGGGTGGTATCAACTTTTTCAAACTGTTCACTTACAGATTTAATTCTATTGCCTAGCAGAGTAACACTCTCGTTGTATTCGTTAAACTGTTTGAGAAACTCATTAATATGGTTCACTATTTGCTGGATGTTTTTTTGAAAATGAAAGTTTTCGTGGGCTTGCTGTATTAATCTAATTAAAGCAGTGAAACCAAAGGGTCCGGCTAGAACCACCTTTTTCTGGAAAGCTTCCTGTCTTAAGTCCGAATATTTCTCGTAAATGTAGCTAAATATCATTTCGTTGGGAATAAAAAGTACTACGAAATCAACAGTATTATCTGAAGGATTAATATATTCCCGAGTGGTTACTTCTTTAATTTTTGTTTTGACAGAGGCATGGAAAGCTGAAGAATACTGTTCTTTCAAAACCGGGTCTTCAGCTTCAGTCATTTTTACCAAGTTGGTGTAGGGAAACTTAACATCCACGTTTACTTTTAAACCGTTGGGCATGAGGATGGTAATGTCAGGGCGAGAAGACGAGGTGCCAGTTGTTTGTTTTTGATAGTTTATGCCTTCAACGAAACCGGAAGATTTTAACAATTCTTCAGCAACTTCTTCCCCAAACTGTCCTCTCATTTGATTATTACTTAGAACCTTCTTCAAGCCATCGGCGGTAGCGGAGAGTTGCTGAGTCAGACTCTTTTGTTCATCTAGTTTTTGAGATAAAGCTGAAAAGCTTCCAACTCTTTCTTTTTCAGCAGCTTCAAGTTTATTCTGATTACGGTTTAACTCTTCCAGTACCTGACTTATCATCTTTTCAATAGCTTCTTTTTTATTGGTTAGGTCTACGTTAATTTCATCTTTTTTAGCTCCAAGTTTCTGATCAGCCATAGTTATTAAGCTATCATTGGCTGATTTAATAAGTTGGGGAAAAAGTTCATTTAGTTTGTTGGCGATTTCTATTGATACATCGGCAGGTTTGGAAAAGCCCTGACGAATAATAAAAAATACTAATAAGCCGATAGTAATTGAGAGAAGTATATAAACTAAAATCATGGGTTAATCTTACCCGAAGATAAGCCGAATGTCGAGTTATTTTTGGACTAACTGATGAAACCCGTGACGGTCTTTACACTCCGGAGAGGAGGGAAATTCCAGAGCAAGAATTTTTTGATAAACATCCTTAATTTGGCCTTTTACGGCTTCCAAATCATCAGAACTAAAAACAAAATCCTTTTTAACAAAATTAGATGTACGAGGGCTAGGCATGACAAAATCAATGGTGCCGGAAACTATGTTGAATTTAAAGTCAGGCGTCAGTTGACCTAAAATTTGATAAAAAACCAGCTGGCGAAAGTAATCTCCCCCGGACTTAAGTTCTTCGTATTTAGAATCCGGATTACCGGTTTTGAAATCAACCACATTAACATCAGGCCTAGGGGTCGAATTAAGAATCTCAATTTTGTCAATTTTTCCGGTTAAAGGAATGTTTTCTAAATGGACGTTTAGTGGCTTAAAGTCAAAATCGGTTATGACATTAGGACTTAATTCCGACTGATAATGATTGTAATAATCCGAGATTAGTTGGTAACCGCGAGAAATAGACTCCTCCTGATCTTTTTGGGTTAAATTCTCCTCAAGCAAATATTGCTCGAAACGACTAAGCAGTAGTGGTAACTCAAGCACTTTACCGCTTGATTTAAGGTTATTTAGCAAATGGGAAAAAGCGCGATGAATGGCAGTCCCCAGTGAGCTGTACTTATCTTTTGGTGAGGGAATTCTTAAAACAGTTTGGTAGTAGAAACATAGAGGACATTTCAAGTAGGAATTAAGGTGAGTAACATTTAGCCGATAGCTGGTACTAAGATAGCTTTTTAAAAAGGCTTCGGTTTGGGGTGACTTTAATGGTTTGGGTAAAGTTGGCAAATATAGCTGTACTAATCCGTTTTTAATGTTCGATTTTGGAACATTTATCCATTCAATGAGTTGGGGGTCAACCTCGGATAAAAACTGTGAAGGTAATAATTCCCGATCTGCGTTGGTGTGAGTGGGATAGGTAATATATATTTGTTTTTTGGCACGGGTTAAAGCAACATAGAATAATCGACGCTCATCTTCGTTGTCTTGTTCAATCTGATGAAGCGCAAGTTCGGTTTTCACCAATCCCCAGGGAAGAGTTAAGGAATCATGGTGGCGATTGTTACCCCACTTTTTATCTAAAAACTTAATAATAAATACGTGTTCAAACTCCAGTCCTTTAGCCTTATGAACGGTCATTAAGCGGACACAATTTTCATAGTCATAGTCTAGAGGTTGAGGAAACAGAGACAAGTGATTGTCTTTCATTAATCCAAGGCGGTTAAGAAAAGCGGCCAAGCTATGATGTTCGTCTATCGTTTGCTTTTTAAATTCCTGATAGAAACAATTTAGGATATTTATTAATTCTATGTTGTTTTGAGAAGTAATATGGGCTAAATATCCAAATTTCCGGATAACCCGATTAAAATACCGGTCTGGCGAATAGATAGTTAGCCACTTTTGAGATAAAGCCACTCGACGACGAAAATTGGCAAGGCGTTTGACAGTTATTGGTTTCAAAACTGTTTTTAGAGGCTCAGGTAATCGGGGGCTTAAAATAACAACAGATAAATCTAGGTGATGGCGCTGGCAATATAGATTAAGCTGAAAGAGGTCGACAAAGCCAATTCGAAGAAAGGAGTAGCTTAACAGTATGTAGAGTAAATGTGAATCAGTGGGGTTTTGAAGATAATTGAGTAGAGTTATTAGTTGAGCGATATAAGGGTTCGTTAAAATATCAGTACCCGTTTCAAGATGAAACTCGATATTATGAGCCAAAAGAACTTCGATTAAATCTGTTACGTCAGCATTAGCCCGAAACAAAACGGCAATTTCTGAAGCCTTAACTCCGTCTTTTAACAAGTTTTGAATTGCCTGGACAATATATAGGTTTTCCGAAAACGGATTGGGGGCAGCAAAAACATTGAGAGGGGTTGGATCAAAAGTCGAGTGGGAAACCAGCGACTTGTCAATATTCTCAATTAAGTTGGCAATTCTATATTTATTTTGATTAATAACACTTTTACTAGAGTCAAGTATCAACTGGTGACTACGATAATTATTATTTAGAACAATGGGCAATGATGTTGTAGGTTTGAGGTACTTAAGATAAAAGTGATAAATATTCTCAATTGCCGCTCCCTGGAAACGAAAGATTGATTGGTCGTCGTCACCAACCACAAAAAGATTGGGTTGATCAAAATAAGAGGATAGTAAGTCGATGATGGCGTTTTGAGAGGCGTTGGTATCTTGGTACTCGTCAACTAAAAGGTATAGATATTTTTCCTGGTACTCCAATAACAAATCAGGATCGGACTCAAAAGAATTCAGGACGAATAAAATCATGTCGTCATAATCATATCGACTACGCTTAACTAACTCTTGCTGGTAACAGGAATAAAGATTTTGTAGCTCTAATTGCTTGGGAATATTTTTTTCTAAACGGTCAAAAAAACTAATTAGAAAATTCTTAAAATTGACGTCGGGGCTCTTTGCCTTACCTTCCGTGAATTTATTCTCTTGAAACAAATTGAAGTAGTAGGCTAATACATTATAGATTGATTCTGGAAGGTTGGGTTGGCTAATTAGCTGAGTGGTTAAATCAATAATTTGGGAGTTGAGTGCTTTACTAGCCCGAAGCGTTTTAATTTTTGAATAAAAAGACTGGGTATTTGTTAAAAAATGAGATTGGGCTTCGATCAAGTTTAACAAAGAGGCGGGAGTTATGTTTTCTCGTTTTAAGTCGCTGATGCGACCAATTACATCACGCTGGTAGTAATAATGGTCGCCCCAAGGCTTAAGTAGGGCTCCAACCGGAAGCTGGTCAATTAAAGATTTAATTATTTCAATTTTTTCCAGTTCATCCAAAGGTTTAATGTCTGAGGCAAAAATAAAACTTTGAGGATGGGTACTTATGATTTCATTACAAAAAGAATGAAAGGTAAAAATACCAACTCTATAGGCAGCCGGTCCAATAATTGAAATTAATCTTTGCCTCATATTTAAGGCAGCGTTTTCAGTAAAAGTTAAACAAAGAATTGAACCTGGGGGAGCCTGAGTAATTCGTAGAATATTGGCGATTCTGAGAGCAATAGTTTGAGTTTTACCGGTACCAGCTCCGGCCACAACCATTACCGGGCCTTCAATAGTATCAACAGCAATCTTTTGTTGCGGGTTTAAACTCCGATATTTATTTTCAAACTTTTCAAGATCCACTAACTATTATATCGTTTTGTACTAGCGGTTTTGGAAAACATCTAGGTAACCCTCAGAAGACCCTGAGTTACCATTATTCTCAGACTCTTCAACGTCAATTTGAACCAAAGCCTGCTTAAAATGATTATCTAAGCCGCCAAATATTTTGGCCATCAACGAACCCTGAGTTGTGCCTGAATTAGTACTACTACCCGGAGCTGAAGTTCTTGCCGCCAATACCTGTTCGTCTGTTTCAGAATTGGGTTGGGCTAAAATTTGCGCCTGCTGATTTTCTGAGGCCCACTGATTAACCAGAAGGCGATGGGTAATAACAGAACTGGTGACACTGGCGGTTAATGAAACTATTACGGTAACTAAAGTCCAAGTAATTAATTGATTGGTATTTATTTTCATGTATTTTTTTAACGAGTAAATCTACGTGTAGGTCTAACAAAATCTGTTGGGATACTAAATGGTACCGAAGGTTTAGTTGTAACAACAGGGTTAGGAAAACTGGTAGGATTGGGTTTAACAAAATCTGTTGGGAGACTTAAAGGTACGGAGGGAATAATTGTTACAACGTTGTTCAAAGCACCAGTCGGATTAATGTAGATGGTCGGAGCCCTAGTAACTGAAGGACGAGGGGTTCCTAGCAAGTTATTATCGCTTCTGGTTCGTGATGGCCAGGGGAAAGGAGTTGAGTTAGTACCACCTCCAAATGATCCTCCTCCCATTGGTGCGGAGCTAGTAGTCGGAAACTTACAGGCACTTAAAGTTTTGTCTGTGGGCTTTTTTCCGGCAGCTACCTGCTTTTGAATTCGATCATAGAAGCCATAAAAGATATGGAACATGTCTTCAAGATTGTACTTGGCTGCTCTCATGTGCATGGTTGTGTCTTCTTTACACTTCGTATTACCTTTACAGTTGGTAGCATTTAAAACGTTGTGAGCTGTCCAATATTCCCACTTGGCGCCATGGGCAGTGTAAGGACGACTGGAGCGGGCTTCGTCAAAAAGCACAAAATTAAAAGTTTCCCAAGGCCGTTTAGAATCATGGATTTCAGCGGTCTGATACCAATCGGTTTTAAAACGTGATCCCATTGAGGCCATATAGCTTTGGTAATAGCTAATGTCAAACCCAGACTGACCAAGCCGAGGAGCTAAACAATCTACATACAAGACTAAATCCTGAATATACTTGGAAAAATTCAAAAGCCGCTGACTAAAAACTCGCGCAGCAATCGATTTGGCCTGATCACGAAGAATTTGGTTATCAGTATAGGCCTGAACACTGTCTATGGCTTTTTGAATGTCGGTTATGGTTTTGGCAGCAGCAAATTGAGAGGAAAATTTCTCAAATTGAATCAACTGAGTATTAAAAAAGGCCTTAAGATCAGCTTTTAATTTTTCGTCAACATTTAGGGCAGGATCAGTAGGACATGGGTCGTCAATATTTTCACAGATTCCGTCATTCAACCAGGGTTTAGATAAGTTTAAATTCAACATCTTTTGTAAACGGTCACGATGGGCACTTACTGCCAGTTGGGCACGAGCGTAAACCTCGGGAAAGACAGCAGCCTGAAGTTCGGGGTTGCTATCTCTTTGTTCCAAAGTTTCTTGGAGCTGGCGCCTTATGGCCCGCATTTCGTTCATGTATTCATCACTTCGGAAGTATTTAACCGTATCGTTTACCTCATCGACTGTGTATCCAACTGTTTCACGCATAAAATTGCCCGGTTGAGGGAAATTAGGATCGTCTGGAGTGGGATATAAGCCTTCGGAGTTAACAGGGGGAGTGTACTCGGTTGTAATGGTTAAGGCACGACTGGTAAGCGGAAACAACAGACAAATAAGAATAAGTACGAATAGCATTTTTTTATTTAGTCTCATATTTGTTTATTGACCAGTTAAGTTAGCTACAAATACTTAATCAAAAAGTGATACCAAATGTCAAGGACTTAGATATTTTTCTAACAAACTTTTGGCTACAACAGGATTAGCACTGCCACCTGACGCCTTCATAACTTGGCCCAACAAAAACCCAATGGCAGAGGGATTTTTATGAAAATCTGAAACTGCCTTAGGATTAGTGTCGATTACTTTCCTAATTATTTCTTCTATTTGGTTAATATCGGAAACCTGAAACAAATTTTGGTTTTTAGCAATTTCCAAAGGATCTTGACCCGATTTGTAGCTTTCTACAAAAAGGAATTTTGCTGATGTTGAAGAAATTTGATTGCTGGCCAACGCTTGAATAATAGCTTGTGAGTGTTGAGGATTAACTTGAGAAAGGTTAATATCCGCGTTTTCTAAATTTAAATACTCGGATAACGCTCCTAAATACAAATTGGCAACGGTTTTTTTATCTTTGGTTTCAGAGAGGTTGGTTAGATATTTTTCGTAACCGGCAGAAAAATCTTTAGATTTAGACAGGGTTTGGGCATCAGCAACAGGCAAACCCATTTCAACGTATCTCTGAACTACTTGTTGGGGTAACTCGGGAATTGTTGATTTTATTAATTCTACTTCTGAAGAGGTGTAAGCAAAGGGAGGAATGTCGGGCTCAGGGAAATAACGGTAATCAGCACTCCCCTCTTTTTCGCGTTGTAAGAAAGTTACTTGTCGGTCGGCATCCCATCCACGAGTAGTTTTGTTGGCGTCTGATTTTACAATACCGGTTGTTTGCCACTCGGTAAGTTGGCGGTTAATTTCAAAATCGATTGCCACCATTACACCGGTTAACGAGGCAACGTTTTTAACTTCAACCAGCGGGGTGTAAAAAACTCCCTGTTCGGCTTCTATTTTTAAGTTAATAGTTGGCTCACAACGCATGCTACCTTTTTCGATGTCCGCGTCCGAGACTTCCAAATAACGAATTATTTGCTGAAGAGAGGTAAGGTAGGTTTTGGCTTCCTGGGCACTGACAATGTCTGGCTCAGAGACGATTTCAACTAGAGGCACACCACTACGATTGTAATCAAGCAGAGTAACTTCCTGTCCATTAAGAGTGGTATGAACTGACTTGCCAGTATCTTCTTCCATGTGGGCTCGGTTGATACGGATTTTATGGCTATCGATTTCCAGAAACCCGTTTATGGCTAGAGGTTTTTGAAGTTGAGTAATTTGGTAACCTTTGGGAAGGTCAGGGTAAAAATAATTTTTGCGTTCAAAAAAAGATTCGGGGTTAATGGAACAATTTAGGGCTAAGCCGATTTTGGCACACCAGTCAAGAGCCGTTTTGTTAGGAACCGGGAGAGCACCGGGGTACCCCAGACACACCGGACAAGTATGAGTGTTTGGTTCTACATGAAAATGCTCAGCCGGGCAACCGCAAAACATTTTAGACTTAGTTCTGAGTTCAACATGGACTTCTAAACCGATTATGGGTGTGACTTTCATAATTTTGTTAAATAATTTTCTTGTAAGTCCTTTTGGGATAATTCCATAATAGTTTGGTCATCACCCGGAGTAATATTTTTATAAAAAGCCACACAATCCTTTAGTTTGACTTTTTCTTTGGATTTAATACTTTGTTCTATTTCGAGGGGGTATAAGTAATCAGCTGAAACTATTTTATATTTAAATTTCGGTCCCAAAACCATTTTAATGTTGTATTCTTGCCGTTTTAGAAAAATATCTGAAGGAATAATAAAAATGGGTGAATAATTATGCGGTTTTAGAAATCTTTGCTTAATCCAACAAAGATTGTGAACAGTAGTTTGACCTTCCTCCCCTATTTCAATTTGATCAGAGTTACAGCCAAGATTCAGGGCCAGATTCGCCATAGCTCGAGCTTCGGTAACCGGAGGGATGTAGGTTAAATTCCAAGCATATTTCCCGGAGAATAGTAGTTGAGGGACTAGCTTTGATTTTAATAAATCGACTGCTTTTTCTACGCATGCTACTGAGCTATCTGCCAAAGTACCATCCGGTTTAATACCTGTACCGAAAACTATGGCCACATCAAATACATATTCTTGGGTCATAACGGGGGAAGTTGGAGGTGGTAATCGGTAAGCTGTTGAAATTGGTGACCGACGGAAAAAAGATTGGCTTCTTGAAAATAGTTACCGATTATTTGAAATCCAATAGGTAAAGATTTGGAGTCAAAACCACAAGGCAAAGCCAGAGCCGGAAGCCCGGCAACATTAACACAAACCGTATTGACATCAGCTAAATACATGGCCAGCGGATCATTAACCTTTTCTCCTAAAGGCCAAGCGGTTGTCGGAGAGACCGGCGCTAAAATAATATCCACAGACCGAAGCGCATTTTCAAATTCTTGTTTAATTAAAGTTCTAATTTGAGAAGCTTTTATGTAATAAGCATCATAGTAACCGGATGAGAGGGCGTACGTACCGATTAAAATTCGGCGCTTAAGTTCCGGCTCTAAAAATTGACCCCTAGTTTTGAAATAAGTATCAATTAAGCTAGTGGTGTTTTGGGCGGTTTGTCCAAACCGAACTCCGTCGTAACGGGCCATGTTGGCGGAAATCTCACAGGGAACCAAGGTGTAGTAAACATCAATCCCCAATGAAGTAGAGGGGAGTGAAATGTCCATCAGAATGGCTCCTTGTTTTTGAAAAAGTTCGGCGGCTGCCATAACCTGAGTTTTAACTTCCAAATCTATACCCTCACTAAAATATTCTTTGGGAATTCCGATTTTCAACCCTAAAAGATTTACAGAATTAAGAAGTTGGGAGTATTGAGGGACCGGGTTTGTTGAAGAAGTTGCATCACAGGGGTCGGCTCCAGCCATAATTTCTGTAACCAGCGCCAAATCAGACACGTGGCGGGCTAAAGCTCCGGGGCAATCAAAAGATGAAGCCATGGCGGTAATACCATATCGGGAATTGCGGCCATAAGTTGGTTTGATCCCGGAAACACCACACATGGACGCTGGTTGCCGAATCGACCCTCCGGTATCAGTACCCAGAGCAACGTGGGCTAGCCCCCCGGCAATAGCGGCAGCAGAACCACCGGAAGACCCTCCGGGAATTCTAGTTTTGTCCCAGGGATTTTTTGTAGGAAAATAACCGGAGTTTTCAGTACTAGCACCGAAAGCAAAAGGGTCAGTATTGGTTTTCCCAACTAATATGGCATCCTCATCTATTAATCTTTGATAAACGGTAGAAGAATAAGGGGGAATGAAACCTTTTAAAATCTGGGAACCGGCAGTGGATTGAACACCCTCAGTTAAAAATATATCTTTAACGGCAAGAGGTAACCCTGCTAATTTGCCCAGTTGAGTTTTGTTTCTTATTTTATTTTCTAGTTTCTCTACCCATTGTTTAGCAAGGGTGGGGGTTGGAGTTATAAAAGCTTGAAGTTGTGGGTCATACTTTTCAACTCTTTTTAAATAGAAGTTTAATAAATCGGTAGGAGTAAGCAGGCCGCCAGATAATTGTTTTTGAACTTCATTAATGGTTAGAAGACTTAAATCGGATATCATTTAGCAATACTTGGCTGAGTAACGATATAGTTTTCATGATGACGAGGTGCATTATTTAGGACACTTTGAGAAGATAAGGTTTGAGAGGAAATTGGAGAGGTTTGGAAAGATGATGAATTACTCGTAACCTGAAAAGTCGGTGCGATTGAGGAAGTATCAATCTTGTTAATTCTAGCCACATGCTCCATGACGGTAGCCAATTGAATAGCGTAAGTTTCTGTTTCCTCTGGAGTTAAGTCGATACGGGCGAGTTTGGCAATGTGGGCGATAGTAGCAGCGGTAATTTGGGACATACTCAAGGATTTTACAACATTAATCTGTTTTAGTTTGATAAAAGTCAGGAAGACGGGAGGTAAGACTGGCTTTAAGTCGAAGTAGTTTCCAGCGCCAACGGTCAGCCAGATTGTATAACCGATAAAATAGAGGATTAATGACTAGATCCCAAGTACCTACAAACTCCACCAAAGTCCCGCCGTATCCGAATTTAAACCGATGAAAACCGTAACCATTTTGAGACTCGGAAGCGCCGGGACCCAAGCAACCCCACAAATCAAAGGTTTTTAACCCCTGAGAGTGACCGAATTTAATAGCTTCCCACATTAAAAGATTGGGGGCCATAACCTCACGGTTTGAATCAGCACTAGCCCCATAAGGATAAAAAAGACGATCTTTTAAAACGAAAAGCATAAAGGCGGCGAGAGGCTTGCCCTGATAATAGGCAATAAGTATTTTGGCCATATTATTGGCCTTAACTAGCTTCCAAAGCCTTTGATGGTAGCTTTTAGAGTGCAAGTAAAAACCCTGCCGCCGGGTGGTATCAAAAAGTAATTTTAAATAAGTTTCAAAACCCAAATCGTTAGTTTCATCTTTTATTTCTACCCCATGCTTTTGGGCTAATTTAATGTTGTAGCGGGTTTTAGGGTGAAAAGATGATAGTATTTCGTCTTCTGAATGAGTTAAGTCAACTAGAAAAGTATGAGGGTAAAAGGCGACTTTGGGAGACGGGACAAAGTCGTTAAATTGAGGTAAGGGATTAATTTTTTCAACTTGGGAATCACCGATAAATTTTTGATAAATAACTTCGGGCTCAAATTTTACAAAAATTGCATTCTCCTCGTGGGCAATTTTGTTAATAACAGTTAGAGTGTCTGAAGACAATTGGGGACCACGCAAAACAGTACCAATAGAATAAGGCAGACGGGGAATTAAATGAAAAGAGAGGGTGAAGGCTGAAACAATTTTATTTTGATTAAAAGTTCCTAACCGGTAAACTTTATGGCCTTGACTTTTTTGGAAATCGCCCCAGACCCAAGTTTGAACCGGGTGAGTCACTACCGAGTCGTAAAGCTCTTTTTCTTTATCGTAAAGAATTCTGGTTATCATTTAATTGGCTAATTATAACAATCAATAAATATCAGGGTCGTAGAGGAAATCGGAGTCAGAGTGAGGGGATTTGGGACTGAAGCCGGCGGTAAACGAAGTGTAATCGGTAGTTTCTACCAAAGAAGAAGGGATATCGGAAAGGAAGCGAGATGGTTGATTGAGTGAACTTTTACCGAAAAATAGACGGCGACGGGTGTGGGTTAAATACAAATAATCTTTGGCCCGGGTAATCCCCACATAACACAGACGGCGTTCTTCTTCAATGTCAACGTCCTCAATCAAACTACGGGAATGGGGTAAAATCCCCTCCTCAAAACCGACAATAAACACTGATTCAAACTCCAGCCCTTTGCTGGAATGAAGGGTCATTAACCGGACACCGGTACGGTTTTCATTTTTTTTATTTTTTTCCTGAAGAGAGTATTCCTGTTGAACCAAAGAAACGTTTTCCAGGAAGTCTGGGAGCTTGGGAAAACTGGTAGCCACTGATTGAAGTTCTTTAATATTCTCCAGCCGGCGTTGATCGTCCTCATCACGTGGATCATATTTATTTAAGTAACCAGTATTGGTCAGGACGGTTTCTAAAACCTTTAAAGTCGACTGTTTTTGGGGGTCAAAATCCATCAACTGGCTTAAAAATACGGTCGAGGCTCGTTTACCAATCGCCTTTTGAATCCGACCCCACGACAGTTGATCTTTGGGATTAAAGATGTACCGAAGCATGGCTAAAATGTCTTTTATTTCAGAACGGTCATAAAAGCGAAGACCACCAATCAATACATAGGGAATAAGGTGCTTTAAAAACACTTCTTCAATCACCCGGGATTGAGCATTGGTTCGGTACAAAACAGCAATTTGTTGAAAGGGTATTTGGCCGTTATAGAGTTTTATTTGTGCTGCAACGAATTCAGCCTCAGCAATTTCAGAGTCTAGTATTGCCACCTGAATTGGGTTATTTGTGGTTCTAGTGGCTTTAAGATCTAAAACCGGATGACTGGTGTTTTTTGAAATAACAGTATTGGCGGCCGTTAAAATTGTTTGGGTTGAGCGATAATTCAATTCCAAATTAATAATTTTCGTATCAGGAAAATCGGTAGTTATGTTCATTAAATTTCTAAAGTTAGCGCCACGCCAACCATAAATAGACTGAGAAGCATCACCGACTACGGTTAATTGCCGATATTTACTTGAAATAAGTTTAGTCAGAGCATACTGAATTTCATTAGTATCCTGATACTCGTCAACCAAAAGGTATTGGTAAGTTTGCCAAACTGTACTGAGAGTTGGAGAGTGCTCTGAGAGGAGAACGACTGTCTGATAGATTAGATCGGAAAAATCGAGAGCTTGAAATTCCATAAGACGGCGTTGATAGCGTTCATAGATTTTGGCGGCGTATTCAGTCCAAAAGCCAGTTGCGATTTGGCGAGCAGCAGCGGGGGTAAGCATTTTATCCTTGGCTGACTCAATATAGTAAGCAACGGAAGATGGTTTAAACTCTTTGGGGGTTAGATTAAGGTCAGCAATAATGGACCGGATCAGATTTTCCTGATCATCTGAGTCATAAATGACAAAGTTAGAAGAAATGCCGATGTGCTGGCCGTGTTTGCGCAGTAAGCTAACTCCAAATGAGTGAAACGTGCCGGCAAATAGGCCGGTGCCATCATTTTTTGCCAACAATTTGGACAATCTCAGCTTCATTTCGGCGGCCGCTTTGTTAGTAAAAGTTAAAAGCAAAATATTTTGAGGTGAAACATGTAGAGAATTTATGAGGTGGGCTGCTCGATGGGTCAATACCCTGGTTTTACCGGAACCTGCTCCAGCCAGAATTAACAACGGTGAGCCAACATGCGTAATTGCCTCAACTTGTTTTGGATTAAGTGAATCGTGAACTGACACTAACTAGGGTAACTGATAGATGGATGTTACGCCACTTTGAAAAACTAATTTACTTCCCAGATCAATAAATTTTTGAGTATTAAGGGTGGGATATTTTTCTTTTTCTTTAGGACCAATAAATACATACTTTACCCGGTATTTAGAAAGTAGGCTACGGGTAACGTCTACATCGGCAGATTCATAAATTTTTTGAACGTCGGTTTGGCGCTCCCCTGGGCCATCAAATCCTCCACGCCACAACCATTCATGAACCAACCATCCCTCAATTGTGGGCAAACCGGTAGCCATGGAAATTTGATTAAACTGAGTGTAACTATCGCCTACCGCTTCCAGCATTACCGGTTGACCGGTTATGTTTTCATTAATCCATTTAATTGCTTGGTAGTTGTCGGGGTATTGGTCGTGAATAAAATCGAGGCCATATAATCCCCAGTATTTTCGGGGTGTATGGTGATCTGAATAAGCCCGAATGGCAAAGTAAGGGTAAATCAGGTGCAAAACCAAAATAAGGACAAAAAGAAAACGGTAAAGGTAGAGACTACGTAGACGATACAAAACATATCCAGCACTTAGGCTATAGATCATAAAAGCCTGGTAGACAAGCTTAAACATGGTATTAGCCCGGCGATGCTCAAAAATATAAATATCCTTGATATAAATTAATTCAGGAATAATTATTAAGATGGTGGCAGTTACAACTAAAGCTAGAGCCATTAAATCAAAATCGGTAATTTGAGCAGTAGTTCGTTTGATAATTTTTTTTAGGATCCATAAAACAAGAGGAAAACAAATTATCCAAAACCCTCCGTACAGTATAAACAACTGGTAGAAGGGAGTATGAACATCTGAGAACCGAATGCCTTCGGCCATAGGCTTGAAATGTAAACTGAAGGGCAAGGTAAATAAATACCATAGGACAATAATAGATATGCCGTGACTAAATAAAGAGGTTATTAATGTTCTAAAAGGTAAACGACGGGCTTGAGTTAAGAGAAAAGTAACTCCAAAAAGCATGCCATATACGGCAAAATCCCAAGCGTTAGTCATGTAAGCAAGGGCTAGAAAAAACGAGAGTGGAACAACCAAATCTAACCTAAAAGAAGTAAGGGACACACCGCGGGTAAAAAAAACAATCAAAAAGGCGATAATGGTTAAAACGAGGGGGATATTATTTAAATGACCGTGCAAATCAGAGACAACCAAACTGTAGAGAGGAAATTCGTGAATTGTTTTATCTTTTACATCCGGGTCAAAACCGATAAAACGGGTAGCGTCGGGGTACCAGTAACCAGAAGCTGATTTGGAAACAGCTTGCGGGGTCAAAACAAGCTTTTGGTTTTGTTCAATGTTTAATTTGGCTATTTTATATACGGGGTGGAGATTACCGCCAAAAGTTAATAAAAGCGCCGAGACTAATCCAGCTATAACAATTCCACCCCAGTGAATTTTTTTTAAAGCAGTTTGAGCAAGATATACTAAATTGGCAGTAACCGAAAAAGCTGAAGTAAAAACAAGAGCACTAAGTGAGGCAATGGCCAGATTGTAAGTTATGGCGGAGTCAAGTGATGTTAGTTTGGTTAAAAGGGCAAACACCAGATGACCAAAATAGTAATAATTAATTGACTCACCGGCATACCACATATCTTGGGGTGGAAAATACTCGGTTCTAAGCATGGAGTTAATAAATCCCCAATCCATAAACTTCTCCAGGCTTTCAATATCTGGAGCATGTCCGCGAACATAAGCCCAGCCAATAAAGACTATTAGAAACACCACCTCATAGGCGACAATTAAACGCCAATGTTTAGAAAAATAATCAAGTAATAAAAATTGTTTTTGAAATTGACGATAGAGGACTACTCCGGTAATTAAGGCGATGGTTAAAATTCCCAAATTAGTAAAAGGAACTAACTTAAATACCCCTAAAACAAAAGTCAGGTAAGTTACAACAAAAAGACCAAGTGTTTTACTAAAAACATAGCCTTTGTCAAAAAAACGACTAAAAAGTTGGGTAGTTAGAGGTAAAAATAACCAACCTAAGGCGGTTATTGTCAGCCACCAAACAAGGATAAAGGGTAAATCGGCTAGCATGATTTATTGTAACAAGCTAAAAAACCAGTTAAAAAAAGTAGCGAAGTGTACGACCAGGTTAGGTGGGGTAACAAGAGTATTAAAAGCCAGCCAAAGTAAAATCCCAATAACTATTCCGATTAATACGTCTATTGGATAGTGAAAGCCAATTAATATTCTATATAGGATTAGAGGAACAACAATGATTAAAAAAACCAGCGGTGAGAATACTTGGGTTTGAATTAAAAAAAGCAAAAAATAGGTGGCTTTAATGGTGTGACCGGAAGGAAGACTACCGGTTTTGTACCAGCGGTCAATTAACCCAGAGGGAGTGGAGTGATGGTGATAATAAAATGGACGAGGCCAAAAACGAAGACTTTTGCCGACTTTCTCAATTATTTCGGCTAATACTGTGATTACAAACAACCGGCCAAAATAGTTAATGTCAGCTTTGATTAACAATGCTGACCAATAAGCCATAAAGAGCCAAATGGAGTAGTTTAAAAAGATAACTAAAGATTTACCAAAAGGGAGCCGAGAGACAAACAAATAATAGTCAGTTTTGGGTTGCCAAAACAGTAAATTATTTTTAGGTACTAACTTAAAACCCTCAGGAGTTGTTTGATCCATTAGTAAGATAAGACTGAAATAACCTACCCCAATCCGTTGATAAATATTTTTGCTTACGGCGTATACCTACAACTTTGTACCAATAAACATCATGGTAAAGATTGGAGGCAGAATAAGACCATGGAGCAATAAAACTTCTTAGGAGTAGATTCTCCACCCATTGGGGTAAATGGTGATAAATAAATTTTTGACCTCTTGAAGCAAAAGTGTCTTTTTTGAAACCAACCTGAAAGTTAGGGAGCTTTTGAGAGCCTTTTATGACAACTTTGGAGTAATTTCCTAACCCAAGTTTTTCGCCTAATTTTAAAAATTCAATATCAACGGGATTGAAGCCGATTATGCGAGCGGCGGTAGCGTCAAGGGCAATTTCGTCATTACTGGCCAACAATAGATTACTTTCCAACCACTGCATGGCCCGTGGACCGGGGCCATACCCCAAAACAGAACCATCCATAATCCCTAGCTGGGTGGGGTGAAGTTCTTTTTGGATTTGGAGCAAGTCAATAATCGCTTTATGAATATGCCGATGACAATAGTGGCGATTGGTGTTAAGCATACCAAAATAGTTTTTTACAGCCCCGGTAACCGAGGTAAAAACATGAGATTTAAGTGTACATAGGCTAATTAATGGTTTACCTTGGATAACTTCAGGCAATAAAATTCCATCTGGGAATATTTGATCTAAAACTAATAGTTTAGCCTTAGGTTTATAAAACGTATATTTTTCTTCAGTTAAGTAATGGATTTTTATAGTGTATTTTTTGGCTATTTGATCCCAACCGTGGCTTTTGGCACCTGCCACAACATCGGTAACCACAGTCCGATTTTCTACCGGAATTATATTTTTTGGAGACACACCAGAATCCAGCAGCCATTTTAAAGTTGCCTCAAAAGCCCAGGGGGGCGTGGAAACTGCCGGGTAAAACTTGGTCCAGGATAAATTGAGCTTTAAAATAACGGGTTCGTTTTTTGGTTTAGGAAAATTTGATAGTAATTGTAGGTAGTCAGAAATTACTGTATCTGGACTGGTTTTTGTTACAAAAACAGTTTGACTTAAAGCCGGCATAAACACCATTATAACAATTAATAATTTTCCTTCCGGAAGATAAAAACTTGGGGATGATCGTAGACTGTAAATGATTCGTCGGCTCGGAAGTCAGACAAGGTAACCCCAAATAATTGGGGTTCATTTTGGAATACTGCTACCAGTTGGTAACCAAGTTGACCATTAAATAAATCTTGGTAATATTTGGCTGTTTGGGGGAAACAACGGCGAGGGAAACGGGAACAATCGCCCAATCTTTGGAGGGGGGTGTAAAGACGATTGCTGGCTACAATTATATATTGAGCCTCTGATAAATTTTGAGTAATCCGGGACCACTTATCTGCAGTATCGGGCTCATAAAGGGGTAATTCAATTAGGTTGTATTTCTCCGATCCAAACAGGGGTAAACCGTCATCCCAATGTTCTCTTAAAATAGTACTACCGACAGGAATATTTTGATTTATCCAAGTACTGGCTTGAGTCCTGGGATTAGGGCTTTGATAGATTGAAATGAAGGCAAAAAGCCAAGTTAGGTGGACTAAAAGTAATAATCCAAAAACAAATGGAAAAAAATGTCGGGAAAGCTTTTGAAGCTGAAAAATACCCAAAGCGGCAAAAGAAGCAAGCATAGGATATAGAGGTAAATAATAACGCATGAACTTTACCGAAAAACGCCCTACCAAAAGAAAATATATGATGTAAAAAGATAAAAAAATTAAAATTGGTTTCCGATTTATTTTACTTAATTGCCGCTTTGACTTACTTATTAGAAACCAGATCCCAAAAACCGATATTAGAGATAAAGGATAACCCCACCCATAAATTAGGATATTTTTTAGAGGATATATATAAGCAAGCGTCCCAACATATTGGAGTGTATAGGGAAAAACATAGGCGTCGGAAGTCATAGCCGATTGTTCCCGAATCTGACTTATGAAAGTAGGAAAATCAATTAAGGTATAAGGTTGGAAAAAGATAAAAGTCAGTATGGTAGCGGCAAGCATAGCAATAGCTCGTGTTATAGGCTTTTTGGGGGTAAGAAAATAAGCCAAGACCAGAACTATTCCGGCAGGTAGGGCACTGACCTTGGTAGCCAAGGCTAAACCAAAAGCAAACCCACCAATTGAGGCATGTCCAAACGAAGGATTGGCGTGATATTTAAGTGCTGCCCAAATTGTTAATAAAATAAAAAAATTTAGAAGGGTATCGACGGCATAAAAATGGGAAAGCTGAATGGGAAAAACTGACAGGGCATAAAATGTTGAGGCAAGTAGACCAACGGGGATTGATTGAAAGAGTTTAGTTGAAATTTTGAAAATTAGGAAAATTGAGGCGGTATCAAACATGGCAGATAATAATCGCCCCAATAAGTTAATTGAGTCATAAGAACGAAAAACTGAATCTGGAGGAAAGAGCAAGGAGACTAACTTAAGTAAATATAACGGGAAAGAACCATAGGCAAAAAAATGAGGGTTGAGAGAAGATTGGGGGGAAAGGAAAGTGTTTAAATTTAGGGGATTAGGTGCTCTTAACTTTTCAGTAACCATGGTAATCATTCTCTCGTCCGGATGAAGATGAAAACCCTGGTCCCAGTTAATATTAATTATTCGAAAACAAAAACCAACCAAAAGTATGAGCCAAAGCCAGCGGAGACTGTTAGTTTTTTTGAAAAACTCGGATAGTGGGATGATCGAAAACGGTATAAGTTTCTTCGGCATTTTCTGAATTTAGTATAAATGAATTTCCGGGTGAAAAGGTTTTTATTAATTTATAGTTTGGGGTCGGAGAAAACAATTGTTGATAATATTTTTGGGAAATAGGATAGCGAAAATTATTTTGATTTTTAAAAATTCGACGGGAAGGGACAAGGATATAATCGGCAGATTTTATATTGGCTACTAACTCTTGAGCTAGGATAGGGTTTGAGTCAACTTGATAAAAATCAAAATTTATAACATCGTAAGGTGGAGAGAATACCGGAAGATTAACCACATTACCCGCCTCCGAAAGAACGGTTGACCCGGAAGGTATATTGGCGTTTAACCAAGCACTGGCGGTTAACCGAACATCGGACACAAGATAGATTTTATAAAAAAGTATTCCGGGAAACAGACAAAGACTCAAGATTATGAATGAGAGTAGTTTATTCTTAATTCGGACAATGAGCAAAGCGGTCAATAGCGGGCCAATAAAAAATATCGGAGCCTGGAAGCGGGTCCACCTAGTATAAGTTTGGCCAAAATATAGCCAATAGGACAAAACAGATAAACCAACTATTAAATAAGGAAAATATACTTTGGAAGTAATATTTTTCAGTTTTAAGACCAATAACACAAGACTAACAAGACTAACAAGACTCAACCCGAATACGGGTAAACCCCAAACATAAGGAAAGATGTGAGTTAGCTGAAACACATAGGGTAAAGTACCCTCAAACTGCCGGGTGTAAAAAACCGGAATGCTTCCAATAGCCACACCTGTCTCATAACTTAAAGTGGAAACAAATTCTTTTAAGTTCAAAAAACTGGCTGGGGAAAACAATAAGCATAATAGTAGCGAACTAAAAATAACCAAAAGTAACGACAAAGTAGAACCCAGAAGAAATCTGAATTTGGTTTTAATATTTAATAATAGAATTGAAAAAAAGATGGGGGTTATGAAAATGAGGGCTGAAATTTTTGAAGCGCAAGCGGCTCCTAAAACCAAACTGTATAACAAATAATTTAGTTTACTTTTTGGAAATTGAAAAATTCTGAGAGATAAACAGAGAGTAAGGATATAAAAAAACGTTAGTAGGCTTTCGGTGGTACCGAAATGAGCTATTTGGATTAATCCGGGTGAGGTTAAAGTTAGTATTAATAACGGCAAAGCAGATTTTCGAATAAAAAGTAGCCGCCACAACCAAAATAATGATAAAACAGCTAGAACTCCAGATGTAGCCGAAATAGTTCTTAGAACTAAAACCGAAGCTTCAAAGTTATTGGGTATCCCGAATAATCGAAGTAAGCAATAACCTAGGTAAAGCGGAAATTGGCCATAAGCAAAAAAATGAGGGTTGAGAGAAGTGGGAGTAAGTCTTGCCAGAGCTGTGGCCATGTTATTTTCGTCCGGGTGAAAATAGAATCCCCCACCCCAATCTAAGCCATAGAACCGGGATAACAGAACTAAACCAAAAACTAGTAAATATGGCAAGTAAGGTTTATTAGAGAACATAAACCAGGGTAACAATCATGATTCCCCAGGTAAAAATAGCAAGTATCAGAGGAATGTCTGTAGCAACGACCCGTTCCGGCCTTTCCCCGGCCTGCATTTCGAATATTATTTGACCGTAACGCATAATGCCAAAAATTACCGGGAAAAGAGTAATCATGTACCATTTACGCTCTAAGGCTTTGGGGAAAAAATCTACTAGAAAATGGTGGATTATACCTTGAAACTTAATTGGTTCTTCAAAAAAGGTAAACATGGCATAAGTGATTAGGGTGCAAACACCGAACATGGTAGTATAAAAATTTAAAAGTGAACGGCCGTATCCGGATAGAGAGCTTCGGGTTTTAGAACCCGTATTTAACAATTCACTGTGACGTTTGCCTGAGGCAATAAATAATGACAAAAAGATAACGGTTAACATAATCCAAATGGGTAAATGAAGGCCAGTAGCGATTTCGCCAGCAAAAGCTCGGAGAATAAAGAAAAAGGCAATTCCAATAATATCTAATACTGCTTTCTTTTTAATAAACATTGAATAGGAATACTGCCCGGCGGAAAACAACAAAGCCAGTAAGAAAAAAGACAGATTGACTTGAGTAGCAACAAAAAGACCAAGAATAAAAATTAGTAAAGCAATATTTCGAGCCATGCCCGGAGTTACATCACCCCGAGCTATGGGGCGCATTTTTTTAACCGGATGAAGTCGATCTTTAGGAGCATCTATGATGTCGTTTACCAAGTAAGAAGAAGAGGACAATAAACAAAAGCAAATGAATGCCAGCAAACTATTACTGAAGTAATTGGGAGAAAAAAGCTCGCCATTAAGAATAACCGTGGCAAAAATGGACAGGTTTTTAATCCACTGATGAGGTCGCAATGCTTCAAAGGCGGCCAGAGTAAGTTTCATACCCTATTTTACAGAATGATAAGAAGTCCGGCTAGAGATATTAGGGCGCCAATTATCATATAGAAACGGCCAGGTAGGTCAAGCCCGGCTTGGGGCAAAATTATTCGGGTTGGGGTAGCTGTAGGCGTACTGGAAAAGTAAGTAGTCGGAGTGGAGGTGGGATAAATAGTCGTGCCAGGAGTGGGAGTATTGGTGGGGGTTGGAGACAGAGTTGAGGTTGGTGTTGGGTTAACGGTTGTACCGCTAGTAGGAGTTGGCGTAGAAGTAGGTGTATTGGTAGGAGTGGGAGTGGGAGCAGCAAGGCAACAAGATGAAACCGAAGGAGAATTCGCGCAGGCTATTTGATGCTCTGGCTTTGAACAATAAGTGAGATTATTGGAGGCAACAATGCAGATTAAACCCGTTGAGCAAGGGCGAGCTAAGCTGCAAGGACTATAACCACAGGCCGCGGGCATTGGGGTTGGGACGGGGGTGCTGGTTTGAGTTGGAGTAGGAGTTTTGGTTGGAGTAACGGTGGGAGTTTTGGTAGGAGTAGGAGTTTTGGTGGGGGTTAAGGTAGGGGTATTAGTAGGTGTTGAGGTTGGAATCTTGGAAGGTACCGGAGTATTGGTTGGAGTCGGGACAGGTGATGAGGGAGGTGAAGTTGGAGAACAATTGGTATCATTACAGACTCCACAAAACCCCGGAATATCAATTTGAGTACATTCGGTGGCTGTTTTAGACTGACCAGCCAAGAGACTAAAAGTGCCGATTTTATTGCCATTGGCACAACCCTGATATATATTTCCGTTTAAAGTAGAAGAGGTGTTGTTGGTAATTGATTGACCACTGCATAGTACTTGGGTTTGGGCAGTACCCTGGTAACAATTCCCGTCCGAATAACAACAAAACCAAATACTGTCACATTGTTTAACCTGACCACCAGTAGACCGGCAATCAGCACAATCAACTCCGCCTCTGCCACCGGTGGTACAACCACTGTCGGGAACATTACCACAGCTAGATCCGGGTTGAGGAGACGGGACTTGGGAAGTACATTGGTTGTTTTTGGTAGGGTCCTCACGCCAACAAGCTCCATCACAATATTTGTAAACAGTACCGACACAAATATTATCGCCACCGCTACATTGATCACAAACTGGCGGGGTAGCCCCCTGACAAACATTCTCAACACACAACTTGCCACCGGCACAATCCGAATGATTGGCACACCCGGCAGTACTTTTACAGCACCCTCCTTCATAGACTTCCCAACTTCGACAACAATCAGGGTTGCCGCAACCACCTTGATTCAACTGGCAAGTTGCCTGATTACGAATATCTTGTGACTGGCCTACTAAAATTATTGCCCCCACCAAAGAGAGTCCCAAAAATAAAACTGTTAAAAGCGAATACTTGTTAATCATGCTTGAGCCATAAACGGTACGAAGCGTACCAAGAGATTATAGTGACGATTAACAATAGAACAAAAGGAGTGGTATTACCAGTTACAGGCACGCCTGATTCAGTTGAGGGCTGAGTTTGGCGGTAGGTAGGTGTAGGAGGAATAGTGGTAGGCTCGGTAGTGGGTGTTGGAACTAGTGTGGGTACGGTAGTCGGGGAAGGTAAGACGGTAGTTGGAGTTGCCGACCCTGAGGCAGTAAATGCGGGGAAAGAAGAAGCTGAAACTACTTTGAAATCAACTGATTTTGAGGAATTTGGAGAGGTTAGGGTTAAGCGGTGATTACCCAAAGTCATCGGTGTTGAAGCACTCCAACGCCATTGACCAGAAGCTGGTGTAATAGTAAAAGTTTGGGAATCGAGCATTAGAGTTAGGCTGGGAGAATTATCCGATTTTCCAAAAAACTCTGGGGAGGGAATTAAAGGTACCGAATCACCCAAACGAGGGTAATCAATTGATAACGACGAAACCGGAGCGGCTGTGGTTTTACCAAGGCCTAAGTTGCCGATCTCGGAAGGAGGTGATATATCTGAAGATTCTTGACCAAAGTCAGAGTTGGTACCTAAGATAATGTCGGGAAGGGGGTTGTTGCGAGAAGTGTTGGCGGTAATTTGGGTAACATCAACATTAGGATAGAACACCAAAATGTCTTCAGTAATATTTGGTGGAGGTTGGAACCAGCTATTACCCTGGCTATCAAAACTAGCTGAAAGCGGCACATTCCAAAAACCTTGCGAATTTGTTAAAGAAGAGATAGGAGCCGCGCCAGGAATGTTAATAAAAACTACAGCGGCAAAGGCGGGGGTTAATTGAGAAGTTAATACTTTACCCCAAGCTAAAGCAGAGGCTGGTAAGGGGGATGATTGGCGGTTACGGGTAACAACCGTGTATTGGTTTAATTGATATTTACGCCCTCCGCTCAAAATTACATATGAGTAATTGGTGGCTGGAGCCAAACCAGATACCGAAAAATAGTGATAAGTGGCTTTATCGGTTGGGGTAACACCCCTTAAATTAGAATAGGTTTTGTTATTTAAAATTAGATTAGATTGGCAACTGGCAGAAGTGGCAAAGAATAAATCAAAGGAAGATTCAGTTAGATTTGTTACCTGGAGATTATCAGGATCGCAGTCGCCACTGGCAATAGTGGAGAAACTGGTCGGCTGCGAACTTAAGTAGGCGGCTCCTAAAGCACTGGCCAAAAGTAGGAACAAACCAAGTATTGTCGGAATCCTCTTGTCAGACTTCATGGAATAATAGGAGTAAGAATAGGGGTTGGTATAGCCGGAATTGGGGCAACAAAATCCGAGGGAGCTTCCAACAAAGAATCAATCCTATCAAGAACCTCTGTTTTTATGGTTGGATCAAAGGGGGCTGTTAGCTGACGGTCAACAATGTTTTGGGCACTAATAAGCTTGTTATAACTGTTTTGAATAACCACCACTAAAGTCGCCGTTAAAGTTAAAGATACGACTAACAATAAATACTTTGAGAGTTTTATCTTATTCATTTGGAGACCAATAGTTAAATGTTATTGAGAAATCAGTTTGCAATTGATCAAGGGGAAGCAAGTTTGAGCTTAATTCGGTGTCTGATGACTTTTTTTGTTCTATTGGAAGCAGGATGTTAAACCCAGTTATTTGGTTTACCTTTTTTAAGCGGGTTAATTGAGATAAAAAGTTTAAGGCTGATTCATAAGTACCTTTAAAGCTGAATTTAGCACCTATTGACTTAAGTGGTGTTGAAGGGTTATTGTTTTTCGTTTTTAATGGAGGCACATAATTTATTGACTCAATATTAATTTGGGAAGTACTGGCCAACCAAAGAATTTGGTTTTTAGAATAAACATAGTTCGGACTAAACCCGAGCGCTTTTTCTAAGGATTGGGAACGTGATTGAATTTGGGCAAAAATATCTTGGGCTTCAACTACTTTATTTATTTGTGTTTTCATGAGACTACTGAACTCTTGTTTTGCCTTTACTTCGCCGAAAAGAGAGGCAATGGTGACCACCGAAGGCCTAACAGCAAATATGATAAATAGTGTAATTATTGTTAGAGTAAAACTAACTTCTAAAAGGCGATTAAATTGCCGGTTTGATTGTTGGCGATTTAGAAATTGAAGTAATTGGGCTTGATTAACTTGAATTGTTAGAGCCATTATTTTTTAAAGTAAATACTAACATTGAGGCGAAACCATTTGTCTTTGGTTTTTTTTTCGATGGTTCCTATGTTAACTGACTCAATTTGAGGGTTAACAGAAAGATTTTCAATTAAACTAATTAAGGCTTGATCAGAAACAGTTATAAACTCAACAGTTAAGTGGGGAAGTTTGGTTTTTAAATCTGGGGCATAACTAAGATTGGTTATGGATACTTCTGGGGGAATACTCTGGGTTAATTGTGCTAAATATGGAGTAATGTCTTGACGATCGGAATACAGGGTATCTATAGCAATAAGTTGGTTTTGGAGTTTTTTAAACTCTTGTTGAAAATCCGTAGTTGTACTCAGAATTGCTTTTTGCTGGCGAATAACTTCAGATAAGTCGCTATTTTTTCGATCAAGCCAAAAACGAGACAGGAATGCAGTTATAACAATCATCTCGGTAAAAATGATAATTACCCGACCAACGGTTGTAGTCCAATTTAAAGCTCGAGAGAAAAATGAATTGACATTTTCTGAGCTGGGTAAGAGGGAAATTTCCCGCCGACGTGATGGCATATAAAAACAGTATAAACACTTTAAATTACTTTTGGAACTTATTTCTTATTTGACCAAGCTTTTTATAGTACATTTGGGCTTCGGAAACCGCCAATATTTTAGATAACGCGAAAAATGTTACCAGCCCGCCCAAACTACTGGCACCTAAATTAAAGGCTACCATCCAAGTTTTAGTGGTACCACTAAAATAGTTATCAAGCAGTTGAATTAAAATCCACGAAACTAGGGCTGATGTTAAAGAAGCGAATAAAAGTTTAAACAATTTCTGAGCTAATCTGATTAAGCTGTGTTGGGGAAAACGACGATAAAACATTAAACCAAGCGCAACCGCTTGAATAATATTTCCCAAACTAACACTTATGGCTAATCCAAAAACAGCCAACTGAGTAAAAGTGACCAAATACCAGGCTGTTGCGATGTTAAACAATAATGAGATGGCCGCAATTTTGAATGGTGTAACAGTGTCGTGAAGCGCATAAAAGGAGCGGGTCAAAATTTGGATTACGGTTTGACAAGGAATTATTGGTAAGAGAAAGGCTAAAGTGCGAGCTGTTGAAAGAGTTGCCGACCAAGGGAAATGGCGCGAACCAAAAAGAAGCCGAACAATTGCCAGCCGATTTACCAACAATATGGCAGTAATAGGCAAAACTAAAAACAAACTTTGAAAAATCGTTTTGCGGACAATTGATAAAAATTCATTTGATTTATTTGCCGCAACTTTTCGGGACAATGCCGGAAGTGCCGCTTGACCAACTGTAGTACTAAAAACACGGCTGGGAAGAAAAATTATTTGGAGGGCAAGATTAAAAATTGACAATGTGCCTGAGGCTAAACCCGTAGCAAAAAAGAGAGTAACTGTACTTTCAATTTCATTAAGACCTAAGGACAATGTGCGTGGAACCATAAGTTTAAAAACTTCAGAGACTGAACCTTTTTTAAAAGATAAAGTCGGATGATAAGAAAAACCGGTTTTAATTAAAGATGGAACCTGTATTAAAAAATGAAGGACTGCTCCAACCACAGTACCCCAGGCTACTCCAACAAATCCCCAGTGAGGTGCTAAAAAGATGATACTTAAAATGATTACCAAGTTGTAAATTAAAGGTGAAAGAGCTGGAATAAAGAAAATCTGGTTAACTTGAAGTATGGCGGTAACAAAATTGCTAAGAAGAAAAAATAACTGGCCAAAAATCAAAATTCGGCTCAGGCTGGTCATTAGAGCTAACTGATCTGGATTAAAACCGTTAGTTATTAACCTAGAAAGAGGATCTACAAAGATGAAAGCCAATAAACCGACCACGAAAAAACCTAAAAGTAAAATATTAATAATTACTGAAGCGAATTCGTGAGCGGCTTTACCTTCTTTTTTAAGCTGCGAGCTGAATACGGGGATAAAGGAAGCGGACAAAGCTCCGGTTACGAGTAGCTTAAATATTAGGTCTGGTATACGGAAAGCGGCATTATAGGCATCTAAATCGAGTAAGCAGCACTTAAAAAAAGCGGCGTATAAAAAACGGTTACGTAAGACGCCCAGGAGGGCTGATAAGGCGAAAGCAAGAGCCAACACCAGAGAGGCAGAAGTAATGGTTTGATGACGTTTAGAAATTAAACGGTTTAAGAAGGGTGACACTCAAGTATTATAGGGAGCATGAAGCAAAGTTAATAGGTGGTTGTCAGAAACTGGCAGGTAAGATAGAATATCGGCATGCCTATAGGAAAATCTGCAAAAAAATCTTTAAGAAAAGCCGAGAGTAATTATGTCCGTAATCAAACTCGCAAGAAAAATTTAAAAGCAACTGTTAAAGGTGCTTTTAAAAAACCAACTCCAGAGTCTACTAAAGCGGCAATCTCCACCATTGATAAAGCTTTGAAAAACCATTTACTTCATAAAAATAAAGTTGCCAGACTTAAGTCCAGATTGGCAAAATTAAGTAAACCAGTAGTCAAGGATAAAAAAGTAATTGCTAAAGCCGTCAAACCAAAAACAAGTAAATCCAAAACTACTGCCAAGAAAATGAAATAGCCACTAGTCCCTTGGGGAGTGGCAGCCAGAAAAAGGATTATAAGTTAAGATAAGGTAATGAAATTTTTTATTACAACTCCAATTTATTATATTAATGACGTACCTCATATTGGGCATACCTGTACCACAATCGCTGCTGATATCTTGGCAAGGTGGCACAAACTTAAAGGTGATGAGGTGTTTTTTTTAACCGGAACAGATGAACATGGCCAGAAAGTAGCCGAATCGGCACAAAAAGTTAACTTAACTCCTCAGGAATATTGCGATAAAATTGCCCCAAGATTCAAGCAAGCGTGGGAAGAACTTAATATTGGTTTTGACCATTTTATTAGAACTACTGACCCTAAACACGAAACAGTAGTCGCCGAATTGCTAAATAAGCTCTATCAAAATGGAGATATTTATAAAGCTAAATATGAAGGTTATTATTGTATTGGGTGCGAGAAATTTATAACTGAATCGGAGTTAGTTGATATGCACTGTCCTATTCACCCACCAGAAAAAACAGTATTTCAAACAGAAGAAAACTGGTTTTTTAAATTGTCCAAATATGTTCCCCGGTTAATAGAATTAATTGAAAATGATCAAACGAATTATATAAAGCCCAACGGTAAAAGGGCGGAGATATTGGCTAAACTTAAAGCAGGGGTCAACGATATTTCGATATCACGAGAGAAAGTTAAGTGGGGAATTCCGGTGCCTTGGGACACCAAACACACAGTTTACGTGTGGATTGAGGCGTTAATAAATTACTACAGTGCCACCAGGTTCGTAGAAGGAAAGACTGACTTCTGGCCGGTGAATGTCCATCTAATCGGAAAGGAAATTTTATGGTTTCATACGGTTATTTGGCAAGCAATGTTGTTATCGGCGCAAATTGAATTACCCCGTGAGGTCTTTACTCATAGTTTTTATATAATTGACGGACAAAAAATGTCTAAGTCTCTGGGTAACGTAATATCTCCTGGTCAGTTAAAAGATATGTTTGGAGTTGACGGCACCAGGTACTTGATTGCCAGAAGTTTTCCGTCGGAAAATGACGCCGATGTGGGAATTGAAAGATTCAAAGAAAAGTACAACGCGGATTTGGCAAACAATTTAGGTAATCTGGTTTCCAGATTATCCAAGTTAAGCGAAGGGCTAACAATTCCTCAGAACAAATATGAAGATAGTCAATTAACCCAAGAGTTTGAAAAAAGATTAACTGAATTCGCATTGGACACAGCAATAGGTCTGGTTTTCGAAAAAATTATTGACCCAATTAACACTCAACTAAATATTAGTGCCCCGTGGAAGTTAGAGAAAACTGACAGTCAGAGAATAAAAGTGTTAACTGAATTAGCGCTTAAGCTTAAAGAGGCGGGAAGATTACTGGCTCCGGTAATGCCTGAAACAGCAAAGAGAATTGAAGAAATGTTTAGTGGTGAAGTTAAGCCGCTTGAGGCTCCTCTATTTCCCAGAATTATTTAACCTGTTCAAGGTTCATTCTTGGTACTTCAGTTGCATTGGCTTCAGTTACCCGTTTCTTTTCAGCTCAGCTGCCTCTCTTTCTTCAGTTAGTGTTTGACCTGTCCACTTGGGTGGATTACAACCCACATGATCCATACCGGCCAATTGGCAGACACAACTTTTCGTTCCCCTATGTTTAACAACTTCGGGTTTCACTTTTAAACATAACACGAATTAAATTATTGAAATAGAAGTTAAATAAATTGGTACAAAATAATAGTTTACGTGATGTTTATTCTATTTCCAAATTCTGTTTTTATTAATTTCTTCTTTGGCTCTAAAAGCTTGCTCCAGATTTATGTTGTACTTATTGGCGATGGTACAAATAAAAATAAAAACATCGGCTAGTTCTTCGTCAATATTCCCAATTTTAGAATTAGCATCAACTTGTTGCTTTTCGGCTTTACGAATTGCTTTAAATAATTCCCCAACTTCCTCTCCCAACATTAAACAATAGTGGTACAAATCAGTAGAAAAACCTCTTTCTTTTTCTAACGCAGTAACATAATCTTGGTAATCCTTAAGGGTTGGCTTCGGGTTTAATTCGGGCATTATGAATTATAAATCAAATGAGATAATAAGCAATGATTGATACGCATGCCCATTTAGCCGATAGATTTTCAACTAACATTGAGGGGGTGGTCGACAGGGCAAAAAAGACGGGGGTTGAGGCGATTATTCTATCGGCCAGTTCCATGGCTGACTCAAAAGACAATTTGAAAATTGCGGTAGAGTTTCCGGGGTATTTACTGCCCAGCATCGGAGTCCACCCAATGGAAACGGAGTATGATCCAAAAGTTCTAGAGTTCTATTTAAAAAAGAACCCACAGATTGTGGCAGTTGGGGAATGCGGACTAGAGTTTTGCGGGAATTTTGAGCAAATTTTACAGGATAAAATATTTAAGAGCCAAATTGAATTATCAATTAAATACAATAAACCACTAATTATTCACTCTCGCGATGCTATGGAGGAAACATTGGAAATACTAAGACAGTATCCCAAGGCGCGAGGGGTAATTCATTGCTATTCCGGAGGTAAAAAAAGAATTAATAAAGTTCTTGAGCTGGGAGACAGATGGTTTTTTGGTATTGACGGTAATATCACTTATGAGGTGGGGCTGGAACAAGTAGTAGCTTCAATTCCTAAAGATAAGCTAGTATTAGAAACTGACACTCCATTTTTAACACCCATCCCCCACCGGGGAGAAACCAACCAGCCGGCTTACATAAAATATATTTATCAAAAAGTAGCGGACATCTGGCAAATGGGTTTTGAGGAAGCAGAAAAACAAATCGATACAAATTCCAAAAAACTATTCCAGATAATCGGCAACTAAAGTTTCCAACTCTTTTTGGGAAGGATATTTGTCCACTAGAGCCACTTCGTTGTTAATTAACAAAATTGTTTTCCCCTGAATTCCGCGGGAATATACCCGACTCATGTCGGTAACAAATTCCGGCTCATAATCGATTTGGAGCCGTTTACAGATAGTTTCTAAGTCACTAAATAGTTTTTTACCTTGGGGCGTACCCCGATCAAAAAGTTGCAGACGCATAGTTTTTTTAACTATTAAGTTTGGCTAATTTAATAACATTTTCGAGTAAACAAGCTATGGTCATGGGGCCAACTCCGCCTGGATTGGGGGTAATGTGCGAACAAAGAGGAGCCACTGAATAGTAATCAACATCCCCTACCAGCTGGCCGTTGACTCTTCCCGACCCAACATCAACCACAACCGCACCTGGCTTAATTAGTTCTGAGGTAATTAAATTCGGACGACCAGTGGCGGAAATTAGCAAATCGGCATTTTTGGTATGGTATTGGAGATTGGTTGTTTGAGAATGACAAAGCGTTACGGTGGCTTGACGTTGTTCAAGAAGCGCGACCAGAGGCAAGCCAACAACAGCACTTCTACCAATAACGACGGCGTTTTTACCCACTAAATCAATTTGATATTTTTCTAAAAGGCGGATAATACCTAAAGGAGTTGCGGGGATAACGGCGGTATTATCTTTTTGAAATAATTTGCCTAAGTTGAGAGGGGTTAAACCATCGGCGTCTTTGAGGTGATCGATAAGATTTAGGATTGGTATTTGATTTAAGGGGGCGGGAAGAGGTAACTGGACGATTAAAGCCTGAGTTGCGGGGTCGTGACTATAGCTGGCGACTACTTCTTCTACATCTAGTTGAGACGACGTTTCGAGTAATTCGACAACTTGGCAGTTAATACCAATTTCTTGGGCTTTTATTTTCTTAAGTTCGACGTATTTTTTTGATGAGGGGTCGTTTCCCACCATAATTATTACTAAACTGGGTTTGGTTTTAAAACCAGCTACTTGGTTTTTTAGGTCAGTAAGGATTTCAGCTGAAAGAGAGCGTCCGTCTAGAAGAACCATAAGCTATTATAGCTGAGTTAAAACTTCGCAACCCTCGGGAGTAACCAAGATGGTGTGCTCAAATTGAGCTGATAGAGCCCCATCGGCAGTAGTTACAGTCCAACCGTCTTTGGAGTCAACATAGACTTTCCAAGAGTCAGATGCGTTAACCATTGGCTCTACGGTAAAAATCATGCCCGGTTTAAGGCGAATATCACCTTGAGGGTTCTTATAATGGAATACAAAGGGATCTTCGTGAAATTTTAACCCAACACCGTGGCCACCAAGTTCTTGCACCGGTGTAAAGCCAAAAGAGGTTACATACTTCTCAATAGTTTCACCCACCGCTCTGTTTAGCTTAACGCCAGGTTTAATTGCGTCAATGGCCCGATTTAACGATTCACGGGTAACATCGATTAATTTTTGGGCTTGGGTGGAAATTACACCTACTGGATATGAGGCGGAAACATCGCCATAAAATCCGCCCAAAATTGTAGTAATGTCAAGGTTAACAATGTCTCCCACTTTAAGTTTAGTCTTGGGATTGGGAATACCATGGCAAACTACGTTATTAATGGAAACACAAATACTTTTTGGGAATCCGCCATAACCGAGAGGTGCGGGTATGGCGTCATGTGAGGTGATGAACTGGTGGGCTATATCGTTTAGGGTGGCTGTTGACACTCCGGGCCGAATATACGAAGCAGTATGCGCTAATGTTTGGGCTGCCAAGCAGGAAGATAGACGAATTCCTTCGATTTGCTTGGGGGTTTTAATTATTACCATGTTTCAGATGTGAATAAATCCAAAAAGAATAAAGGTATAAATACAAAGAAACGGTTAAAATCGGAATTAATACAAATAGTAATCCTGCGCCAGGAAAAATTAAACCTCCAAACATAATCAAAGAGGAGGATTTAAAAAGCC
Source organism: Candidatus Shapirobacteria bacterium (assembly GCA_041666965.1). GTDB lineage: Bacteria > Patescibacteriota > Microgenomatia > UBA12405 > UBA12405 > JBAYFX01. The sequence goes on from JBAYFX010000003.1 coordinate 35,223, forward strand.
GGGCACCAAGGGAGTGGGTTCTTTTCCAAACAACCGGGTTAGACATTGTCCAAGGTGTGCGGATACCAACAAACCAATTAGGGCGAGTATGTTCGAGTAAATAACCAACAAAATAGAAAAGAAAACCAAAGGCAGGAATAAAAAATTGAATAAAGTTAAATGAATAACCGAGATTCCAGATTAAAGTGAGCAAATACAAATAAAAAAGGAAAAAACAAATTACGGCAACAAAACGATAATAATACAAAAAAAACTGCTTAAAGTTGGCATGATAAGGGTCAATTTTAGGCAAAAGTAAAAATAAAAACAGTAAAAAAGTAGTTAACGCGGGCATAAAGAATAAAGCAAAGTTTTGAGACGAGTAACCATTGGGCTGGCCAAAAAAATCCCAATGGGTAACCATTGATGCGGGAAACCAGGAATAAAAAAGTGCGGGTATAAGCCAAAACATAACAACTGTTAACACCGAAAACAATATAAAAGTCATTTTGGGCATCATTGTTTGACCCGTGAGACTGAAGTGGGAACAGTACCGTTAAAACCAAAGCTTCCATTATCCACACTAAAACTACGGATGAACAAATTGGGTATGCTATTAATTCTTGTTTCCGCAACGCGGGCTAAATAGGGAACCCCGGTAGCAATTAAATTTTGAGGAATTGGCAGGCGGCCGATGATGGCTGCTGTCGGATTTAAGGCAACACGGTTATTGGTTACAGAAACAGTACCTTTTAAATAAAAGGCGGGTTTACCCTTAATTTTTAAATAAGATATTGCTTTATTAACATCCTCACTACTGACTCTAAAACTAGAAAAATAACTAGGTAATATTGAAACATTTAAATTTCCGGAAATTTCAGCTGTTCCATCAGTGTTAGCTCTAACTTGGACATTGGAAACAGGGAAATATTGCCAGCGGGCTCCGGCTATGAGTGCTGTTAACTCGGTTGAACTAAAACTATTGGTGACTTCCTGTTTACCCTCAAAAACGAGCGGCGAAGAAGCAGGAAGTGAGTCAACTTCTTTTATGGCAACCTGACTTTTGGCTTGAGCCGCAGAAATGTCGGATGTGGAGTATTTAACATTTAAATCCTTGGGTTTGTTGCTTGCCAATAAGTCAGATAGTCCGGGGATAAATCCAAAATAGCCCAGAGTCAAGACAATAACAATTAGCAGAGTTAGAATTATCCTAAGTAACAGTTTCATATTGGTTTATTATAACTCTCTTGTTGACTTAAACCATATGCTCTACTATAGTTGTAGTAGTTAATACGTATAACATATGAAACATCTAACCTTACCTCCCCTGCCTTATGATTATGACGCTTTAGAACCGGTCATTTCCCAAAAAATAATGGAATTACACCATGATAAACACCATGCGGCTTACGTGGCCGGAGCAAACTTAGCAATGGACAAAATGGAAAAAGCCCGAAATGGTGAGGGTGAAATAAACTACCGCGAAGTAATGAGAGATTTTAGCTTTAACTTTAACGGTGCCTTACTTCATGAAATATTCTGGCGGGCTATGAGACCAGTAAATCAGAATACGGGCCCAAGCAAAGCGACCAGGAAGACTCTGGAAGATAATTTTGGAAGTGTTGAATCAATGGTAAAAGAATTTAATGGCGCTGCTTTAAACGTTGAGGGATCGGGGTGGGCAGTGTTATGGAAGAATAAAGAAGGTGAGCTTAGTGTGGGACAGTTGGAAAAACATAATCTGTTTGGACTGAGTGGAATGGAACCGATTTTGGTAATAGATGTGTGGGAACACGCCTATTATCTGGACTATTTAAACGACAGAAAAGGTTACATTCAAAATTGGTGGCAGGTGGTTAACTGGGACGAAGTAGAGAAGTCACTCCAAAAAAGATAGTAAGGAGTAAGTGGGATTTACCCTTAATCTTACGGTCCGGGTTTCATATTTTTAGAATAGAATATGACTATGAACAACAAAGCAAACAAACGGACATCGTGGGATAACGTCGCTAACTGGTACGACAGTGAGGTGGGAGATAGAGGTCATTATTATCACCAAAAAGTAATTCTTCCAAACATAATTCGGCTGGCAAATATTAACGAAAAATGCCGAGTTTTAGATATTGGGTGCGGTCAGGGAATTTTGGGAAAACAGATTGATTCGAATATTGAATATGTGGGAATTGATATATCACCTAAGCTAGTTGAAATTGCCAGACAAAGTGATTCATTAAAAAATCATACATACATAGTTGGTGATGCGACCAAAAATATTGAAATAAACGGAAAATTTGAGAGGATATTTTTTATTTTGTCACTTCAAAATATGGCTCAACCTTATTTGGTTATTAAAAATGCTGTTGAAAAACTGAGTGATGACGGTAAATTATTAGTGGTTCTTAACCACCCGTGTTTTAGAATCCCCCAAAATAGTGACTGGGGGTTTGACACAAAACTCCAACGCCAGTATCGAAAAATTTTTCGTTATTACCAACCTCTTAAAGCAGAAATTAAAGCCAGCCCGTTTAAGCAAACTTCCGAATTAAGCACTTGGTCATTTCATTACCCTCTTTCTACTTATTCAGAAATGATGTTTGATAATGGGCTAAGCATTTCCAAGATTGAAGAATGGGTATCTCCCAAAACCAGTATCGGTGGCAGGGCTGTAGCTGAAAATATTGCCAGGGCAGAAATTCCTTTATTTCTAACGATAGTAGCTCAAAAAGCCAGAGGTGTTTTATAATCAATAATGAACTTTAAATGGTTATGGTCGGTTTTAATAATTATGGGGTTATTGCTGGTAATATTTATTGACGGCCAGAGTCAAGTTAAGGCAATAGAGAGTTGCAAAAACTTAAGAATTATTCCATTGACAGAAAAATATTTTACATTTAAGGGTATTTATGATTTGGTTGAAAAAGGAAGTTATCAACCCAAATGCCTTTAGGCGTGAATTTGCTTGCCAAAGGTAATACATACCTGACGGATATCAACCAGAGAGAACCCCGGGAATGCTAATGCTTCAGAAATGGCGTCTATAACTGACTTTGGGTCCGTTCCCGAAACTGACTTGACAAAAGCATTAGGGTTGGATGCATTAATAAGGGTAATCGGATCAACTGGAAGGGAAGGTGAACCCAATGGAGTTGACTTGGTGCGCGAGCCCTGAGGAGTAGTGGGAGAAGTTTGACCAGTAGTTAAACTATAGAGTTGGTTATTGGCTACTAAAACCGTGAGGGGGTAATTAGCGCGAGCAGTCGCCAGAAGATGATTTAAACCTTCGCCATAGATTCCCCCATCCCCACCAACGGCAACAACTTTCAACTTGGGGTTGGCTAAACGGACTCCCAGGGCGGTTGGAACACAGCGCCCATGAAGTGAGTGGATGGCATAAGAAGAAAAATTATCAGCCATATTACCAACACAACCAATATCGTAAACAAAAACCATATCTTTAGCGGGAATATTTAAAGTAGCCACGGCTTGGCGAATACCAGCATATATTAAGAAGTTGTGACATCCAGGGCACCAAGTAGGGGGATTGGCAGGACTAAGAGACATAAGGCTTTAAATATTTAACGACTTGTTCGGGATAAATAGGCCGACCATCGAAATTTAACAATGTCGATGTGGGTTTAAAGGGAAAGGCAGTGGATAATAATGTGGACAGTTGGGAAGTGGCATTGTTTTCAATAACCAGAATATTTTTAAAAGGTTTGAGCATAAGTGACCAATTAGGGTTTATGGGCCAAAGTGAGGGAAAGTGGAGTAAACCAATTTTTGACGGGTTTTTTAACATGTTTAGTGCTTCAAGTACCGCCATTTTGGTTGACCCCCAAGTTAGAACCAAGGTTTTGGCCTGGTCGGAACCATAAAAAGTTGGCTTTGGTAAATACTTAAGTATTTTCTTAGAAAGTGATAAACGAGTGGTTACTACTTTTTTTACGAGTGACGCATCTTCGATGGAAAAACCGTTTTGATCATGCTCATAACTATTAGCCATATAAAAAGAATCGTTGGAACCAGGAAGATGACGTGGTGTGCGGATTACTTTGGGAATATAGGTGGGTGGAGTAAAGCTGGCACTTGATTCGGCTAACAGTTTGTCAGTTAAAACAATAACCGGGACATCAAAACGAGCAGCCAGATTTAAGGCGTCAATAGCCGCGTGGTATGACTCGACATGAGTACCCGGAGTAAGGACAATTTTATTAAATTCACCATGGCCACTAAAAACAGCATGGAGCAAGTCGCCTTGGGCTGTCCAAGTGGGTAAACCGGTAGCCGGACCTGGGCGCGAGGCTAGGTAAAAAACCACCCCAAGGTTGGCTACCCCGCAAAAACTAATAGTTTCATTCATGAGAGCAAATCCCCCGCCACTTGTACCAACCGCTGCCCGGGCACCAGCAAAAGCAGCACCTACGGCCAAAGAAGCTGACGAAATTTCGTCTTCAGGATGCAAAACTGTAATTGAATGAGTTAACTGTTTTTGAGCTAAAAAATGCAGGAGACCGGTGCTGGGAGTCATGGGATAGGCGGCATAAAAGTTGCCATTACCTGCCAAGAACCCATACCCAAATGCTTCCGAACCATCAACTATTAGTGCTTTTTTTAAAGGCTTGTTATGTTTAATAGTAAAAATATTTTGATATTGGACAAAGTTATTTTGTGCATATTCAAAGCCAGCATCGAAAGCAGTTAGATTAGGAGAATCGAGACTAAAAGTGTTAATAATTTCCGAGTGACAAATCGAGGGATTAAGTCCAAAACAATAGGCAATAACACCAAGGGCAACTGTATTGGTGTAGATTGAACCGCCCAGCGGTTTAACTAAATCAGAGAATGGCAAAACCAAGGGAGCATCCGGACCAAAAACAAGACTTTTTTTCGTTAACTCTGATTTATGTAATTGCCAATGACTAGTCTCTAAACTAATTAATAGATTTAATTGAAAATGAATGGAGGATACAGCGGCGTGACTAAAACTAACCTGGTAAGTGTTGTGACCTCCGCGGACTAACGATGGGTACTCGGAGTAATCTATCAAATGCTGTCCGTGAGACAGGAGGATGCGTGAAAGCAACAGACCTCCGGATTTGATACCCGCGCCAGCCGGGCCGACAATTTTAATAGTAAAAACTGAAGACATGATTCGATTGTATCAACTAAAGAACGGGTTATTAAACACAAAAAGATGGGCGGATAGTTTTACCCGTCCTTCAGGGGTAAAAGTTATACCTTCAAACTCCAGACGATGCCGCTGAGCTTCACTTCCCCCAAAAGAATAGTTTGCTGCCAATGATCCATCTTTAAAAACAACTCGGTGACAGGGAATCGATGTGTCCTGATTACCCCGAATAGCAAAACCAACTAAGCGTGAATTTTTATATCCTAGAGCTCGGGCAATTGTGCCATAAGTAGCAACAAACCCAGGCGGTATAAGACAAACTAAACCGCGAATGCGATTAAAAACGGTGGCGGGCATAGATCAGAGTACCAAATACTTTAACAACCAAGAGGTTGGTAACAATTTAATAACTGTTGATTATTAAACACCAGCAAAAATCATGAATAGACTTTAGGTTAGAAATTCGTATGAAATTTCCTTGATACAACTTAATATTTCTTGTTCTATTTTTTAGCAAACCCGAAAGGATTTTTAGTACAAATTGGTTAAGTTTTGTGAGGGGTGAACCTAGGGAGAAACATTAGATCGGATAATTACCCGCCAACCATCATTCTCAAAACTTTTAACAATTTTTGAAGTAGATATGGCGGAAGAAATGAATGTCATTTGGGAGTTAACAATATCGGCCTCCATTTGAGGAGTTACGGCTAAATAATTTATGTTGCGGGGATTGCCAGACAATAATTGATTTTTAATGGTAGGATCGGTTTCGATTTTCCAATAGTAATAAACATATTTAAAATTTTGTTTATTACTGATGACCATATCCAAATACATAGGTTGATCAATGGCCCAAAAAGAATTAGGTTGACTTTGAGTTAAAACCCAATTTGTGGCTTCAATTTGGGATTTGGTTTGATCGGAGGTAAAAAGATTAAATCCTCCCCGAGTTTTAGTTCCAAAATAGGCCAGATTGATTATTAAAATGAAGGTGAGCAAAATAAAATAAAGTTTTAAGTTGCCCCAGTTGTCAGATATGGTTTTAAGAAAGGTGGCTACTGACAGTGATAAAAATGGAATTAGCGGAATTAAATAAAATTCAAAAATTATTCCTCCCCGAAGAAAAAATAACAACATAGGCAAAATAAACAGTAGAGAAAAATGATTTAGTCGGAATTTGAAAGATAAAATAATATTTGCCAACAGGCTAGAGAAACCAAAGGCTAATAAGAGTGGATCTTCGTGAAACCAAAGCCTAATATTTTGCTGGAAGGCGCTTCCTGGTGAAAACGGAGACCCACCGGATCGCCCTAATTGGTTCCGGAAGGAACCAACTAAACTAGGGTGTGGGCTAAATTCAGAACCAAACATTCCTGGCGGGAAAAGTTGACCCTGAGAATATGCCCATAACGGATAAATTGACCCCACTAAACCGACGATAAACAACCAAAAAATAACAGAACGGAAACGAGAAATATTTGGAGTAAGTGACAGCAGATAAATGAAAGCGGGTATAAAAAAGATAGCTGTCTCTTTTGTCATCAGAGCAATTCCAAAGGTAACTGCGCAAAGAGTTCGTCCGAGCTTGGTTTGGCGGTAAGTTAAGAAGTAGAGGGAAAACATTATCCAGAAAACCATAATATTGTCGAGCAATACCCGGCGGTGGTAATAAATAGATAGTGGGGTTAGCGAAAAGAATAGTAGGGCGATAGAGGCAGTTAAGTAACTTTGAGATAATTTTTTAGAAACCAGAAATATGAAAAGAGATGTAAATAAATGCAATAGCAGCATTAATACCCGGCCGGAATTAATAGCATAGCCAAAAGTTTGAAAACCTCCGCTAACAACAGACCAGAGAGCAATTAACAGCCAACCGGCTGGCGCATGATCATAGGTGTAAACATAGGGCGAAAGACGGCCTTGGGTTGCTACCGACCAAGCTTGGGACATGTAAGTGCCCTCATCACTTTCGTAATAAGGAAAGTGGAAAAAATTTATGCCAACCGCCAAAACCGAGACGATTAACAGAACAGGGAGCAAGGGATTATTTAGCAGATTACGGAAAAGGATAGTCATATTGCAGGTGTGATGATATGGGGTAAATGGTAATTTTATGTAAGAAACAATAAAGGAAAAGACTGGTTCAGGGAATATTCAGCAAAAAGCTTATAATTGAAGTATGAAAGTGTTGATTGTTGAAGACGAACACCGAATAGCCAGCGCCATTAAAAAAGGTTTGGAGCAGGAAAAAATGGTGACTGACGTGGCTTATGATGGGGTTGAGGGTTTAGATTTGGCTATGGAGGGCAGTTATGATGTAATTTTAATGGATTTAATGCTACCCGGAATGGATGGAATGAAGGTGGTAGAAAACTTAAGAAACTCACAAATAAACACACCGATCCTGATGCTAACCGCCAGAGGCCAAATTGAAGATAAGGTTAATGGGTTAGGGGTCGGAGCAGATGATTATTTAACCAAACCTTTCGCCTTTGAAGAATTACTTGCTAGGATAAGAGCGTTAACTAGACGGCCAAAAGTAATTGAATCTACAAATATGAGGGCGGGTGATGTAATTATGAACAAGGATAATTTCGAAGTAATAATTAATGGCACGAGAACCCCACTTTCAGCCAAAGAGTATGGACTTTTGGAATATATGATGAAAAATAAAGGCAAGACATTGACCAAAGACCAGATTCGGGAACATGTTTGGAATTACGATAGTAATATTTTGCCTAATACGATTGAGGTATATATTAAAAAATTAAGAGCAAAAAAAGTTAGTATTGACACGGTAAGAGGATTTGGCTACAGATTAAGGGACGTAAATGTTTAGCCAAGCCAGGTGGAAATTGACCGGGTGGTATGTACTGATTATTTGCTTAATATCACTTACTTTCAGTGCCATTATTTATAAACTGGTAGGAATTGAAATTGAAAGGTTGTCTTTTTTATCCAGAACCAGATGGGAACGAAGACTGGAACTAAGAGGGTTGGGACAGGACATGTTTCCACCACAGACGCTTATACCTCCATGGAGTGACCCGGATTTGGCCTTAGACGCCAAAAACAGATTACTGACCATTTTGGGTTTTGTTAATGGTGGCATTTTATTAATTTCGGGAGGACTGGCTTTTTTTCTATCGGGGCAAACGCTTAAACCGATTAAAGAAATGATGGAAGACCAAAACCGGTTTGTGGCCGATGCCTCACATGAATTGAAAACTCCCTTAACCTCACTGAAAAGCTCGTTTGAAGTATTTTTAAGAGAACCAAAACCAAAAATGGGCGAAGCCAGACAATTAGTGGCGGATAGCATAAATGACGTAAACCAGCTCCAGAAATTGAGTGAAAGCCTGCTGACTCTGGCCAGCAACAGAAACAGTACCAAACAAATAAACAAAACAAACCTTCAAGAAATGATGACAAAAATAATTAAAAAATATTCAACTGCCGCCAACAACAAAGACATTAAATTGGTTAATCAAGTTAAGGCGGGGGAAGTTTGGGGAAATGACATGGAACTGAGTATTTTAGTAGGAAACATTATTGACAATGCCATTAAATACAGCCATAAGAACGGGAGGGTAATAGTTAAAAGTATTGAAAATAAACGGGAAGTTGTATTAAGTATTAAAGATGAGGGGATTGGAATTGCCTCAAAAGATTTGCCGCATATTTTCAAACGCTTTTACCGGGCTGACAAAGCCAGAAGCCACAATCAGGCGGGAGGTTATGGATTGGGTCTAGCCATGGCGCATAAAATTGCCCAAAATAATAAAATCCAAATAGGAGTAAAGAGTCAAATAGGAAAAGGCAGTTTATTTTCAGTTACTTTTCAGAAACAATAATTAAGATAAGCTATGAGTCACTTTAAGAAATGGCCAATGGCAGTAAAATTAGGGCTAATTCTAGTAATTATTGCCACCGGTTGGTTTATGTGGAAAAGCAAAAGTAATAGTCAAAAAACAGCAACAACCTACCAAACCAGTCAGGCGACTGTGGGAGACCTGATTGTGGCCGTAACCGCATCAGGCCAAGTGGCTACAAGTAATAGCCGGACAGTAACTACCACTGCCTCAGGTGTAGTTAATAAAATATTTGTAACGGAGGGGCAAACAGTCAAAACCGGGACGCCATTAATGGAAATTGATTTGGACTTAAACGGGCGACAAAAACTTCAAGCAGCCTATTCCTCATACCAATCAGCTCAAAATAGTTTAAAAACAACTCAAGACAGAATATATGAGCTTGACAGTCAATTGGTGGCAACTAAAAACGTATTTACTAACCAATGGGCCAACCAGTCTCCAGACGACCCAACTTACATTCAAAAACATGACGCCATGCTATCGGCACAGGCGGCTTATGACAACTTACAAAACAGCATTAAGCAACAAAAAGCAGCTCTAGAATCTTCCCGCCTTGCCTACCAAATGGCGGGGGCAACAGTGTATGCCCCCATTACCGGAACGGTCAGTGCTATATCGCTGGCCCCGGGAATGATTTTGAATCCAACCAGTGATTCGGCTAATAGCAGTAATATTGAGAATAAAATCGCCATTGTTAAGACCGGGGCAACTCCGTCGGTAAGTGTGAGTCTGACGGAAATTGACGTTGTTAAAGTAAAAGTAGGTGACAAGGTAACGGTAACCCTAGACGCCTTTCCTGACAAAACCTATACAGGTAAAGTTATGGCGGTAGACTCAGCCGGAACTGTAAGTTCGGGCGTAGCCAGTTACCCAACAACAATCCAGCTGGATATTCAAGACACGTCAATATTACCTAACATGTCAGCTACCGCCAATATTATTACCAATGTAAAAAGCAGTGTAGTAATAATACCTATCGGGGCATTAGCAACTAGCGGGGAGGCAACAACGGTCAGGGTTATGAAAAATGGAGTAGTAGAAAATAAAAATGTAGAAGTTGGCCTAACGTCAGACACTGAAGCAGAAATAATATCAGGTATAAACGAGGGCGAAGAAGTAGTAACAGCGGTTATCAACCCAACAACTACAACCAGTAAGACTAGTAGTACATCAGTTTTTGGAGGACTAGGTGGAGGTGCTCAATTTCGGGCCAGATAAATATGATGATAAAAATGAAGGGGATTACCAAAATTTACGCACATGACGGAGTGGAAACGGTGGCGTTGGCGGGAGTAAACCTTAATGTGGAGGAAGGTGAATTTGTAGCTATTATGGGGCCGTCCGGATCAGGTAAGTCAACCTTAATGCATATTTTAGGAGCGCTTGACTCCCCCACGGACGGACAATATTGGTTGGACAACCAAGATGTGTCAAGACTAAACGATGATGATTTGGCAGAAATTAGGAACAGGAAAATTGGATTTGTATTTCAAGCTTATAACTTACTTCCCAGAACATCAGCTTTAAAAAATGTCGAACTGCCTATGGCTTACGCGGAAATTGATAAAGAAAGAAGATTAATGAGAGCCAAGGAGCTGCTTGGGTTAGTAGGACTTGGGGACAGAATGGAACACTTAAGCAATCAACTGTCGGGGGGTCAGCAGCAGAGAGTAGCAATAGCCCGAGCACTGACAATGGACCCAAAAATAGTACTGGCGGACGAACCTACGGGAAATATTGCCAGCCAACAGGCAGAAGAAATTATGAAAATTTTAAAAAAATTACATAAAGATGGCAGAACTATAGTTATGATTACCCACGAAGAGGATATTGCTAAATGGGCCAGCCGGGTAGTGACAATCCGCGACGGGAAAATTGTTGAAGACCGAAAAAGCGGAAGGAGGCTTAGGTGAAACTTACCGAAATTGTGAGGGAGAGCTTCGGAACTTTAGGGTTAAACAAAATGCGAACCGGATTGGCAGCTTTAGGTATAATTATTGGCATTGGAAGCGTGATTGCTCTAATATCGTTGGGGGCAGGCAGCCAGAAAGCAATCGAGAACCAAATACAGGCGCTGGGGGCCAACTTATTAACTGTTATGCCTTCAAATTCACGACAAGGAAACGTGCGGACTGCCGGACAAAACACCAGCCTGACTTTAGACGACGCCAGGGCAATTGCCACCAATAACAGCATTACCACAATCAGCCAGGTATCGCCCGAACTTAGCCGGAGAAGCCAGGTGATAGCCGGTAGGAACAATACAAATACCGAAATTGTAGGCGTGGAATCAACTTACAGTGCTATACATACAATGGAAATGACGGCGGGAAATTTTATTAGTGAACGAGACGTTTCTGGAGTTGCCAAGGTGGCAGTACTGGGCCCACAAGCAGTAATAGATTTATTTGGGGAAGGCGCAAACCCAGTGGGAGCTCAAATTAGAATCAACAAGCAAAGTTTTTCTGTGATAGGAGTAACCAAAAGTAAGGGTGGCAGTGGCTTTAATAACCCCGACAGTATGATTTTTGTCCCCCTATCTACGGCTCAAAAACAACTATTTGGGGTAGATTATTTATCGACGATTGCGGTTGAAGCCAAATCAAAAGAAGTAATGACGATGGCCCAAGACGAGATTGGGTATTTGCTTTTGGACAGACACAAACTGAGCAGCCCAACTAATGCTGATTTTTCCATCATGTCTCAAAACGACATTTTAAACACTGCTTCACAAGTTACAGGTACTTTTACAACACTCTTGGGTGGGATTGCGGCTATTTCCCTGTTAGTTGGGGGAATTGGAATTATGAACATAATGCTTGTTACCGTTACTGAGCGGACCCGGGAGATTGGGTTAAGAAAAGCACTAGGAGCTAAGAAAAAGACAATTATTACTCAGTTCTTAGTTGAATCGGTAATTTTAACTTTTTTTGGCGGAATTATAGGTATGGCGATTGGTGTTGGTATTTCTTTTCTTCTGGCTAAGGTACTTAGCATACCGGCGGCCATTTCAGTCCCTTCAATGGTTTTAGCCATGGGAGTTTCAGGGATAATTGGAATAGTTTTTGGTTGGTACCCAGCCCAACGGGCTGCCAAATTGCAACCAATTGAAGCATTAAGATTTGAATAAACTTATTAATATTTAACAAAACAAAATGAAAAATAATCTAATAGTCTCAGTAGTTATAGCTTTATTAATTGGGGCAGGTGGTGGGTATTTAATAGGGAAAAACCAAGCAAACCCAAGCCGAGCTAATATGGGAGCTGCCTTTAGAGAGGGACGATTGGGAATTGGGGAAAACTTTGCGGGGCAAAATAGGAACATCGGTTTCCGGCCAATTACCGGAGAGATAATTAGTATGGACGACACAAGTTTTACGGTAAAAACCGATGACGGATCTTCGAAAATCGTATTGGTAAATGACAAAACAAGTTACAGTCAAACCAGTGAAGTAGAAAAAGACAGCTTAAAAGTAGGTGAAAAAATCGGAGCCTTTGGGACCACTAACCAAGACGGAAGTGTTAGCGCCCAAAATATTCAAATTAATCCTCAGTTTAGGATAAATACCGACATACCTAGTAACCCTGTTGAAAGCCAGATTCAGAAGTAATTTGCTATATATAGGATGTGTGCTACAATCTAGCCTGATTGTTAGGCAAAGATCAAAAGGTTGTCCTTACCCAATAGGGTGTTTTATAAAATTTCGGACAATGTTTGCCAGATAAATTCTGGTGTATTGCCCAAAATTTTTATAAAACTATGTACCAAAGTCATGGACGCTTTAGCGGGCGTCGAAATTTCAACAATAATTTTAGTAAACGCAACGGGTTTAAACAGAGAATAGATGAAAATCTTTTTGTAAAAGCAGCCGAGAAAGTGCTTAAAATTGAGGAAACTGAAACCAAGAACTTATTTGAAGATTTTGGATTCCAAGCTCAACTGTTAACTAACATTAAAGACAAAGGTTACAAAAAACCAACACCAATTCAGGACCAAATAATTGGCGCTGTAATGGAAGGGCGCGACGTTTTGGGAATTGCTGACACGGGTACCGGAAAAACTGCCGCATTCGCGTTACCTATAATTAACGAACTGATTACCAATCCCCACAAGAGAATAATAATTTTGGCGCCAACAAGAGAGTTGGCAACACAAATTAAACAGGAATTCAGATCATTTACGCCAGGCTTAAAAGTGTATATTGCGCTAGCTATTGGTGGCGCCTACATTCGGGAGCAAATAATTGACATAAGACGCGGCGCCCAAATAATTATTGGAACACCGGGAAGAATTAAGGACCTGGGGCAACGCCGGGTAATTGATTTTGGAAAATTTAACAAAGTAGTTTTGGACGAAGTTGACCGGATGTTGGATATGGGATTTGTCGACGAAATTAGAGAAATCATGGACCAAATCCCCCAGCCTCGGCAAACCCTTTTCTTTTCAGCTACCGTCAACAATAAGGTGGGTGGGTTGATTGAAACACTGTTAAACAATCCGGTAAAAGTAAGTTTGGAAAGCCGGGTGGCGTCTAATCATGTAGAACAAAATGTGGTTCGTTGTAAACGTGGAGCCAAAGAACAGATGCTTTTGGAGATTCTTAACAGCAGTGAAGTAAAAAAGGTATTAATTTTTGGAGAAACAAAAGCGCTGGTTGAACAATTGTCTACCAAGCTGTTTAACAATGGGCTTAAAGCTGATTCAATTCATGGTGACAAGCCTCAGAACAAACGCACTCGAGTTCTTAAGGCCTTTAAGGAAAACCAAATAAACATATTGGTGGCCACTGACGTGGCGGCTAGGGGCTTGGACATTGGTGATATCACCCATGTAATTAACTACACCATTCCTAACAACTACGATGATTACATCCACCGAATTGGGCGGACAGGACGAGGGGACGCCATGGGTTACGCCCTTACCTTTATTGAGGAAAGAGAGTTCCGAGCACCGCCTGCGCAGGGTAGACCGGGCTTTGGACGGTTTTCGAGAAATACCGGTGGATGGAGTAGAAGAGGCCGCTAGGGAGTAAAATAGATTAATGAAAAATCAGATAGTAGTGGCCCTTCTTTTGGTGGTATTTTTGGTTGTTGGAATAATACTTGGGAGGGTGTTGGGCAAACCAAATACTTTGGGTGTTAAACTACCAACTATAACGCCAGCACCAAGTAATTGGGCAAGTGAAGTAAAGCTTGATACTCCTAAGACCAGTCAGTTAGTTAAAAGCCCACTTGAAGTTAAGGGGGCAATTAAACGCAACTGGACCTTTGAGGCAGTAATGACCATTTGGGTATTGGACTCAAACAAAGCAGTAATTGGGGGTGGGCCAGTTTACACCACACTAGTTAACGAAAGTGACGAGTGGGTAAGTTTCAAAACCAGTTTAACTTTTAACCCGGTTGGAAGCAGTGGATTTTTACAGATAAAAAACGATAACCCCAGCGGACTGCCGGAAAACGATAAGATTTTTGAAGTTCCCCTTAGATTTCAAGACTGATGGAGCTTAAACGCGTTTGGCTTTAGGTAGGTCATGATGAAATATTACTTTACCTAACCCTAGTTTTAACCCTCTACCCTCAAGGCAAGAATTGATGACTTTCGTTAACCGCTGGCGGTATTGGGCCGTACCGGATTTATCAAAAAGTTTAATCAAAGAAGGATTGGTAAGGCGCAAGTAATCAAACAAACGGGCTTTAATTTTAGGACTTAGATTTATATGCTCAAACCAAACTTCTTTGATACCGGCTTCCTGGAGTGTATCTAGAAGTTGGTTAATTTCTTTGGATGAACTAGTGGCATTTGGTAAAAGTGGACCGATAAAAGCATAAGTGGGTATTTGGTGTAAAGTTAGAGTTTTGATGGCGCTAATTCGGGCTGAAACCGGAGGGGCATCAACTTCCAAAAAGCGGGAAACCGTGTCATCTTGTGAGGTTATAGTGAATCCAACAGTCACATCAGAGAACTGAGATAACAAATCAATATCCCGGGTAATTAAACCTGATTTGGTTTGTAATGCCACTTGGCCCTGGTAACCAAAATTCAGTAATACCTGTAAACACTGGCGGGTTAATTTGTATTTGGCTTCAAGACCAGTATAGGGATCAGTTACCGAACTAAACCAAATTATGCCGAAATTCTTAGATTTGAATTTCTTTTCAAGTTTTAATAAATCCTTTTTAAGGATTTCCGGGGCATTTATTTTGACGTCCAAGAAACTCCCCCACTGTTGCCCTGAATGCTTCCATCGGGCGATAGCTGCGGCATAACAATACATACAGGCAAACTGACAACCACCGTAGGGATTAATCACATAATCACAACCAGGTAATGACGTAGGAGTAAGAATGGTTTTGGCAGTTAGTTCCTTAACTTGAGTGAGCATGGGTGTAAATTTTTTTAATATTACTTTTAAGTTTTACAATGTTGCCTGGGTTGGCAATATCTATGGCGTGGTAAAAATCTGGGATATCCATAGCGGAGCATTTTTCAACCATTGCCTCTTTTACACCTTTAATCAATTGTTTATTATTTAGGACCTCATTGAATAATGGATTACTATTTTCCAGTAAATTTCGGTAATTGCTTCCAACGGATAAATACTTTTTTGAGTGAATCATTCTTAAACCTCGAATTAACAAACGGCAATAGCTGGTTTTATAATTTCGGTAGAAAGGATTATCCGAATATGGATAAATAAAATGTTGAAGCCAACCTTCAAATCTAATTTCGTGAATTTTGTTCTTAATACAGTTTAATGATTCCTGGTTAACCCAAATTGAACCGGATGAGTCTAAACAAACCATGGAAGCAACATCTATATGATGTGAAAAGAAACCTAATACTTTTGTAACCGGGTCAAGGTGGATTTCATTTTCCAATATGTGGCCTAAGTCGGTTTTTCGGGAATTAATTAAGGGAAGATTTAAAGATATAATTTGAGACTTGATTGAATCACACTCGCAGCCTTGCCAATTTTTAGTTTTCCACTTACTTGACTCGTAAAACAAATCGATATCGTTTGGCTCAGTGCCTAATAAGGTATCTAAGATAAACCCACCTCGAGCAATAATATTCTTAACATTAGTTAATGAAGTAGTCAGTATTTTTAACTCTTGGGTCAGCTTCTTAAGAGAATCAACCTGAAAAGGTAGTAAGTTTAAATCTTTGACTGCTAACTTAAGGATTTGATAGTCCATTTTTAGTCGAAGGTGTAGACCAAACGGTCGAAATTAATAATCCGGTTGTTTTTGTCTAACTTAATTCCCTCCTGTTTATATAATTTAAGACGCTCTTGTTTATGCTCGGGATCCAACCAGACTAAACCATTGGCATAAACTATCCGATGGTAGGGAATTTGAGCCTCGTTGGGGCACTTGGAAAGAATGGAGGTGATCATGCGGGAGAGCATGGGGTGACCCCCCGCCGATACTGCTAACAATCCATAGGTTGTTACCCTACCTTTGGGAATGGACATGGCCAACTCCCAAACTTTGCGGGTAAAATCTCCCGGATGTTTCATGCGCCTTCTTTGCACTCCAAAACCATAATTTGGCGCGCATTGGGTAAGCCAGTGTAGAGATGGCTTCGAATACCTAAACTACCTGCGACACTAATGTTTTCTGGTGAATCATCAAAGTAGACGCAGTTGGCTGGCAATAACTGATGATCTGAAAGTAATTTTTGGTAAGCGCGAATGTCAGGTTTTACAAAACCAGTTTCCCAGGAAAAATAAACACCATTGAAGAGGGTAAACATCTCAGGATAATGACGACGATAGTATTCAGTTCTATGAGCAAAATTGTTAGACAAAATGAATATTTTTATACCCTGTGTTTGAAGTTCACGGGCGAAGTCTAGCAAGTCCGGATTTAGTGTTTCACCCGAAAACCAAAAACTAAAAAATTCATTCCGGGTAATATTTAGCATTTGGAGAATCGGATTCCAAATTTCATCTGGCTTTTCCCCCGGAGTTCGTACTTCTTTTAGGATGGTTTTTAGTTTGCTAAAAAGCTGGTCAGGATCGACTCTAAATTTTTCCGACACTCTTGTGCTTAGTGGACGGCTTTGGAGAAAAACTCCATTTAAATCAAAAATTACAGCTTCTGGATTGGTCATAGTAATTAAATTATAAACTCGTGGATTATAGGTGGTTCTTGGCTAAAATCGGAGTAACGCAGCCAGTTGGGAATAAACTTAATATAAGCAATTGGTGGGTTTAAATATTCAGCTGTATTGGGATGAATGGCAATAATCTGCTTTCTGATTTCCTCACCTTCCGAATCAGTCAGGACTACTGAAGTGCCATCTAGTTGAATAGAAGGGCTTTGGAGTCCACCGACCAAAAGAGAGGTGTAGGGGTTGTTTTTTAGATTGAAAATTTTACGGGTGTTAGGTTCAGAAGACATTAACACCTCCCAGTTATCGGTTACGGCAATGGCCATGACAGCCGACTCGATTATCCCCTGCTTGGTGGCAGTGGATAAAACTGCCAAAGTTTGACTTTTAATAAATTCCAAAACTTTATTTTTATCCATGGTGTTTTAAATTGATATTTTCTCCATCTCCTACCAGTTGCCAATCATCATCGTTTGAATAAATGGCTTGCTGGTCGGTTATGGGAATAACTGGATAATTAACTGAATGACTCTCGAGAACCATTCTCTTTTTTTCAGTAAAGTGAGGTGAGACGGCAAACGGTACAAAATTTAGACCAGAGGTGTCGGTTAGACCAACATCATTGGTGTCCCAACCCGGATCCCAGCCGGAAAGGGCAATGTCAGGGCCAACTAATACGCTACCGGCACTCGCCCCAACATAATAACGATTGTTAGCCAATAGGTCTTTTAAATAAGTGTCCAGTTTTGACTGGCAGACCCAGTGAAGTAGGTAAAAAGTATTACCTCCACCAACATATATGATTTGGGAGTTTTCAAGTTTGGTTTTAATGGTTTGAGGATTATCTTTTAAATCAACAACAGTGACTTTGAAACCTATGTTTTTTAAGTTTTCCAAATCTTTTTCCATAAACCATTTATCTGAATATGGGTCGGCGGCAGTGGGGATAAAAGCCAAATTTAATTGTTGGGGAGGTTTGTCAATTAAATTAATAAAAAAGTCTTTGACTTTACCTTCTAAACCAGTTGAAGTTAGAAGTAATTTCATGGTTAGTAACTAATGGTAAAAAGTAGTGTGGGGAGTGGACAAAAATAGAGACGGCGCTTAATAGTATCCACGAAAAAGCCAATCCAAATGTCGTACCAAGCAAAAGAAAACTTAAAATTATTAGTTTTAAAGATTACAACTTCTTTCATAAGTAAGTTATAACCCGAAGAAAACCCAAAGTCAATTATATACCTTTGATTTGGAATGAAGCGCTTGAAACCTCCCCACTTAAGGGATTACGAACTTCTTCCATAAATGCCGATGTCAATGGTTTGAATTGTCCTTTTTCGTTACAAAATTCATTACAGTTAGTTCTTATAGTTCTGTGTCCACAACAATCTGGGGAATCAACAATGGCCAAAATAGGTGCAGGGGTTTTTTCTTCTGGTGTTGGTTTTCTTTGGATTACACTTTCAACGGTCTGACTTCCGCCTACCGCAACTCTCCAGGTATTTTCACCACCCCTACGAACCGAAATATTTTCTCCAGATGGAAAAACCTCATTAAGAGTGAGAGCCATTCGCCTTACAATAAAACAATCCCTACATTCAGGTCTTGGTAGTCCTGAAATATCAAAACCAGACAAAAACACTCCAGTCTCACTACCATTATTGTTTTGCATATTGATGAGATTGTAGCACTAATTTATAGTTTGTGTGAAATAAGTTGCGAAATATATTAAGGTTTACCCAAAAAACAGACCATCTACTGGCGTAGTAAAATACTACATGGCTAAAGCAAGATATTGTTACCTGGAACCGGAGTACCCGCAGCGGGTGATTATGGTTATGGCGTACATCGAAGACTCCAAAAAACACATTTTTTACCCAATGGACCTAGTATATAAAAACAAAAGCGAAGCAGTGGCCCAAGTAAAACTGATTCACGAAAATTTATCCCGGAAAGGGGTGACAGTGGACGCCGCCGTACTATATGAGTTGAAACTGAGTCAAAAGATTAATCTAACGCAAGATTGTTGGGAAGGAGAAAACAAAGAAAAAAACGGTTATTGGCGCTATAAGCGTTACATTACCATGATGGGCCAACCGGGATTGTATGAGATTTTGATTCTCCCCCGAAATTGGGACGCCAAAAGAAAAATATGGCAACTGGCGGTATCAATTCCCTTTTACCGGGGAGGAGAGATTGGTTTTATTGAACAGTTTATTAAGTATTCGCGGGACGTGGTGGACATTCGGGCTAAAAGTTGTGCTACTTATACTTTAGAAAAATCATACCGGTTTAGCCGGGAAGATAATGAACTAAAGCAGGCGGAAATGCTAATGGAACCAAATAGTGAAGTAAATTAGTTTCGTTTTACCTCTTGCCCTCTAAACCGTGGCCGCCAAACCCCCTTCTAACTTTTCCTCCCAGTAAAGGAAGGTATCGGAGGTCTATTTTATTGTCGGTAGCCCATTTTTCTAAATCAGTTCTTTGTTGGTCCATCTTGGCACGCCTTTCTTGAGGTGTTAAATTTTGCCAACTGTTAGCACTCTTTTGAGCTACCAACTCATCTTGTTTCTTTTGAATTAAGTCACTTTGAGCTTGGGTTATCTTACCGTCTTTGACTAATTGGTCTAAGCGGGATTTGAAACCGGCAACCATATCTGAGCGGCGTTGCTTTTGAAAATCAGTAAAAACTGATTCCACCTCAGTTTTCTTAAGTCCGAACTTAGACACCAGCATATCAACTATGGTTTGACGGCTGGGACTAGTTTGGGCGTAAATTTTATTACCATCAACGACTGTCATACTTAAAATTACAAAACCAATTAAGGCTACGAGTGTCTTTTTGTTCATAGAATATTAATTAGTAACAAATGAAGAATAAGACCCAAAACTTAAAACAGGCTGAAAATCAGTCGGACTTGGTTTTTAGTTTATTTATTAAATACTTTTTGCCTTTGAGGGAATCGGGGAGTAAATCGTCGTCGGTATATTTTTCATAGCCTTTACCGTAGCCCAAGTCTTTCATGAGCTGAGTGGGGGCATTACGGAGACTGAGGGGAATGGGAAGATTGCCGAGTTTTTGAACGTCGGCTTGGGCGGAACGCAGGGCGTCGTAGACACTCCGGTCTTTGGGAGACTTGGCCAAATAAGCCACACCGTGGGCTAAATTAATGGAGCACTCGGGGTAACCAATAGTTTCAATAGACCTAAATACAGAGTTGGCAACGAGCAGGGCTGACGAATTGGCTAGCCCAATATCTTCGGAGGCAAAAATAACCATACGACGGGCAATAAAAAGCGGGTCTTCGCCGGCTTCAACCATCCGAGCTAAATAATAGAGAGCAGCATCAGGGTTGGAAGCGCGCATGGATTTGATGAAGGCAGAAATGGTGTTGTAGTGCTCCTCGCCTTTTTTATCAAACCGTAAAAAGGAGTTTTGGAGGGTCTGTTTAAGGTGAGCGAGCGTTAAGTCACCATAAAGTGTATGGCAATTATCTATCATGGTGATACACTGGCGGGCATCACCATTGGCCATATTGGTTAGCCAGTCTTTGGCGTCTGGTTTTATTTTTATTTTTAAGTGAGTCGTAGCCCGGGTAATAATTTGACCAATATCCTCTACTGTTAATTCTTTAAGAACAAAAACTCGGGTTCGAGAAAGTAGTGGAGCAATGACTTCAAAGCTAGGATTTTCAGTGGTAGCGCCAATTAATACCAAGCGACCGGACTCAACGTAGGGCAATAAAAAATCCTGCTGGGCTTTGTTGAAACGGTGTATTTCATCTAAAAACAAAACTTGGGAGTAAAGACCTAGTGTTTGGGAATTGGGCGAGCCAATAATTTTTTTAATATCATCTTTACTAGCTGACACCGCTGACAGGTCATGTATTTCCAAGCCGCAAGTATGTGCCAAAATCCGGGCTAAAGTAGTTTTACCCACCCCCGGAGGACCCCAAAAGATCATGGAGAAAAGATTTTTTGACTCGGCCACCATTCTAAGTGGTTTACCGGGACCAACCAAGTGCGACTGACCAACAAATTCATCAAGATTGGTGGGGCGAAGTTGATCAGCTAAAGGATTGGGCATTCGGGTAATATTCGGGTAACAATCTATTTTACCCTAACAGAGCGCCGTTGCAACCACCAAGCCACAATCAGAACAATTAGAATTAGTGGTGAATAGACTGCCAGCCAGATAAGGGCACTAACGATGGTGCGGGTACTGGCAATAAACGAACGGACTGCTTCCCTAAAAATAACCATGGGCCGCCAGGTATTGGTGGGAGTATAGGGAAGTGACAATTCATCGGTTGACAAATAAACTGAGATTAAACTCAACTCGGCAGATTTTTCTAAATACTGTTGTTGGCCTTTGAGGGAATCGATTTGGGTTTGAAGATTTATTAGCTCACGCTGTACTTCTAATAAATCAGCAACCCTGACGGCCTGGTCCATGATTTGATTAAACTTAGTTTGGGTAGAGTACAGCACTTTAAGCCGAGCTTCATTATCTACAAACTGGTCAGTTACATCCTGACCATTTACCGATAAAGAAACTGTTTTTACGCCCAAGGCTTGGATTTGTGTTATTAGCTGACTTCTAAGCGAAGAAGGAACACGAACGGAAATGTTACCAGAAGCGGCAGACTCAGGCGATGACAGATTGTAGGCAACTAAAAATCCACCAGAGGACTCGGCGAGTGCTTGAATGCGACTTATAACATCATTGACGTTTTTAACTTGCAAAGAGAGGCTGGTATCACGGATAACTAAGCGGGAAGTGTCGGAGGTTGGGGCCAATTCCCTTGACTGACCTGGAGAGAGGGGTATGTTAAGTGATTTGGAACCAGAGTAGGAATCATAAGCATACTGACCAACCGAAGGGGAAGCCGTTTTGATGGAATAACCAAAATAATTAGCACTAAAGTATTTAATTGTAAAAATGCCAAGAATAATAACTAACCAATGTTTTTTAACAAATTTCCAAACTTTATTTATATTGATACTCATTGATTAATAATAGCGCAAAGTAATTTCCGGTAAAGTCAGGTGGGGCGGAAGTTTAACTAGGTAAGAAACTAAATCAGCGATGGCTGAGGGGTCAAGAGAATGGCGAAAGTTGCGTTTAATGTTTCCCTTCTTACTAAAACCAGTATTAACAATGTCGGGGAAAAGTTGAGTTACCCGAATCCCAAAGGGTTCAACTTCGGCCGCCAGCGACTGGGAAAAACCGTTTAGGGCGTATTTGGAAGCATGGTATACGGAACACTCGGAGCGGGGACGGAGCGCGGCGGCGGAATTCAAATTGATAATTAACCCCGATTTTCGCTTTTTTAAGTATGGCAGAACTGACTGACAAATGTTGATAGGACCAAGGGTGTTGACCAATAGAGTATTTTTTATAGAAGCGGGAGGGTTGTCAGTCACTGGCCCATCAAGGTAAACTCCGGCACAATTAATAACAACATCAATATGGCCGGTTTTAGCAATAATCGAACTGACAGCAGTATCCACCGAAACAGAATCAGCGACATTGACTAAATAATGTAGAGCTTTAAATTTGGCGGCAACCAAGGGTAAGGTGCGGGCATTGAAATCAAACAAACAGAGGCGGCAGGTCAAATGAAGGCGGGCGGCAATTTCCCGGCCAATGCCAGAAGCGGCTCCGGTAATCAAAACTATAGGTTTTCGGTATAATCCAGCCATGGCAGTATTTATATTCATTCTAGCAATATTGACCGGGTTGTTAAACACGAGGAGGGTGACAGCAATTAGTACTTGTAAACCAATTAAGGTGCTGATGTATCACCATATTCAACCAAAAGACATTACGCTAGACAAAATTGAGCAAAACTTAAGTGTTGACCCTGGAGTTTTTGGCCACCAAATAGACCAGATTTTACAAAATGGTTACGAGGTTATTGGAATGGAGAGATTCAATCAGATTTTTGAGGGTAGAGAAAACACGGATACTAAATCCATTGTTCTAACCTTTGACGACGGATATTCAGACCTTTACGAATACCTGTTCCCGATTATTAAAGCAAAACAGATTCCGGTGACTATTTTTTTAATTACCGGATTGGTTGGAGTTCCCGGATATTTAAATTGGAACCAAGTGTCGGAAATGGCAGAGAGCGGACTAGTTTATTTTGGTAACCATACCTGGTCCCATGCGTTTAAAAACGAACGGGAATCTTATGAAAAAGAAATGGAAATATCGGAGCGGCAACTTTGGGAAAAAGGCTTAAACCAACTACACGTGTTTGCTTACCCATATGGTAGTTTCAGTACACTTAAAAAGGAAGTTATTGCGGAAATCGGAATAAGGTTGGCTTTTACTACCAGACAGAAGACACAAATATGCTCGGGTACAGATTTGGAAATCCCAAGAATTCGAATGGATGAGGGAGACCTAAAAATTTACGGGTTATAATTAATTATGAATATTGCTAACGTCAGCCCACTTGTGTCCCTTGTTTTTGGAATATTAATTTTGCTTAACCCCAAATTTCTGTCAGTTTTAGTAGGAATATGGCTGATTATTAACGGACTTTTGGGTTTAGGGTTTCTCAGATTTTAAGTAATAGGCAATTCGGAAATAAGCGGGGTTAAAATAACTAATGAAGTTAAGTTTAATTATTGGGCTGGGGCTTGTTTTGAGGTTAATATCTCTAGACCAATCATTATGGTTGGATGAGGCGATTACTGCCCAAGTAGCCAAAAAGACACCTACAGAAATTGTTAGCCAATTTTCTGTGGCTGACTTTCACCCACCAACCTACTACTGGTTAATGGCTGGTTGGAGCCGAGTTTGTCAAAACAGTGAAGTTTGTTTACGGCTGCCGTCAGTTATTTTTGG
>JBAYFX010000004.1:0-47091 GCA_041666965.1 Candidatus Shapirobacteria bacterium
ATTATTTTATTTCGACAAATGGTAATTGCTTTATATTTTTTTGCAATTTCTAATACTTTTATGTCTGTAAAAAAAGTATCAAAGCCAGTTCGGATAATAACTAAATTAGGTTTTTCTTTTTTAATTTTTGTTTCTACCTCTGTAAGATTTAAATCAAAACCGTTTGCGTCTAACAAGGAGACTTTGTGACCGTACTTAACTAAGTGTGAAGCGCAATAAAGTAAATTAAGTGGTGGTTGTATCATTTCAAAATCTTTATGTTCGAAACGTTCCTCCCTTACAACAGGGTAGCCATCAACTCGTGAGGGGTTTATTAATAGGATTTTCATATAGTTTATTCTACATGGTATATTTCATTCAACAATGATTTATAAAGATATAAAGTATTAATTATTATATTTTGGTGCATAATAATCATCAGTAGCTTTTACTAAATATATATAAATGGATTTTTATACCTTAAAGTTCATAATTACTTTTATTTCTGTTTTATGGTTTGCAGGTCTTACTTTTGGGTTACCAATCGAATTTTGGTTAAATAATAAAAAAGGTAAATCATCGCTTGGATGGTGCCAGGTGTTTGGAGTTTCAATAATAATTGTAATAATAAATGTTTTATACTACTTCGGATTCAACAATATTAACAAGAATACGATAATAGTAATTGTGGGACTAATGTGGTTAGTAAATATGTACATTTTGAGCAAAACAAATTTTGAAGTAATTAAGAAATTGGCTATAAAAGAAATTACTTTATGGTTGATGCTCATTATAATTTCGCTAGCATTTTTATTACCGCAAAAAAGATTGCCTTTTAGTGTACCTAGTTACCGTGTGAACCACGACGCAATTGGAATATTAGTTTTATCTAAAACGATTGAAAAAAAGGGAAATATTGGAAATTATTGTTTAAGCAATCGAGGATATAGTTCATGCAAAATTGTTTCGACGGGTTACCCGGTCGGTTATCCCCTATTATTGTCATACATTAAACCATTTTTTTTGCAAGATTATTACGAATTAACTCATCTTTTAGCAGTTTATCTGTACTCACTAACTTTAGTACCTCTTTATTTTATAAGTTGTTATTTTTTTAAAAAGCGAAGTTATTCATTAGTTGTTGCTTTATTGTCACTACTATCATTTCTGTCAATTCAATATGTTAACCAGTCTTTTTATTCGCAAACCTCGTTAACTTTTCTTTTGTTTTCAGCTTTATATTTTTTAATGTTAATTGCTAAAAGAAAGCATGTGGACGTACAACTATTAGTTTTAATTTCATTACTAATTAGTGGGGGTATTTACATTTATTCCTTAACAATTTTCCTTTGGCTCATACCTCTGTATATTTTATTAATTATTTTTAACACAAATAATTATATAAATTGTTATAAGGTCAAGATAATTCAAATAACACTAATTGGGTTATTAGTTATGTTATTTTCAGCACCTTATATTAGCAATACTTTGAGATTATTTTATAACTCAATTTTTAATTATAAAGGTACTGAAATATCTTTTTTTCAAGCTAAAGGTAATACTATTGGATACCCAAGTTTTCTAACTTCAACTTCATCCTGGTTAGATTTAGATTTCAGATTAAACAATCCTGGTAGATTAGCAAAGTATTCATTAATATTATTTGTGTTTCAATTAATATTAGTGTGTTTTTCCCTTGTTAAATTTGCGATGTTTAGAAATAAATATATAAGCTCATTTGTTGGTTTTATATTTACCATTATATTTACCTTAATAATTAGTCGTTTTTACCTAAAGTCACCTTATTATTATGGAAAAACATTATTTTTTAGTTCTTTATTTTTTAATGGACTTATATG
Organism: Candidatus Shapirobacteria bacterium; assembly: GCA_041666965.1. Lineage (GTDB taxonomy): Bacteria > Patescibacteriota > Microgenomatia > UBA12405 > UBA12405 > JBAYFX01. Next base: position 1,839 of record JBAYFX010000004.1, read on the forward strand.
GATTGTTATATTAGAAAACATATTAAGAAAAAAAAAGAATGTTTTTATATTTTTTTTAAGTATGTTTGTTTTATTATTTATGGTTAACAATAGTATTAAGTCGGTGAACTATATTTCGAGTCTTCCAGAGCAAAAAGTTCAAATGTTTAGGAATATTGAGAATTTGTTAGTAAAAAATAATGTAAATAAAGTTGTGGCCATAGATGATGAAGATTGGCTTGAATATTTTTTAACAGATTTCGGATCTTGTGTTACTTTTAGTAACAGTCACCCTTGCGGAGGTGAAAATTTGGTTGTGCTTTCTCAAAATAATATTACGGTTGTTAGCGGTGGTTATTATTTAATTGGTAACAAATTCAAAGACAAAACCTTAAACATAAATGATGCCGAAGTTATATTTAAAACTGAGGAATTCAACTTATATAAGTTTTAATTAGCTGAAACTTATAGATTTACAAAACGAATATTTATAAGGAGTAATTAATTTTTCTTTAGAATAGCAATTACTTCTTTATCATTTTCAACAAAGTGAACAATTTGGAAGCTGTTTTTTAAGTATTTGTGGGCAGAAACTAAAAAACGAAGAAACGAGTTTAGGTTCCAAACATGGAAATGAATGCTATAGTCGATATTTAAAAGAAATTGAAGTCTATTAGCAACTTCTTTATTATCACTTATTTTTTCTACATGATTAATCCATTCTAGAAAATGCTGTCGACGGGAAGTTGTAATTCCTTGTTGATCATCAATTTTTAAGTGAGAAAAAGTTGTTAGTTTGCGGTTTTTATCGAATGTGTGGATTTTGTTGGGAATAGCATAATAAAGTTTTCCATTTGGTTTAACTTTTAACAAATGGTTTCGGAGAGTTCCTAGGGGATTTTGACAATGTTCAAGCATGTGATTACAAATAATGAAATCGAGACTAGAATTCTTAATCGTTTTAAGATGTTCACCATTGTCAATTATATTAACCTCAACAAGTTTTTGAGTACTTAGTTCCGGGTAAGTTTTTTTAAGTGTTGGTGTATCAAATCGATCAACATACTTCACCTTTGCTTTTGGACTTACCCAAAGTGGATTATGTAATGCGCCAATTTCTACACCATTTCCTTTGATATAAAGATTACTTAAAAACTTTCTTAAATTGATTTCTTGAGGTAAAAAAATAATATTTGTATACAACTTAATTTTTGTTTTAGTGACCTGGAGAGTAATTTCGTGCATTTTGTCATCTTTCAAGAAGTCTGGATATTCAAAATTGAAGCCATGCTTACCATTTCCAATTCCTGCGTTAAGTAAGTCTTGTCTAAAAATGTCGGCTTTAATGGTTTGGATATATTTGTTATTATCGAAAAAGTCAATACTAAGAGTGTTGTTTGGGGTTTTTTGGTTACATACCCAGCCGGATATTCGTTGATGGTCAGAATTATCTAAAAAAAAGCTAAACGATTCTTTTTTTAAGTCGTAATATTTCTGATAGTGCAAAAGCTTAGAAATTCTGTGAATGAGTTTTGTGGATCGTTTCATTAGGGAGTTTAATTACTAAAGGCCCACTAGCATGAGCATGTTTAAATTCGATTAACGAATGTACAAAACAATCGATTTCTATTTGCTCAACATCTTTTATTAATGTCTTATCTAAAATAATTGACTTGATAAGTGAAGTTGAAGGTAAAATGTTTTTTTTCAAGCAAATGTTTTTTTCAAAGTGAATTGTTTGGCGAGAGGTGTATCCTTTTATTTTTAAATACACACAACCACAAACGTTTTCTTGATTAGAACCCAACCAAACAGTATTCCCACTGTTGGTTAGATTTAATTGTAATGTAATAGTTGATGATTTTCTTTCAATTTTTATTAACACATAAGTTGCTTTTAAAATTCCGGGTGTCAGTGATGTTACGTTTCGGTAGCCGAATTTGTCGAGTATAATAACATTCGCATCTTTAAAATATGGATTTACGTGAAATAGTGGTGGCTTGAATTTTAGCCCGATTAAGTAATTAGAAAAATCGTCCTGTGAAAAACCTTGTTCAAGTATCGAGTATTTATCCATGACCATTTGAGAATAATAATTCGTATTGTGGATGGATGCTGGTTCATAAAAAACAGCACGTCCGCCAGCTTTTAAAATTGAGGAAAAATTTTGTAGACACAAATGTTTATTGGGCATATGGTGAAATGAATCATATGAGAAAACAGAATCAACTATATTACTCTTAATAGGAATATTTTCACTATCGCAAACTATTTGATGAAAAAAAGTTTTTTGAGTGTGTTGGCGACCAACTTTAACATAGTCGAAGTTGATATCTGCTGAAATTACTTCACAACCTAAACGGGATAGAAAGTATGACGTCCAACCAGAACCAGCTGCGTTATCGAATAGAATTTCGTTTGATTTTGGTTGTAATAAAAAGGTTAATAGTGAAAATGATAAGAGTTTTTCTTGAGTTCTTTGAGCATCTTGGGCTATGAAAGGATGATTAATCATGCTTTCAAAAAAACTTGGTGAAAGATTTTGGGTTTGGTCTATGGAAATTTCGGAAATTTTATAGTTTACCCCAGGATCTTTTGGTAAAAGAGAAGGATTTTTTGTAAGTTTTGGTAGCAGTCTAGAAGGAATTTTTCCTGAATTAATATATGTTTGAAGTAAATACGATTTAAGTAAAATTGGAATTCCCTCGATAATTGGGTATGAGTTATGGCATTTATGACAAGTAATTAATCCTTCGATTACATTTTCGAAGTTTAGCGAATCAGTAATAGGTGGGTTGATTAATTTATTATATGCTTGTAAGTTTTGGTGGATGAGATCGCGCTGAAGATAGTCAGGTGAAGAAAAACCATTTGTCACAAGGCGTATAGTGTTATCTCCTTTGTTAAGTGATACTTGTCCTAGAAATATATAATCAAGAAGATTATTGTTTAGAGAGGTTAATTTCGTAATTTTCTTATTGTTAATATATACATTTTGTTGGTTAGAAACTATCCCCTGTAAATGAAGATTGAAAATTCCAGTCTTAGATGAAGTAATAACACCTGTAAGTGGTTTTAAAGAATTTATATTAACAATATAATCTGGATTTTCTGGCCATACTAACCAACTTTCGTTTGGTTGCCAATTAAGAATTAAAAACTGATTAGGTATATCCCGGTATGTAAAATAATCGGTTGGTAAGTAGTTTTTTTGAGTTGGAAGTTGAATTATGCCATCGGTTTTAGAAGGTGAGAGCAAAAGACTGTTATGCTGACATTCGGGACATATAATAAACTCTAGTAAACGATTAATCATTTTAAATAGTTATAAACATGGTTAATGATTGTAGGCCAATAAAACTTGTTTAAAACTTTTTCTTTTCCGTTTGTTCCAAGGTTTGAGGCAACTATTTTATTGTTTATTAAATATTCTAATATATTTATAAGACTATTTATTTTTTTATTAACAAAGAGAAACCCATCATTATTGTCGGTTATTAGTTGGCTTACTGCCGGTATGTTGGCGCCAATTACGGGTTTTTTGCGAGCCCAGGCTTCAATAAATACTATTCCGAAAGATTCGTAGGAAGAAGGGTTTACTAACAATAAACAGTTGTCTAGTAGCTCAACTTTTTGGTTATTAGAAATATTGTTCATGCGGATAATATTTTTTTTATAGATAGGAGAAAGGGATTCTATTTGTTGGTCTATTATTGGAGAGTAGGATGATCTGGCTCCGGCAATGACTAGCTTGTTTTTAAACCCTTGTTTCCAAATACGAACCATTGAGTTGATTAATAGCGGAATATTTTTATGAGCTCCTTCTTGACCTAAATACAAAATATAATCTTTAATTTTGCTTGTTTGCTTTGGTGTAGTGAGTAAATAATCGTCTACGCCTACGCCAATTGTGGTTATTTTGTTTGGTGTTACTCCCCTACTTTCTAAAAACTTATTTTCGTTATTAGTTAGAGTAAAAATAACATCAGCCTGTTTAAGAATATTTAGAGCAGACCTGGATGTATGGAGCTTATCTTCGGTATGCATACAAGGGATTACAGCTAACTTGGCCTTGGAAAACTTTTTAAACAACCAACCATATAAAAGAGTGCTGGTAGGAGTTGGGCCGCAAATTACCCACTTAAAGTCTTGTTTTAAGAGAACCTTAATATCATTCCAAAAAAAGTAGGGGCCAAAAAACATTGGGGTTAAATTAAACCAGAGACTTGGAAATTTTTTACCGAGTTTGTGGAGAAAGAGGTATTTAGAATTACGTGGATCAACATTAGCTCTGAGGATTTTTACATTATTTAAGTATTCTTGAGAAAGAGCTGGCGAATTAGAGTTGCTTTTAAAGTAATAATCAGTGCTGGTTACATTTGAGGTTAGAACGGTGACATCAAAATTGTCGGTTAGTTTTTCGGCTAGTGTTTGAAACAATTTTTCACCGCCACCAATGGATGGCCAATATAAGTGAGAGATAACCAATATTTTTTCTTTATTGGAAGCGACTGGTTGATTTAGAATTATTGGTTGAGACAGACTATTGTCTATATAGGTTTTTGCCTGTTTGGTTTCTTGCTCGATATGTTCGATGTTGGGATTAAAGGGAGATATATATTTTGAATATTCTTTTTTAAACTGTTCAAATTTAATTAAAGTCCGATTCCAACTTCTTTCGTTTTTTATTGTTTGGCTTTCATGATGAATGAGTTTGGCATAAGGAGTGTATACAGGGAGCAACCCAAGTGATCTAGCTTTTAGACTCAAAATAACGTCCTGAAATTCCAAGGGATAATTTTCATCGAACCCTCCCAGTTTGTTGAACTTAGGTTTAGAAATTAATAAACAGGCTCCTGTTACTGCTGTTGGGTTGTGAGTGACGTCTTTGTAGTTAAGACACGGGAAGCCATAAGATTCTAAGTCAGGATAGTTGATTGAAAAGTGGTGGGGCCAAAAATTACCCAGCATTTCGATACCTGCGTGTTGAATATTATGGTTGGGGTAAAGAAGTTTGGCACCGACAGGCCCGGATGTGGGCAGTTGAGCCAGTAACAACATTTCTTCTATCCAATTAGGACTAGTGACTTCTGTGTCGTTATTTAAAAACAAGAAATAGTCGCCTTTGGCAATTTCAGTTGCAAAATTGTTTGTTTTTGAAAAATTAAATTCCGGTTCAATATGTTTGATGACAGTTACCTGTTTCCCAATGTTTTTTAAGAAGCGGAGAGTAGGTTTTTCGGTACTACCGGTATCAATAATAATAATTTCGTAATTAGGATAAGTTGAACGAGTTTTGATTGAATGTACACATTTTTTTAAGAGTTCCACTTTGTCTTTGGTGGGGATAATGATTGAGACCAGTGGTTTTTTTAATAGTGAATATTTGATTTTAAATGTACCTAATTTCAAGCCTTCTTCCACCGATCCGTGGATGTTTTTTGATTTAAGGTAACTAGTGAGAGCTTTTTTGGCAGAAACGTGAGCGTAGCTTTTTACTGAGTATTCAGAAGCAGTAGAATTAGGAACTTTGCGCCAGGAATAAAGTATGGTTGGGATATGTAATATATTTTGACTTAACTTGACTATACGGAGAAATAAGTCATAGTCTTGAGATCCTTCGTAGCCTACACGGAAACCTTTAATTTTATCGACTAAAGACTTTCTAATTACAGAGAAATGGGTTATGTAATTAGTACTTAAGAGTAAGTTAAGTGACCAATCAGGTTTAAAAAAAGGATCAGAGTGATTGCCATCCATTTCAATTTTATCTTCATCGGTATAAATGAAATCAGTTTGGGGGGATTCGTTTAATAACTTAACAATTTCAAAAAGTGCATTTGGCCAAATTTCGTCGTCATGATCAAGAAGAGCTATAAATTCACCTGAGGCAATTTGTAGTGCGCTATTGGATGCGTTGGAAATGTGACCATTTTTTGGTCTAAAAACGACTTTAATTCGTTTGTCTTTCTTGGAATAGTCATTAAGAATTTTATGAATTTGCGGCAAAGTTGAACAATCGTCTGCTATGCAAAGCTCCCAATTTGAATAACTTTGATTTTGAACCGACTCGATACATTTAACTAAGAACTCTTGGTCGGTATTAAAAACTGGGGTAAGGATACTGACTAAGGGTTGATATTTAAAAACATGCTTTTTTTGAGATTGAAGTAATTTAACGGTGGGGTAGTTTTGAGAAAACCATTGCGTATAATTGTTTTGGACGTTTTGTTGATGTTGGGCTCTAAGGTTATAAGAATTTAACTTAGCACCTAAGCCGTGAGACCGGTTTTTGTAGAGGTAGGCAAAAACTGATTTAATAAATATGGGGAAACTTTTTACTGATTTATATTTTTGCCATATTTTAAAAGCTTTGGCATTTAGTATTTGGTTATATTGAAATTCAAGGTTTTTTTTGTGTGAGCTTAGGACACTAAGGTGATTAGTGGTTAAATTATAATCACCAATTAAATCGTTTATAGTCGGAGTATTTTTTTTCATGTAAATATTTTTTTCAATTTGGTATAGGTTTGCCACAATATAAAAAATTTTGAAGAACGGATATTTTTTAAATGAAATTCTAGTATTTTGATTTCATTTTTTGTGGCTTTTATATGTAGTTTGTTTTTATTTATATTTTTTATAAGTTGATTTTCAATTTTGACTTGAGCCATGTTTAGTAATTTAATTTGTTTATTTTGGTTATTGTTAACTGAATTCAGCTCAAATAAATTGGTTTTTAGATTTTGAATTAAACTATCTTTTTCTCCGACTTGTTTGTTAAGTTGATATAAATTTAATAGATCGGTGCTTAGAGAGTAATAGCTACTAAGAATGGTATCAAGAATTACTTTAGGTTGTTTGTTAAGAAATAACACACCTAAACCAGAAGACTGAAGAAGACTAAAGCTGGGATGGTTTAGCTTTATATCTTCCCAAAATAGTTTAGCTCCGAAATCATATTTAGTTTCGTTTATTCCTTGGATAATTATAATTCCATTTGGACTAATTTTAGGCAGCCATGATTTAAAGGTAGACTTGATATGTGAAAGCGAATTAAATCCATCGACAAAAAGAAGATCAATAGAATTGTTGGAAAATTTTGCGGGTATTTTGGAAAATTTAGTACTTAGTATGTGGATTTTCTCTTTTAATAAATGCTCTTTGAGGTCTTTAAGTTTGAATGGGGTGTCATTTTTAATGTTTACTGCGGTTATGTTTATTGGGAAATTCCTGCTTTTGGCTGAAAGTGATGAACTTACAAGCGAAAGGAAAGTGTTTATTCCAGTTCCTACAACAACTTTGGGTTTAATATTTATTATTAAGTCGTTTATAAAAGTAGCGGAATTTTGGGACAAGATGTCTTCTTTTAAAGTCGGATAAGTGTCTAAAAGATTGGACTCAAGTTCGTAGGTTTGCCAACCTATAGGTTTAGGGTTAAGGTGGTAAATAGTTTTTTTAGTGGTACTGAAGTTTGCGGAGAACTTATTTAACGTGACTGATTTGAAAGTGGAGGGTGGTTTTAGGTTTGTTTCCATTAAATCATATATTTCGTTGTGAAAAGCGGAAAAATCATAAAAAAAATATTTATTATGCTTACATACAATAACCTTACAATTTGACTGGAGAGCGCCCAGGTCTGCTGGGTTATTAGTGATTCCAGAGCTTTTTGATACAAGCCTACCTGAACTTACGCCAATTAAAGTTTGGGTTTTGTTAACAATTAAACCGCGTACATAGCCTGAATCTAGTTTAAAGTGAATATCGTGGTCTTTCAAAATAGAGCTGGATGACGATTCACAGACATAAATATTGTCTTTGTTAACAGTTACGGTGTGAGGATGATAAATTTGTTTTTTAAGATATTTTGAATTAGTAATGTCATAAATGTAGCCATTATTGGCTGAAGACCAGCGGTCACCGGTTTTTATACCAAAGGCGGAAACTAACAGATTGTTGTTGTAAATTAAAATTGAATTCAAGTGATGTGTGTCACTATTTCCTTCCGAATTGCGTGGTTTCCAAAATAATATACCAGTTGCTGAAACGGTACCATTTTCATAAACCTCGTGTTTGTATATAGAGTCACTGCTCGTGGAAACTATGTATAAATAGTTTTGATGGTAAACAAGCGAGTGAGGGTCGCCTAAATTTGATAGAAAGATTATTTTCAAGTTATTGGGATTACTTTTATTTATACTAATAACCCCGGGAGACGGACCGGGGAATATGGCAAAAATGTGAGTTGGGCTTTGGCATAAACCGGTAATTCCATTAACTTCTAAATTTGATGGAAGAGGAATCCAGTAAAGTTTGTTACTATTTGTATCAAATAAACCTAAAGGTGAGTAACCGATTTTTGTTAACTCGGAATAATTCTTAGTGTTGCAAAAAGAAATTAGAAATTTCATTATTTTAAGGACTTAGACATGAAATAGCCGGTGTGAAGTGTGCCGTCAGAAAAAAACATAGAGTCTTTTTTAGTAATAATAAATGAATTTTTAAAATAAGATTGAATAGCTCTTGTTTGGGTATTGCTTACAAACAAGTTACATCTAGATATTTCAGAGGTTTTAAGAAGTTTTAAAAGCTCTGAAATTAGTTTGTCAGAAATTCCAATACCGCGAAATTTGGGTAAGATATAAAACTGACATCCAGTGGCGGTGTTAGTAGATAAATCAGTTTCATTTTGAACAGCACCTAGCATGCCCACCAGTTCATTTTTATAAGAAGCAAAAACCATCCAACCGTTTTTGTTTAAATAGCTTTGAAGGCGGTTTTGCCACTCGGAATCTGGTAGTAATGATTCTGATTCCAATGTATCAGCGAAAGCCTGGGGACTTTCTTTTAATGCTGACAGCCTAAGAGTCTTGTATTTTTCCCAATCGGAAACAGGTAAGGAAGATGAATACTTTATAAAAGGAGAATAAACAGTTTTTTTGTAAATAATTTTTGGAAGGGAGATAACTTTTTTATAAATCGTAAATATTTTCCATAGTTTGGAAGCGTGAATTTTAAGTAACTGATGTTCTTTTTCTTGAAGTTCAGTTTTTAAAACTTGCAACTGATTTTGCTTAATGGGAGATTTTTGAAGAATAACTAAACCAGGCCATAGAGGTAACCGAAAAGACTCAAATACACCATTTTTCAAAATCACTTCTTCGTAGTATTTTTTTACCCCAAAAGTATATCCATTATTGTTTTCGTCTACTAAAGCATCGTGGAAAACAATTGTGCCACTTTCAGACAAAAGTGGTGAAAAAGCCTCAAAATCGTACTTAAAACCATCGTAAGTGTGGTTTGCGTCAATGTAAAGCAGGTCAATAAGAGGTAGACCGTTTTGTCTTAAAAAATCAAAATATTCTGATGTTTTTTGAACAAACAACGTAATTATATTTGTAACACCAAACTTGTCGAATTGTTGTTTGACTTGTTTTTTAATTTTCCAGAACCCTTCTCCTCCGCTGGCTACATCTTTACCTTCTTTGGTATCAGAGTAAGCTGCATCAATAAATGATAATTTTCCGTGGTTATTATCTTTTAGACCTAAAGCAAAACAAATAGGAGCAAATCCTTTTAGGGAGCCAAAAGCAACTACGTTGGATGGTCTTAGCGCACGAACTAAAGAATAATAGATAAACCCAAATCCAAGATTAAAGTTTTCAATAGATTGACCTTGGGCTGCTGGTACGGTGTCGATTAGAAGGTCGGCAATAGAAGAAGAATTTAATGAAAAAGGAACAACTGTCTTTTCAAAAACAGACAGTTTTCTTTTAGAGGCAATACCACCAAAGGAATTTTTACATTTTTTAGTAATATTAAACTGATATTCAGTATCTAAAACTTTTCTATAAAAAGTTAAAGACTCGAGGAAACTTTTAAGTTCTAAATAACTTGATTCATAGTTTAAAGCTGCTTCAATTATTACCAGACGTGGTTGATGTTTTAATATTAACTTAGTTGAGGTAGCTTTTTCGGTTGATGACTCTGCGGGATGCTCGCCGGGAGCAATGCCGAGGTGAATTATTACATCAAAGAAGTCATTCGAAATATAATCTTTATCATCAGCAAGTAAGAAAACACTATGTTTTGACTCATATTTAGATTTGCAGTAACTGATCGCCATCGGGTTAATGTCAAAACCGGTGACAAAATTATTAAGCTTAGAAATTAGATAGGAAGAAAGTGGTGAAAACCCACAATTAACGTCCAAGACTCGCTCATTTTTTAAAAAAATTGGTTTAAGTATGGATACTAGTTTTTTTGTTCTATCGTTATTTTCGGGTATTAGGTAGTCCCAAACATAATCTTGCGAATTTGTAGGCATTGTTGAAGTATAAAACAAAGGAGGTATTCTTACTACACTTCGAAGTATTGTTGTTGTTTGAAGACTTTATAATATGTAATGAAAATAATGGAAACGCTAAACAAATTTGGATTTATAGCTAGGGGAAGAGCCAAAAGAAATATATTGGAATTTTGGGAGATGGGTGTAAGTGCTAGGATAGTTGGCCAAGGAGAACCAAAGAGATACTTAAGTGGAATATTTAAAAATACTTTGTTGGGACTGAATTTGAACGAATCAGTGGAGCTAGAGCGCGGTGATAGTAAGAAAGAAGTGGAACTGTTTAGAAAATATGAGAAGAATAAGGTAAAACCCAAAATATTGTTAGTTATCGATATGGACGGAGTAGTAGATTACCCGATTGCGGATTTATTTAAAGGCAAAGATTTTAATAAGTTAGGGATACCAGATGAGCATGAAATAAATTTACTGCTAAAACTGGCAGAGGCGGGAGTGCCGGTTTATTTGTGGACAAGTAGATTTCAAATTGAGGATCAGAAAGGGTGGTGGTCGGACTTAAAAGAGAGAGTAGCGGGTTGGTTTACTAAGGGTAAGGGGTCGGCTTTTCCGTTTATCGACCCGGAAATGGAGACAGAACTTAATTGGGAAAGTGGGGGAAATCTAAAACTATGGGCGGGGAAAAATAGAGAAGATAGAAACTTAGAGACAATTATGAATCAACATAAAGATGTTGATTATTGGTATTACATTGGGTCTAGCCCAACAGATGACGGAATAGTAAGAGAGTTTTTAACTAAATATCCTAAAGAAAAGAAGAGGATGATGTATATTCGGATACCACAACTGTTTTTGTAGGAAAGAGATTGCTTCCCCCGAAAGCTTTCGGGATCGCAATGACGGTTTGATGAGATACTTCGTCCGAAAGCTTTCGGACTCAGAATGACGAAGAAGGATGACTAGGAAGAGGAATAGGGTGGTGAACTTAAGGCGCGGAGGGTAAGGGAAAACACCTTAATTAGTGTTTGGGGTATTTCAAGAAAAGGGGTGGATTTAATTAGACCTGAAAGATTTCTGAGGCGTTCAATAAAAATGGCAGGAAAATTTTGAAGAATTTCTTTAAGAGAGTAATTTTTAGCTATAAGTAAAATCCAGTTTTTAAAATCGTGCTGATGGCGGAAATTGCCCATTTTCGAAGAGGTACCACCACCCAGGTGGTGGGAAATGGCAGTGGGGACAAAGAGGGTTTTGAAACCGGATTTGGCAAGGCGGTAGGCCAGATCTACATCTTCTTCGTAGGCAAAGAAACGCTCGTCGAAGAGTCCGACTTTTAAGAGTGTTGGTTTATGATAAACAACAATCGAGGCAGAGGCGCCCCAGATTAGATAATTAGTACGTTGGTGCGCTGGTGCGCTAGTGCGCAGGTAAGGGAGACTGTTGTCCAAGTTTTGAGCTTTACCGTAAGGGTAAAACTTAAGTCCCCTACTCTCGACTTTGGTGCCATCCTTGTTTAGGACTAAACCAAAGAAGGTGGTGATTTTTGGATCTTTGTTTTGTCGAATAGTGGTTACTATTTCTTTAAACCAGGATTTGTGGACGGTAAGATCGTTATTGCAAACGCAAACGTGGTCGAATTTGGAGGCTTCAATTCCCCTGTTAACGGCGTAAGCGAAGCCGGTATTGGTGGGAAGAGAGATTGCCACACCCGCTGCTGCGGGTTCGCAATGACGTTGAATAGAACTTGACATGAAGGAATTGAATAAAGAGATGGAGTCGTCGGAGGAAGCGTTGTCTACCAGAATAATTTCAAAGTGAGTTGTAGGACAAAGGGAAATTGAGGTTAAAAGTGAATTTAGACAAGACTCAAGAAAATGAGCGCCATTGTAGTTCGGAATGACGATTGAGATGCCTTTAGGTTGTAATTTTAGGTTCATTGAGCTATAATATTTCATCACGATGACTGGATAGGCCTAAGGATTCGTCCGACCGCTAATGCCAGTCTTTTTTTTAAGTTTTAATAACACTGTTTTTAATCCAGTCAGCCTGAATTATGTAACCTGAGTAAGGCTTATAAAGCTTTGAGTAGAATTTGTTTGGAGTAAGTAGATGAAGTAGTTTATTTTTTTGGGCTAAATATTCAACTAAACAAAAAAAGTCACCATCTCCAGAAACGATTATAGCTTTTGAAAACTTTTCGAATTCAATCATGGTGTGAAGAACTAGTTCTGCGTCTACATTACCTTTAACGACACCGCCTGGTAGTTCCATGGTCGGTTTAAATACTACGATAAACCCAGATTTCTGTAATTGAGTATAAAGCTGTTGATTGCCTGGTTTAAACCCAATAAAGAGATACGCGTTGACAACGTTGTACTTATTCTTTAAATATTGGCGAAATTTACGCCAATCTAAGCTCCAGCCCTGACTTTTAACCCCAAGATTAAGGTTTTGACTATCGATGAATGCGTAAATTGGTTTTGAGGTCATGAGGCGTTTTGGGAGGCTAGATATTGGTCGCAGGCGGCGGTGGGAGGAGTGGTGTCGGCTACTAGACGGCCATGGTTGATGTAAATGGCCCGAGTACAAAAGGACTTGATGGCTTCAAGGGAATGAGAAACAAAAAGTATGGTGACACCATTCTTTTTAAACTCATCCATGCGCTTAAAACACTTTTCTTGGAAGGCGGTATCCCCTACTGCCAGAATTTCATCGACAATTAGAATTTCGGGGTCAACGTGAACGGCGACGGCAAAAGCCAGGCGCATGTACATGCCGGAACTGTAGTGTTTGATGGGTTGGTCTATAAATTCCCAAAGTTCGGCAAAATCGACAATTTGTTTAAAATAGCCATCGATTTCTTTTTTGCTTAGCCCAAGAATTGCTCCGTTTAAATAGACGTTTTCCCGGCCGGAGAGTTCGGGGTGAAAACCAGCGCCAAGTTCGATTAGTGGTGAGACTTTACCTTTGACTCGGACCTTGCCGGTAGTGGGAGACATAACGCCGGCAATAAATTTGAGAATGGTGGACTTGCCCGATCCATTGGGGCCAATAATACCCACAGTTTCACCGGGGTTAATGGAAAAAGTTAAATCGGAGAGCGCAGTAAAGGCATCGTGGGTTTTTTCACCCATAAAAAGAGCCGGAAGAAACTCTTTGAAAGTTTTTTGAGAGGTAAGAGTAAAGTTTTTAGTGACTGAGTGGAATTCAATTATTGGCTTGGTGCTCACTTCATTATTCTACACTGTAAAAATATAGTTTATGAAGCAAGAATAATTATTAATAACGATGGAATTGAGTTCAAACAAGTATGTTCCAAATTGGAACATACTGAAATTTAATTTTGTTGAAGTATTCTTGTCTAGTTATTGTCACAATGATTTTACGTGGTAATTAACAGAAATAATTATTGACTGTAAGGATCACTTCTCAAAACCTTTTTTTAACAGCTATCTGGGATTTCCGGATAGTTGATCCATTATTTATTTTTTGTTTATTTTAACTAGAGCTAACTCTTTAGATGTTGTCCGCGAAGATTTTTTCGCGGGATTTGAAATAGGATAAGCCCAAAAGTAGGGTAAGAAGGGAAACTGCTAGGGCAATAAAAATAGATGTGTAGTTGGGTGCTCCCCCACCCAATACTGTTTGACGGTAGGCATTAATGATAACCGAAAGAGGATTGAGTTGGAAAAGGATTTTGTAACGGTCGGGTACCAAATCGGCAGGATATATAACCGGGGTTAAATACATCCAAAGAGTGAGAATTAAAGATAAAAGATATTGAATATCACGATAAATTAAATTGGAAGCGGCGAAGAAAAATGACAAGCCGAGAGTAAAGATTTGTTGAATTAAAAAGATGGGAATGACCCAGAGAATATTGGCGTTGATAGGAATTTGGAAGGCAACCATGTAACCAACCAAAATGATTAAAGCAAAAAGGAAGTCAACGATTTTGGCAATAACGGTGGCGATTACTAAAATGGTTCGGGGAAAATAAACTTTGGTGATTAGTGAGGCAGAACCAACTAGGGCGTTTGAGGCGGACATTAAGGAGCTGGAAAAAAGATTCCAGGGAAGAAGGGCTACAAAGAGGAAGATGCTATAGGGAATGTTGGAGGTGGCATTAGTGGGAATGCGTAAGATTATGGAGAAGGCAAAACTCATGACCATCATCTGAGCCAGAGGATTTAAAATAACCCAGAAATAGCCTAAAATGGATTGTTTGTAGCGGGCTTTGACTTCGCGGCCAACCAGTTGAAACAGTAGTTGGCGCCACTTGAATACGGCTTTAATCTCCTTAAATATTTCAGACATAGAATAGATAGAGTATAGAACATTGAGTTTAGAGTTGGGAGAGTATAAAGGAAAAGGGATATATGATGAGATCCTTCGTTACACTCAGGATGACAGAGGGGATATAATCAAAAAATGGAACAGAGGGAGTTAAGAACTGATTTAATTCGAGCAGTAAGTAGCGCGACTGTGGTGCTACTTCACTCGACTTCAAAGATAATTAACAACTATCAAACCGTACCCCGCGAGAGTTTGTTGGCAGTGCTAATGGTATCAGGAATGACGCGGTGGGTAGTACCGGTGTTTTTAATGGTGTCTGGAGCAATATTTTTGGGAGGTAATTATAAATATGAGGGGGCAGTGATGTTTTGGAAAAAGAGACTAAGTAAAGTGTTAATACCAATAATATTTTGGAATTTGTTGTATTTTTTGGTGTTTATGAAAGATGGGAACGGGAATTTGCAGTGGGCCAAAGGATTGCGGGAGTTTTATACCGTCTCAGGAACTTATTATCACTTGTATTACATGATGGTGGCTTTGGGACTTTATGCGGTGACTCCCCTACTTAAAAAATGGCTGGAGTGGGTGGGAGACAAATGGTTTTGGTGGTGGATTGCGTGGGTAGCGGCGGCAAATTGGTACGCGGTGGCTTATAGTTGGTGGAACGTGCCTAAAATTATGTCCATTCCTTTGGTGTTTATTCCATATGTGGGTTACTACATAATGGGTGCCAAGATTTGGAAGGCGAGGGCCAACAAAAAATTATTACTAGGGCTAATGGTAAGTGCTGGAGTAGCGATTGCTTTGGCAAACTTTAATATTGTTTACCAATATGGGGTAACCATGAAGGGAGTGTTTTATCATGATAGGTTAACTCTTTTAGTATTGGTTCAAGCGGTAACCGTGTTTGTGGGTTTGATGGGGGTAACCAGATTTAAAAATAAACTAATAAGTGAGATTGCCAGCTGTAGTTTTGGCATATACTTAGTTCACCCACTAATTACTGATGGACTTTTAAGAGGCAGGACTTACCGGGGGGGACCGGTAGGCACACTGTTGTGGCTAATTGGCTTTTGGCTGGTGGCGTGGTTGGTTAGTTTTGGAATTATTCAAATTATCAAAAGAATACCGGGTGTGAAGGTTGTAGTGGGTAACTAAGGGCGGGAGAGGCTGAAGGTTAGAGTTTGGTTGTCAAAAAGAGTTAGTAGTGGCCAGAGAGGAAGTAAGAGCGGTGAGGCGCGCCGTAGGCCCCAAAAGAGCGCCAGGGGGAACTCATGGGTGTGGTTTTGAAAACTGATTGAGTGGGGGGCGGGAGATAGCTTAGAAGCAAGAAAGGAAAGGCAGAGAGGGTTGGGGAGGATTACGTGGCGGGGAGCATCCAGATGAAACCAATAACGCTTGGTTAAACTGAAACCCAGACTCTGACTATTGGGAACATTGATTACCAGCCGGCCACTAGGCGCTAAAAGAGAATAGGCTTTGGTTAGGGCTTGGGCAGGATTTAAAAAATGCTCCAAGCTATGATTCATAATAATAAAATCAAAATTTTGAGTAAACGGATGGGTTAGAAAATCGGCTTTAATGGACTTAATACCCTTAAAAGTGAGGGGGTTTAAGTCAATACCGGTTTTGAGGTGTTGTGCGGGAATGGATTTTAAAAAGGCCAAATCACCACAGCCGATGTCTAAAACACGTAGGGGTTTGGAGCCAAAAAGAAAGGGGTATTTGCGGGGAAGCAGAAAATGGTTAAAGCGAATTAGTAGTTTTTCAATAAACCCCGGGTGATGAAAGTAGAAATTGGTGTAGTAGGAGGATAAATTGACGTTTTTTAGATTTGGATAGACGGCACTACATTTGAGGCAACGGTAAATATCAAAGGTAACGGGAGACTGAAGATGACGGCCGTGAGTTTGGGGGGCAGAAAATAGAAATTTGGAACTAGTAAAGCTACAGCTTGGACAAGTCATTAACCTAACCTTAACTTAAGATTTAAAAACTCCAAAACTAAAGACTTAAAACCTGACAGATAACTGGAAAGGCGGCCCGAGTGAAGTAATAGTTTTAAATAGCGCAAGCTAAGATGAAAACTAAGATATGGAAGTATGGGGTTGAGAGTGCGGGTGTGAAAGTTGGCCCATGTAGAAAGATCGACCGAGTGGTTGGCGAAAAGATATTTGGAGGGTTCGGAGGTGATGTGATCTGAACCATGGGTAAGATTGGGGTAATCGGTTTTGGTAAAAAGGTGGGCGCGGGTAACGTAAATATCGGTACCCGGATAGGGGGTAAACACATTTAGGCTGACTACTTCTGGCTTAAGACGGCGGTTAAAGTTTAAAATGTCGGTTAAGTCCGTTTCGGTTTCGCCGGGGAGATTGACCAGGTAGTTAGCAAAGGTGCGAATGTGGTAGCGGTGGCAAAGTTTGAAAATGGTTTCAACCATTTCAATAGATTGGCCTTTTTGGATGGCTTTAAGGCTATCGTTTGAGCCTCTTTCAACACCGAAATCAATTTGAATACAACCTGAGGCGGCCATACGTTTTATTAAATCTTCGTTTAAGGTAGAAACTTTTGAGGAGCAACCCCAAACAATGGAGTTTTTGTAGTGGGAAGAAAGTAGGTTACAGAATTTGGTGACATTATCTTTATTGATGGTGAAAAGATCGTCAATAAAATAAAAAGAGTCTATTTTGTATTTATCTTTTAGTAATTTAATTTCGGAGAATAAGCTAACGGCAGAGCGGACGCGGGTGTAAGAACCGCCACCGTTGTGGCTCCGAAGGTGCTTGGCTACACAAAAAGTACAGGAGGACGGGCAACCACGGGTAGCCAATAAATAAAAACTGCGTAAATAACAGCCGCGAATTGAGTAGGGAGAAGCGGACGTGTAATAATCCATATCAATTAAGTGGTAGGCTGAGGAGTAAAGGGAATCAAGATCGGTAACAAGCGGGCGCAGTGGATTGACAATAAAACCGGGTTTTCGGGAAGATTTATAGGCAATACCCAAACATTTTTTCCAGTTTGTGCTGGATAGCAGATGGTTAACTAATTCAAGCAATGTTGCCTCCCCTTCTCCAACAACCTCACAATCTATGGGACTATTAGGTTCACATAAAAGTTGGCCGGTAAATAGTGTAGGATGGATGCCGCCAACCACAATAAACACTTTGGGGTTAATTTGTTTTATTTTCTTAGCCAAAGTGAGGACCTCAAAATATTCAGGGGTGTAGCAAGTGATACCAACAACGGGACTTGGGTTATTTTGATATTTAGTTAGTATTTGAGCTTCAACTGAGGTAAGTTGACTTTGATAATTTGAGAGGAAGGACTTATTTTTAACAATTGTGTTGGGAGTTATGTCAATAATTTGGGTAGAAACTTGGTTTTTTAACAAGTAGCCAGCAAGCGAAAGCAAGGCCATGGGAGGGCGGAAATGATTGAAGCTGCGGGAAGGAGGAGAAAGAAGTGTTACTGAGGCTACTGAGGACATGTATTTATTTTAGCCAAAATTAGGGGGAATAGAAACTAACGGGAAAATGTTTTAGCTGTTGAAGGTAGTAAGGGTAGGTTGTTAAAATGAAACGTGTCTCAAAAGAAATTAAAAAAGATTAAAAAGATTGTAACCGAAGAAAAAAGAGTATTAGAAACAAATGATTTGGGAAGCATTTTAGGTGAGGGAGGCTTAATCCAAATTGTTAAGACTAACTGGATGTGGATTTTGGGGATTATGGCCTTGGCAGTACTCACCTTTGTAAACGGAATGAAGGGTGACTTTGTGTCAGACGATTATGCCTCAATAACTCAATTTCCACGGATCGGAGATTTTGGATTTATGGTTAAGAATACCGCTACATTTGTAAACTATTTAGTTTATAGCGCTTTTGGAAATGGAGTAAGCGCTCCTTATCATTGGGCTAGTATGGTTTTTTATTTAATTGACTTGGTACTTATTTTTAGCCTGGGTTGGAAAATCAGTAGAAGCAGATTTATCGCTGTGGTGGGGACACTGATTTTTGCAGTTCATCCAATTCATGCGGAGGCAGTAAGCTGGATCTCGGGACGAATTTACTTAATATTGGCAATGTATATTTTGATGTCTTTTTGGATGTTTATTAGGTTTTTAGAAACACATAAATGGGGGTATTTGGTGGGTGTATTTGGGACGTTTTTACTAGGTTTTTTGACCGATAAGCCGCGGCCATTTACTATAATACTTTTGGTAATTTTGTTTTTGGTATTTATTGGAAAGAAAAACGTTAAGATTAGTTGGACAAAATTAATTTTGGGAACTTTAGGAGTGGGTATTGTAGGAATTTTGGTGGCTTACCCCTATGTTATGACCCGAATTGAAGCAGTTAACGGCGGGATTAATAGTAGTGGTTCAGTGTTTTATAATCCGTTTTTTCAGTATCCTACCGGTTTTTCTAAATACTTACAGTTACTGTTGGCGCCGGTTGATCTGACTTTGTACCACACCATGTACGTATTTCCCATTTGGCTTAACTGGGCAATAATACTGAGTTTTGGATCATTAATTGTTTATTTTTATTTTAAAAACAAACAAATCTTTTTTTGGTTAAGTTTTATGGTGTTGGCCATAATGCCTTCAATGGCACCGATTAAAGTAAGTTGGTTGGTAGCCGAGCGATATGCGTTTTTAGGAAGTGTCGGCTTTTGTATGTTTTTGGCGACGTTAGCTCAGATGGGAGCTAAGGTAATGGGAAAGTATATTACCTATGTGTTTATAGTGTTAGTGGTGGGCTTTTTTGGACTTAGGAGCTATTACCGCAATATTGACTGGAAGACTAATCACTTATTGTGGGTTAATACTTGCCAAGTATCTCCCAACTCACACAATGCCTGGAATAACATTGGAGACGACTATGACAAATTGAAAGATTATCCTAATGCGATTAAAGGTTTTACTCAGTCTGTTTTAGTAAAACCAAACTATGCTGATGCTTATCACAATCGGGCAAATATTTTATTTAAGACCGGACGTTTGGATTTGGCTCGCGAAATGTATGAGACAGGCTTAAGGTTTTCGCCAGGTTTGTATCAGAGTTATATCAGCTTGGTTCAGATTGATTTAATGGAAAAGAGAGGCCAAGATGCGCTTGGACATTTGGAGGGTATGGTTAAAATTGAGCCAAATAACCCGCAAACTTGGTATGTGGCTTCAATAGTTTTTGAAAATTTGGGAGATAGAGCAAAAGCACTTGAGGCTACAAATAAAGCTCTAACAATTGATGCTAATTTTGGACCAGCTAGGGAGATGTATATGAAATTGAGCGAACCTCAAAAATGAAAGTAGTGTTGCTAACGACACCGGTGACGGTATATGGAAGTGGAATAATTAAACCAATGATTCCACTGGGGTTGATGTATATAGGGGCGTATTTAAGGCAAAAAGATATTGAAGTTAAGATTGTTGATATATTGGCGCTGGGAATTGGAAGAGTAGTAAAACATAGGGAAGGAAGAAGATATGGATTATCAAATGCCCAAATAGCTAAACTGATTAGAAAGGAAAAACCGGAGTGGGTAGGAATTAGTAATATGTTTACGGCTTATAGGCGGGACGCTATTGAGCTTTCAGAGGTAATAAAAGAAGTTGATTCTAAAATCAAAATAGTAGTGGGAGGGGCCCATGTGAGCATTGACCCGGAAGCAGTCCTTGAGGAAGGCAAAAACTTTGATATAGCTGTAGTGGGTGAGGGAGAATTAACTTTTGAGGAATTAGTAAGCGGTCAGAGGCTAAGTGATGTGGCGGGGATATGTTATCGAAGGGGCAGAAAAATTGTTAGAAACAAATCCAGAGAATTAATTAGAGATTTGGACCAGTTGCCGTTTCCGGCATGGGAGTTGATTGACACAAAACGTTATTTAATTGGCGGACCGTTTAATAAGAAATATCCGGTGTACCCCATGATTAGTTCTAGAGGGTGCCCTAACCATTGTTTATATTGCTCAATTCATTCACTGTGGCAGCATAAGTGGCGAGGAAGAAGCGCAAAAAATGTGGTGGACGAGATTGAGTACTACCGTAAACAATTTGGGGTGGAGGAAGTGTCGTTTCAAGATGACAGCATGTCGGTAAACAAAAAAAGAATGGAAGAAATTTGTGACGAAATTATTGCCCGAAAATTAAAAGTAGAATGGACAACTCCAAACGGTATTGCTCATTGGACACTAACAAAACCTCTACTTAAAAAGATGAAACAATCAGGTTGCTACCGAATTACTTTTGGAATTGAGTCGGGTGACCCGGAAACAAGAAGGTGGGTGGGGAAACCATTTAGCTTAGAACAGGCCAAAGAATTAACCCAATATGCTAATAAAATAGGTATGTGGACGCTCTCGACTAACATTATTGGTTTTCCATATGACACGGAAAAAGAAATATTAAACACGGCTAAGTTTGCCCTAGACTCCGGGGTAGATCAGGCTTTTTTTTATATTTTGGGACCACGGCCTGGCACACCCATTTATGAGATTTTTAAAAAAGAAGGTTGGTTAATGAAGGATGAAAATTTACTGTTTTCGGAAGATGTGGCCTGTCGAACAAAGTATTTTACCGGCCAAGAGATTGTGACCTGGCAAAAAAAGCTGTACCAGGATTTTTACAAACAAAGATGGTTAAATTTAGGAGCAGTTAGCCGAGTATTTAACAAAATAAAAAACTGGGAGGACGCTAAATATATTTGGAAAATCGGGAAACACGGAATTAAGCTAATTAACAATATTTGGTTTGGCCAAAGAGTTGTTAGCTCAAAGACGCTGCGGGTTTAGGAACTTTGATAATCGATTTGATATATAGAGGAATAATTTTCACTTTATAGCTTCCCCAAAAGATTTTTTTAAGAATACTTAAATCGCTAACCCGGCGTAAGTTTTGGATTTTATTTCTTTCATAAAGCGTATTTTGTAAGTTTGAAACATTCCAATATATTGCGCGAATAATACTGTAGGCCAGGTGAGGCTGAAACATGATGGTAAAAAATAATATTTCGGCTAACTCTAAAATTATATAGAGAGGAATAATAGTAAGCAGCGATAATAACGAATAGTTTTTAAGAAGCATTCGGAGTATGTTTTTTTCACTCAAAAAACGGTTTCGGGAGCGCTTGTTTTTACTTAAAGTTACGGACTGGTGGTGGTAGACATGGGATTTTGGATTTACCAGAACTTTGTAACCAAGCAATCGAACTCGCCAAGAAAGGTCAATATCGTCGGAAAAACCCCAAAATTTATTATCAAAACCACCAATTTGGTGAAAGAGCTTTCGGGAGATTATAAAACTGGTTCCGCAAGAAGCGTAGGTTTCGAAGGTTGACTTAGATAGTGAGTTAAATGGCAAATCGTGATTATTGGGACTAATAAAACCAAATAAATCCATGCTGTAGCCGGCACTGTCGATGGGGTTGGTTGTGACTTGTTTTTGGCCATACTTGATCATGACACTGGTAACAATACCGGCATTTGGATTGGAGGTAACGGTAGTTACCAGTTCCTTGATACAGTGCTTATCAAGTAAGATGTCATTTGATAGAAAAACATAATAATCACAATCATTTATAAGGTTTGCAGCGAAATTACATATTCCGGTTATGCCTAAATCTTCTTTTGATGATAATACGATAGCTTTTGGATAGTTAATAGCTAAATATTCAAGACTGCCATCGACTGAAGCACTATCGGCTACATATATTTTTAAATTGGGGTAACTTTGGTTAAAAGATGAAGCTAAAGTTTCATCCAATATATGCTTACCATTGTGATTTAGAATAATTAGTGCGATTTTAGGCAAATTTTTGGTCACGGAGGTTTTTTCTAAAAGTTAATAATGTTTTAAATGCTTTAAGGGATGTTGTTAATGGTAATTTGTTTGGTGGAGTAAAACGGTGTTCTCCCCAGACTATGGGTATCATAGCTATTTGTGAACGTGGCACAATTTCGCGGGTATAAACCCTTCCTTCTGTTTGAACAAAGTGGCCGGGACCAATAGTATCTGAGAGCCAGGTACCAGAAGGGTGTCGCGCCATAATATCTGAGATGATTTGCGAATCCCATAATTGAAACCCACTTGTCATGTCAGGAATATATGAGGATCCGGTCCAACCAAAAAGTAGGTTTGTTGAAACTGTTCCTAAGTAGCTATTAATACGACGTGCTAATGGGTAGCCTTTAGCACTTCCGTTTTCAGAAAAACGTGTCGAGAAAGCCGCTAGTTTCCCTTGATTGTGGGCGTTTAAAAAATCTGCAATATATTTAGTTGGGTGAGATCCATTTAGATCCATCTCTAACAGGACATCTGGATTTGGTTTTTGTAATGCTTCAGTATAACCTTGGGTGTATACATGACCAAGTGGTTTGGTAAAAAAACCCAAGTCAATAAAACTAACTCTGGGATTGGTTTGAGATAGGTGTGCAACCTTGGAAATAAAATCGGGATTTGAATGACCAATCATTATTAAGAGACTGGGATCATATCCCCGTGGTACTGAATCAAGTATTTCCTCAGGAAAGTTATTTTTTAAAGCAGCAAATTCATTACAAGCGGGAGTAATAATTGATAGTCTTTTTGGAACTTCTGTCATGGCTGATTTTACATAAATTGATTAAGAAGTTACAGAAGTATCTATAACTTTATTATATATATTAGTGGCCTGGGCGGGCCAGAGCCAGTGGTTTTGGACTAAATCAAAAGCCTCTTTTGAGATTTGGGTATAAAGTTTTTGGTTAGTTAAGAGAGTAATAATGTTGTTAGCAAAAGTCTGCTGGTCAAAACAAGGAGTTTTAAGCATACCCTGGGGGTAATAACTTCTGAGGGACTCAAGGTCAAAAGAAACTCCGGGAAGTCCGAAGCCCATGGCTTCAGCTGAGGCCATTCCCCCACTGTCGTAGGTGGCGGGGTGGAGAACTATTTTTGATTGACTAAATATTTTATATTTTGGAGTTCCATCTTGAAAGCCAAGTAATTTAATATTATTAGTTAGATTAAGTTGGCTAACTAATTGGCGCAGTTTTGGTTCAAGATCGCCATTGCCGATAATGGCCAGTTGGGCGTTGGGTAAACGGTTAACAACTAAACGCCAGATGTGAGGTAAAAGCATGATTCCCTTTTGAGGATGAAACCGGCCAATGAACACAGAGTCATAGATTTTTGTGGTTTTTAAATATGTTGACAAATTTTTAGGTAAGGTTACCCCGCCGCGGACCGGGAAGGTTGGTTGGGAAAAACGTTTTAAATCAGGGTCTGAAGTAACTAAAACGTAGTTGGCAAACAAGCGAACCAGTAAGTATGAAGGGATTTGAAATATAAAGTAAAGCAAACCAGTTAAGAAGCGGCCGGCTTGATTGTAGGGAGAATTGCGACTAAAGGGCGAGGGAGCAAAAAGATAAAAACCTGCAACCCAGAAAACCCGCCGGTTAACTAGTTTTAGAAGCAGGGCAGGAATAATATCTGGCATAAAATCGGAGGCAGAATAACAATGGGTAAATGATTTGAACTCGGATGGGTGAGTTAAGAAATATTTGAAATACTTATAGACGCGGCGGAGTTGGTGAAGAATTACCGGGCTATTATCGGCCGTATCGATTAGCGTAAATTTGACGGTAGCGGGTATTTTGTAATTAATTAAAAGTTTTTTAGTTTCAGTTGAACCAAAAATGGTTATGTTGGCAAATGTTGACCAGTATCGGGCAAATTCCAAAAAGATGCGATCACCACCGGAAAGGCCTGAGCCAATATTGTTTATACAAAAAAAAGCAAAATTTGGTTTGATGGAAGATGATAATATGGATTATGTTAAAAGTAAATTTGGGAAGCGGACCGGATGGGTTAAATAGTTGGGATAATTTGGATTGGGGTATGTTGCCATTATTGTCTAAGCTTGGGCCAATAAGACGCCTATTAGCAGGAGTTGGAGTGCTACCAAAAAGTTATTTAATTGATTGGCCAAAAATAAAGTTAGTTGATATTAGAAAGCGACTCCCCTACCCGGACAGTTCGGTTGATGTGGTTTACTGCTCTCATGTTTTGGAGCATTTTTACAGGTTTGAAACAGAAAACATTTTGAAGGAAGTTAAAAGAATTATTAAAAAAGATGGAGTGGTCCGGATTGTATTGCCGGATTTGGAGAAAATCAAGAAAAATGAAACAGGAAGTGAGGGGTTTAACAGAAAATATTTGGGGTATGAGGCTGATAAGGATTGGGGCTGGAGACGCAGATTTATTCGGGAGCACCGGTGGATGTACGACTTTAAAAGTTTAGCGGAAATACTAAGTAAGGCGGGACTTAAAAAAATTAAAAAAAGTCAGTGGCGAAAAGGAGAATGCCCGGATATTGATAAGTTGGATTTGAGTAGTCACCAGGACCACAGTTTTTATGTTGAGGCCAAAAAGTAGCGGGTAATTTGTGAGAGATTAGTAGATGAATAGTTTTTTAAACAAAAAGAACGGCAGTTTTTTGATAAGTTTGAAATTTGTTTAGTAATGTAAGGGGACTTAAGGACTTTAATAAAAGATTTGAGGTGAGGAGGGAGGAGAATTGAAACAGTTGAGTCAAGCGATTCCGGAATACCGCCGAGGTTAGTAGCGATTACTGGGTGACCACAGGCCAGAGTTTCTAAAGAAACACGGCCGAAGCCTTCAGCATAGAGAGAGGGCAGGCAGAGGGCACTGGACTGATTGATAATAGCGGGGAGTGAGGTGTTAGGTTGTGAGCCAAGGAATTGAAAATTTGAGTGCGTTTTGGAAAAATCAGAAACCTCCTCAGACATGGGTCCGGTACCAACCATAAGGAACTTATACTTAGGAAAATGGGTGGAAAGTTTAAGAAATAAGCGGACGCCTTTTTTAGGTATGAGACGGCCAATAAATAAGAAAGTCAGAGTGGAAGGGAGAGGGGTAGTAGGTTTAAATAATTTTAAATTTATCCAGTATTTAAACAAAGTTATTTTTGACTGAGCGATGCCCCAGGATAGTAGTTGGTTTTGTGAAGCTTGCGACAAACAAAGAAGATGGTGGGTGCGGATACTAAAAAAACGGATAATCGCTTGGGACATTGGGCCCAGATGATCGTAGACGGCATGAATGGAAGTAATATGACGTTTACGAAATATAAAAGATGATACTACCCCGATGAATTGAGCATTAAAACCATGGGAGTGGATGACTTTGATTTTAGTATGATGGGCTGATAACCAAAGTAAAGTTCGAACTAACAAGTAAGGCGTTAGATACAAGAAATCGAGGACAGGATAACGCTCGAGCTGGTGAAACAAATTGTGTCCAAACCAGCGGAAACGCCAAATGGTTAAGTTTTTTTGAATTTCAATAGGAAGATAGGGCTCTTTGGTAGTAAGCGGACTGTAGGTTAAAACATAGGTAGGGTAATTTTGGGTTGACAGAGCTTGGGTTAAGTCAGTTAAATGAGTTTCAACACCGCCAACATTAGGGGCAAAAAACGGAGAAATGATTAAAACTCCCGGTTTTATTGACTCCATTTGAGACGGGATTGGGAAGGGTTAATTCCAAAAAATTTCATAATAACCACAAGAGCATAAGCCAATAGAGTTAGTAAACAAGCCGGAAGATGAAAAAACCAAGCCAAGTCGGGACGGCGAAGGAAACCCTTGAGGGAGTGAAAAAGAGGCAAAATTAGGGACATGGTATAAAGACCAAAAAGCGGAGCGGAAGTGATATTAACAGCCGACCAATGATTAAGACGCAGATGGGAAAACTGGTAGTAGTCACGAACGCGGCGGAATTGTTTGCGCCAAAACTTCAAAACAGAGCTTTCGGCATAGGTGTGGATGATGTCAGTTTTGACTTTGGCGATGGTTAGTGAAGGATGTTTTTTTAATATTTTATAAATTAAATCGATATCAAAAAGATAATCGGACTTAAAAACCGACTGAATAATTGGGCGCCGGTAGAGAGTGCCATTGGCTCCAATTGTCGGAAGCGGAGTATTAATATTAGGAAAAACCTCGACATATTGAGAGTGATCAATAGAAGTTAGTTTTAGACGGGTCCAAGTTTTATCCAGAGTACTATAACGGTCATATATACCGGAAAACCAGGCATAAGGATCGTTGGCGCCAAGTAGGGCGCAATATCTTTCAATGAAACCCGCGTTGGGGCGGTAGGTAAAAGCAATTGGCTCGGTACAAAATATTTGGGGATGGGTTAGGAAGGGAGAGGTCATGGTGGTGAGCCAATTTGGATCAGGTAAAATGTTGTCTGAATCCAGAAAGAAAACCAGATCACTTTTAGCAAGTTTTAGGCCAACAGCCTTTCCGGCTTCACCGGTATGTAGGGGATTTTTTAAGATTTGAGCACCATACTTGCGAGCCAGAGATAACGTGTTATCGGTGGAGCCGGCGTCAACAATATAAAGGTGAAGTAAAGATTTGGGATAGTTTTGAGTTGAGAGGGATTTTAGACAAGACGGTAAAACGTGGGAGGCATTAAGGGTGGGAATGATGATATCAATTGAGGGAAGTTTATTGGACATTGGACTTAGAAAAATCTTTGAGTTTCTTTAGGTATTTTAACGCGTAACGCATTAGAAATTGAATATCACCCAAATTTCTAATTGATAAAACTTTTTTAATTAAAAATTTGGGAGTTAAGATACCCTTAAATAAACTTTGAATTAAAGCTTCTTGCTGAGTGTGGGAAATGGGAGAAGAAATGATGGGTTGGCGCATGTCGTAGTCTTCCCAATTTTGGGTTAGCAGCCAGTTGTTTTCAAGGCATTGCCTAAACAAAGGCGTACCCGGATAAGGAATAATACGGGTGGCTTGCATGGAATCAGCCAATCCATCTTTGAACAATTGGCGGGCTTCAGAGAGGGTGGTTTGAGCATCTTTTAAAGTTTCCCAAGGGTAGCCAATCATAATAGTCAGATGAGGTTCAAGCCCGGCTCTTTTGGCCAGACTGAGACTGGCGCGAGCATCAGAGGGTATGGTCATTTTTTCAATACGTTTGAGGGTGGTGTCATTTGAGGATTCAAGTCCATATAGAATGAAGCGAAAATTGGCTTTAGCCATTAATTCATATTGAGCTTGAGTTAAGGCGCCAAAGCGCATGTTACAGCCAATAGTAACCCGACGGTGGTAACCCCGATCGATTAATCCTTGGCAAAAATCAAACAACCATTTGCCTACCGGAAAAGTACCGGTATCATCAAAGATTTCCCGGACGGGATAATTATTAATAATATGGCCGATTTCGTCGAGTGCCCGGGTCGGTGAAAAAGAGCGAAAAGTACCTGAGGGGTGGAGAGTTGTCCAGGAGCAAAAAGTACATTTACCCCACCAGCAGTCCCGGCCAAACATGGTGTAGGTTCCCGGAAGATATTTGTAGTTGGTATTATCACGGGAATATAGTTGCCATTGAGTTAAGTCGCGGTCAAGAAAAGGAAGAGAATCCAGATGGTGATGCTTGAGGGCAAACGGACCGGAGTTAGTTAGTGCCTTGGTGCGCTGGTGCGCTGGTTTGTTGGTTCTATACCAAAAACCGGGTTCCAAAGAAGAGCCGGTAGTCAGATGGATGGCTAAAGACAGAAGCATAAAATCATAATCACCACCGGTGAGTATGTAATCCACCTCAGAGTTTTTGAGTGATTCCTCGGGGAGGGCGGTAACGTGGTCACCCATTAAGACAATAATTGGAATCCAATTTTTAGTTTTTGAGGAACGGGCTTTTAAGTCGTTGATGATTTGCCAATGGGTTTTAATTACCGGAGTTTTGGATTCAATCGCGATTAAATCGGGCTGGTATTTAATAATCCGGTTAAGCCAGGACTCGTAGGTCAGTTTTTGGGCCACAGCGTCATCCCAAAAAACTTCAAAGCCCTTGGCTTTCAGTAGAGTTGCGGCATAAGCAGGAACTATGGGGTAAATAACATTTCCGGTGTTAGTCCATTGAAATTGACGGTTTTGAGACAAAAAAGGAACACCTTTATTTGATGTTAACGGTGGTGAGGAGATGGAAATTTTAAAGTTATTCATAGTTAGGTACCAGTAAAACCAGCAATTTTTTTTACCACTCTTTGGCGGACTCCGTCAGTATATAGGTAAAACTGATGACCTTTAAACTTTGAAATAATTTTTAAGGGAACAATAACGATGTTGGGAATGGAAATAGGCCAGTCGTATAATTTGATTCTAATTAGAAAATTGACAATACTTTGAGGCAAAATGGTAATTAGAATAAACATTAACATTATAATGGAAGGGTTATAGCTTTGTTCATTTTTTTTATAAAAATACCAAGGGACTTTATATTGGCGGCTTAGCTGATGCCTTCCTTGATTTATGAGTTTTAAATCGGTTTTAGTAATATCGCCAAACTGTAGGCCTAAGTTAACGATATCTGTACCAGGAAGGTACATAAGACCACCAAAATTGATAGTTGAAGGTCGGCATTGGTTGTAAAAAATGATTGCTTCGATTAAATGATCTTTGGTTTCTCCTGGTAAGTTAAAAATGTGGTCAAAAGAAAAACCCAATCCGTACTTGTGGCAAAGTTGCGAGACTTTAAGCACAGAGGCATTTGTTTCATGGCGGTTTAAATATTTATGGCGGTATTCCTCGTTGGCTGATTGGATACCCAGTTTCATCCAGTCGCAACCACCCTCGAGTAAGTATTTTACTGTTTGGTCAGTAACTAATTGAGGATGAAAAAAACAAGCGAAAGGTAAATTAACCTTCTTTTTGTAGAGTAACATTAGATTTTTTAAACGGTCCATATCAATGGCCAGCACATCATCACTAAACTCAACTCGACTAAATTTATATTTAACATAAGCGTTGACTAATTCGCTAGTTATGTTATCCGGATTTCGATAACGGAGGCGCTTTTGACCCATATATAGTTTTTGATAGATGTTATTTGAACAATATGAGCAAGCAAAAGGGCAACCGCGACTTCCCATAACCGAATAAGGTAGGGATTTTAAACCTTTAGGCATAAGATTAAAAAATAGATCTTTATCAGGTGGAGGAAGAATATCTAGGTCAGTAATTAGCGGTGAGAGCGGATTTTTAACTATTTTGTTGCCTTTTCTAAACCAAAGAGAAGGTGTTTTTGTGTAGTTACTATGAAAATTGGTAGCAAATTGGACTAAAGTATAATCGGCTTCTCCTAAAATGATGCCATCTATTACGATTTCCTTAAGAATTTCTTGGGGCACCGAATTGACATGGACGCCCCCAAATAAAATAAAAATATTTGGGTTAATAGTTTTAATAAAACGGGATTTAAGTACAGACCACCAAAATTGGGATGAAAATGGAGAAAAGGCAACAATATCAGGTTTAAAACTATCAATTTTTGCTTTTATTGCTTGATTTTGCGAGTTATCGGATATGGGATATGAAAAATAAATCAAGTCAACAACTTGTCCGTGTAATTTTAAATTGGCTGATAAATATTCAATACCAATATTTTCAAAGTCTTTTTGGATAAATAGAATTTTTGTCATAATTTACTTTAGCCTAATTAGCCACCCTGGTAATGATTAGTAGAGGGATTTAGAGCGTGGGGCTGGAAAGATAAGTTTGATTTTAAAAATCCCAGGGGAAACAAGAAGCCATAATACAAATGAGAACTAATTAAGGTAACTATGGCTAAAAGTGAAGTAAGTAGAGGTTGAGAATAAAGAAAAATTAGGAAAGTGAAAAAACATAGGATTAAATATAACGCTAGTGGTAAAAACACTATGTAGAATGAAGTAAGTAAAAAAAATGGCAATAGCATAAGTAAATAGGCTAAAAAAAGGGTGGGGCAAAGGTAGCCGATTTTAAGACTGGTTTGAGGAAATAGCCGGGCAAAATGACCCCGATGAAGAGCGTAGCGGCCAATTTGGGTTAAGTAATCAAGTATGGCCCGACGGCGGTGGTGGAAAACAATTAAATCAGGATGATAGAGAATTTTTTTATTTAGCGAGTGGGTTATATTTAAGCATAAAATGGTATCTTCACCAGGCCAATGGTGAGTATCGAAACCGGACACAGCGTCAAAATCGGTTTTTTTGACAATTAAATTGACTGAGGGGTAGTCCGTTACAAAACGCGCTGGTTTTTGGGAATTACGGTATTGGCCGGCTCCCCCACTCCCAAACCAGCTACTAACTACTAAACCGGTAGCCTGGCGAGTCCAATCATCGGCAGGTGGTATTAACTGAGGGCCACAGAGGGCTGCCAACTCAGGGTTTTTGGAAAATTGAGCCTGAGCAATTTCAAGCCAGTTGGGGGCGGGATAAGAATCATCATCTAGAAATGCCAAATAGTCCCCGCTAGCTTTTTTGGCGCCAAAATTTCTTTTTTGGGCGGGCGAGACAACCCCCGACACTTTGTCACTCACAACTATTAATTCAAAATTTTTGTAGGTTTGGTGATTTAGAGCGGCAAGAGTTTCTTCTAAATATGGGTTAGAGACACGAATAGGAATAATAACGGTAAAGAGGGGTTTCATCCGGTGTTGACCCGCATAGATAATTCGGAATTGTAGGACCAACGTCGGGAATTGGAATCGTCATAATAGTGCCTGAGTCGGAGGCGGTAAAACACGGCCAGAGCGTCGATAAAACTTCTCCAGATGACTCTAAGGCCGGCTGCGTGGGTTAGTGAGACAAAATCGTAATTTAATTTGATAGGAGCTTCGTAAATTCGTTTGAAACCGAGGTGGTAGGCGACAGCTAATATTTCCAAATCAAAAGCGTAATGTTTGACTAAAAGACGAGGTAAGGTTTTTACAAGTACTTTACGACGAAAGATTTTTAACCCGGCTTGGGTGTCGGATATGGGAAGGTTTAAAAAAAGCCGGGTAAAAGTTTGCGCAAAAAAACTTAATATTCGACGTTCGAGTGGGTAATTGATTTGCGAGGCAGGGTGGCGTTTGGAGGCGCAAACTATATCGGCCTTGTACCATTCCAGGTGTTCAATTAATAGTGAAATTCCATTGGGGTCAATTTCCATGCCGGCATCAATAAAAGAGATGTAGTCCCCCCGGGAATGGGCCATGCCGTAACGAACAGCGTAACCTTTGCCATAATTATTGGGGTAGCCAATTACTTTTAGGTGGGCTAATTTTAAACCCTTAGCTCTTTGGTAAGACTGATCGATGTTGGTGCCGTCAACCACGACGATTAATTCAAAATTGTAGCGGAGTTGAGAAAGGGTGCGATGGATGGAGGTAATATCAGCTTTAATGGTGGCTTGTTGACGGTATACAGGGACAATGACTGATAAAAAGTGATTATTTGATTTCATAGGACAATAATTGGTAGGTTGAAAGAGTTTGCAAGGCGGTTTGGCGCCAAGAAAAAACTGACGCCCGCGTAAGACCATCTTGGGATAATTTTTTTTGATATGAGGGAGAGGACCAGACGGCAGTTAGGGCGTGACTTAAACTAATTTGAGATGTTGGATCAAAGAATTCTCCCTGGTAATCCATGACTTCGGTTAAAGAGGAGCCGATGGCGTAGACTACCGGGCAACCACAGGCCATGGCTTCAACAGGGGTCAAGCCGAACCCCTCAGACAGAGAGGGTTGGCAATAAAGAGTGGCTAAAGAATAGAGGGCGGGCATGTCTGAGTCGGGTATAAATCCGGTTAAAGTCACCTGGTTTTTGTGATTTTGAAGCCAAAGTAAATCTTTATTCCAGGGATTGTTTTCCACCTGCGATTTTGTGGCAGCGGCACCGGCAATTACTAGGGGATAGTTTAGACTTTGACAAGTTTTAACCAATAAGGGAATGTTTTTACTGGTATTAATGTCGCCAACATATAAAACAAACCGAGGAGGCAGGTGGTAAAGTTTTTTGACTTTATTTAAGAGGGTGGTGTCGGTCACCGGGTGATAGTTGTCGGGGGCTGAAAGCCAAGTGGTGTAAATGCGATCTTTGGGAAATGAAGTGTGGCGGGTAATGCTATATTTGGAGAAATGGGAGATGGTAATTATGTAGCTGGCTTTTAGTAGACGCTTTTTTTGTAAATACCAGTTAATACTACCTTTAATGCCAACAGGAAAAAGATGGGGTAGCTCGAGGGGGATAAGATCGGGTACGGTAACAATAAAGGGAAGCTTGGGAACCGGTGCGAGACTGGGGAAGAAGGGTTGAAAATAAGGAACGTGGAGAATGTGGGCCTCGGAAAGGATAGGTTGGGGGGGAGTGAAGGTAAGAAGTTTGAAGCATTTATAGTCAGGGTTAGAATTTATCTCGTTTTCTAGGGCCGGAACTAAGTGGCGTAAATAATAACCCATACCACGTTGGCGGTTACCGTCACTTAGGGGCGAAATATCAAGGGCGATGTTTATTTTTGGTTTCATATAGTTTGGTGTAAGCTAGAGGAAATCTTAAAGAAGAGTACCACGCCCAGACAAAACCGGGAAAGCCGTCCTCGTATCCTTTGTGGCGAAAATAGATTAAGCAAAAAGTGATAATTGGTTTAAAAATAAAATAACTAATAAAGTTAATGAAAGATGGGTATATTTTGGCTTTTTGTAAATCAAGGGCAATGTGGGAGGTATAACGATTGTTGCGCTCTAAGTAACGGGTAAAAGTCGGATCAGAATAGTGGTCCAGTACTGAGGTTAAATGTCCGATAGTACCATTGACGGTTACTTGCTCATGAACGCTTAGGCAGGGTAAGTAGGCTTTACCACGGCGGTAAAGGCGAATGGTGGGATCGGGGTATGCTCCCCCCTTAGTTAGAAAGCGGCCCAAAAAAAAGTTACGACGGTTAATCCAAAAGGCGGAGTATTTAGTAAAGTTTTTGTTTGTTATTTTTTGAATTTCTCGGGCAAGCGTGGGAGTTACAACTTCATCAGCGTCTAGTTGGAGAATCCAGCTTCCCCGACACTTATCTATGGCTGCTTGTTTGTTTTTATGAAACATAATGTGATTTGGACCGGAAATAATTTTGACTTTAGAAAAAGTTCTAGCCAGTTTGACAGTAGAGTCGGTTGAATCGGCGTCATAAATAACAATTTCGTCCACCCAGGAGTGGACTGCTTTTAAGCACCGTAAAATGTTTGATTCTTCGTTGAAGGTGGCTATGGCTACAGAAATTATGGGCTTCATTTGATGTATATTTTAAAGGTTGGGGGGTAGCTTTGATAAGAGATAGTTTTTTGGGGCTGAAGATTGGATAACTCGGAGGGGGCGGCGACAACTAAAGAACCAGGGGGGATTTGATCCCAGGGGGGAACGTGGAAGGTAATGTTGTCAAGCTGATCGACAGTTGAAAAGCCAAACTTGTCAGGAGGAGTTAGCTGAATTTTTGGTTGGAGCTGAGAGGGAGGGTATTGGGAAAAGAAAAGATAGAGAATATAGGGTTGGTCGTAGACATTGGTAATATATACATTTTGATATTGAGAAATTTGGGGCTTAAGGTAGCTTACTAATTCTTTGGTACCCATGTTCCAGGAAAAGGGATAGCGTTGTTGATAGTGACGAAAATAAGCATCAACATAATAAATAAAGTTAAAAATAAACAACAAGAATAAAGGAATAATAATTAGCTTTGATTTAAGTTCAAAAAGAGTGTAGACACCCAGAGTAGTAATTAGAGTTAGGGGAACGACAAGGGGTAGAGCTCTGAGAGCTGAGGGGGACTGAAAAGTTAGCGAAGCAGCAAGTGGTGAGACTAAAAGCCAACAAATAATTAGGGGGAAAAGTTTGGGAAAACTGGTTAACTTAAATAGACCGAGAATAAATAAGGGTAGAGTAATTAGTAGGAGTTGACCAACCTGGGGTACCTTGGAACGGGGTACTTCGTCACCTACCAAAAAGAGAAAGTTAAAGTTAAAGTGAGACAAATAATGGTCGAGCCAGGCCAAACCATATTCTAGGCGATAGTTGTGTAAAACTCTGTCAGTCAAACTTAATGTTGTTACATGATGATTGAGGAGTTCTTCGGACCGGGAGCGGGGACCGGGATCGGCGGTAAAGCCAACACCACCAAAGCGGGCAGCTCCACCGCTATTAACGAAAGATACTAAAACCGGAGTAACTAAAAAGAGTCCAAAAACCAGTGAAATAATTAAGTGTTTAGGAAATTTTACTAAAGATTTAATGTTAATTAAAAAGTAGGAAATGGCCAGAAGTGGCGACACAATTCGAGCGGAATGATATAAATAAAGCGAACTAGCAAACATTAACACAAAAAGAAGTAGTCGACTTAAATGACGGGTATTTAGATAACTATAAAAAAAGTAAGTACCAATAATAATTAAAGACAAGGCGCTGCCACTTTCCCAAGCACCGCGGGAGAAATGAATATGCCAGGGAGAGAGCGACAATAATAAGGTAGCCATATAAGCAAAAGAGAAGTTTTTAGTTAGCAGAATCAAAAGACGATAGAAGAAAAACAAGCCAACAAGACTAAGGAACAGATTGGGAAGGCGAACAACCAGGGTATTGAGACCAAATACAGCAATAATTGGTAAATCCAGGTAGACGTAACCGCCAGGTTTGTAATCGCTAAAAGATTTAAAGTGGAGTGGCCAGACGGCACCATGCTCGTCCCGGCCAGTAAGCAAGAGACTGTAGGCATTGTAACCCAGGGCGGCTTCGTCTGGGTTTAGGGCAGGATATGTACCAATAGACCAGAAACGAACCAGAACAGAAATCAAAACTAGAATGGTGATTAGGAGCCGATTAAGGGCGGTGGTAGACATAGTAGGTAGACAGATTATTAATGGAAGAAATTGGAGTTAAGTCGTCTAGATTAATCCCTTGGCGCATAACCTCATCAAAACTAATAACAGCGTAAACACTAGATGAGCGGGAGAGTTGACTAAAATTAATGGGACCAAAAGTAATGTTGTCAATTTGGGAAACACTGCCAGTGTCAGGTCCGAACTGGGAAAAGCTAGAAGAAGACTGATAGCGGGCGGGAGAGTAACCGGAGTAAAAAAGATAAAAGATGTATGGTTGGCCGTAAAAATCAGAAAAATAAAGGTGCTGGTATTTCGATTGATTTTCAATTAATAATTCTGAGGCTTGCCGGTTACCATACAACCAATCAAAGGGGGTGACCCGAACCAAATGGTTGTAGTAAGAGTCTAGATATAGGACAAAACTGAAGGAGGCAACAATAAATACAGAACCTAAAGACAGGTATTTTAGAAACCTGGATTTAATGTTAAATAAATAGTAGACACCTAAAGCAGAAAAGAAAGCTAGGGGAATAGACAGCGATTGGGAGCGGACGGCGGAAACTGAATCACGGGTTAAGGCAGAAGGAATTGGGGCAAAAATTAACCAGAGAAAGAAGAATATAAATATAGGTTTATTGCGGGGGGTAAAACGGTGAAATAGTCCTAAGGGAAGGAGAAATATAGATGGTAATAATAGTAAACCAAGGTAGGGGGCGGAGTGACGGGGATTGGGCCAATCACCTGAGGTGAAAAGAAATTTAGGACTAAGATGGTTAAAGTAGCGGCTAAGGAATTGATATAAATAATGAACTGAGCGATTGTGAAGCAGATTGTAATCTAGCTGACCACCCTCGGTAATTATTTGATTGGTTTCGGTGAGAGCGGGAGGATAAGAAAAGAGACTAACAACTTTAAGCCTGGATGAATCAGCGTTAAGTAAACCAAGAAGCAGGGGGATGGCTAGAACAAATAGGGGCAAAAAGAATCGGGAAACATTTTTAAGATTAAATAGTGGAGGAAAAGTTACAGCCGAGGCGAGCATTATTAGGGGAACAATGAGCTTGGCGGCCTGGTAACTATAAAGACTTACCCCGGCTACTAAGGCTGACAAAAAGTAACGTCGTGAGGAAAAAAGAGTTACAAATAAAAGGAGAAGAAAAGATAGCAGATTAGTTTCCCAAGCACCACGGGAAAAATGAAGATTGAATGGAGAAAAAACTACAAACAAGCCCGTTAGAAAACAAAGAAGTGGTGGTAAACCACGACGACGAAGAAAATGGATAAGTAAGACACCGGTTAGGGAACCGATAAGAGCTGAGGGGAAGCGGACAGCGAAAGTATTTAGGCCAAATATTGCTACCGAGGGGAGAGTCAGGTAGATGTAAAGACCGGGCTTATAGTCGCCAAAGGACTTAAAAATTAGAGGCCAGGAGACGCCATGCTCGTCGGCGCCGGTAAGTAGGAGACTATAGGCGTTGTAGCCGATAGCGGCCTCGTCCCACAATAATGGTGGATAACTAGTTAATTTATATAAGCGTAACGTTAGTCCTAGAGCAAAAACTAAAAATAGTAATAGTAAATAGACTTTAGTGTTCATATAGATAGAAAGCTGGTTGGTGGTTGGTGGTGGTAATAGTTTGGATTAATTGTAACGGAGAAGTCGGCGGGAGTAACGAGGAGGTGACTAAAAGTGAGCCCTGAGGGACAGTAGGGATTTCCCAATCATTGTAGAACACAAATTTGTCAAAGGCGTTAACCCAATACCAGTCAGCGTGAAAGTCCCACTTCAAATTGGGGTCAGACTGATAAGACGCGGGTGATATGGGCCAATAAAAAAGAATAAATTGATGAGGTTCTCCATACTTTTTAGTGATAAATATATTTTGATATAGGGAATAGCGTGGCTTTAGGGCAGTGACTAATTGAGAGTAGCCATCTTGCCAGGCGAAAGCGTAAGCGCGGGGGAACACATAAACATAGCGATAAATAAAAAGTCCAAAAGAAACGAACAAAGCAATGAAGAATATAGGCTTGGTGTAACGGGGGAAACGGGAGAAAAACATTTCCAGTCCTTTAATAATAAAAAGAAAGTAAAACGGCAAGGCGGTAGTTAGCCGTAGGGAAGGGAAATCGCCGGTGGTGAGAGCGGAAGGGATTAAAGATACTAAAAAAAGTACTAAGATTTGACAAGAGACAGCTTGTCGCCAGTTAAGGACGAAAAACATTAACCCGATGTAAAAAAATGGAAGTAAGATGGGATAATAAAGGCCAAAGTTAGGTAAATTAAATTGGTAATGGGCAGAGCCCGTTATAAAGAGTGGTATGGGGTTGAGATAAGAGACGATATTTTTGGAAAAAGTAGTGGCAAAATAGACAGGTTTATTGTAAACCAGGCGAGGCAAAGGTGCGGGAAGGTGGGAATTATTTCTTAAAATATTGATCTCGTTTATGGAGGCGGGGGTGATGATGCCTACCCAACGGGAGCGGGCTGAGGCTGGGCCAAAAAGAAGTTGAGAGTAGACAAGGGCACTACCCAAAAAAAATAGGACTAAAGGGATTAGAAGAGGTCTAAGGTTTAACTTACGGTGGTTAAAAAACAAGATAACCAGAAGGATTAGAGGAGAAATTAGACGGGTATTATGGTAGGCAAAAAGAGATAGAAAGAGTGGAATCAAACCCCAGACAAAACGCTTTGGAGTATAAAATAGATAAAGCGAGAGTAGCAGGAGAAAAAGAGCTGGGGTTGACTGGTAAACGGCTCGGGAGGTAAAGATAAGAAACGGAGAGGTTAAAGAAAGAAGCAGTGTGAGATAAAAAGAGCTTTTGGTTTTTAAAATTAAGAAAACAAAATGAGCCAGCAATAAAACGATGCCAATTCCCAAAAAAGCTGAGGGTAAGCGAATAGAGAGGGCGTTGAGGCCAAAAAGCTTAATGAAGGGTATTGAAAGATACATATAAAGGGTAGTGGGGTAATCACCGTAGGCGCGGAAATTAAAAATCGGCCACTGCTGTCCCCACTGATCGGCGCCGGTTTCGATTAAACTGTAGGCGTTGTAGCCGTGGCTAATTTCGTCCCAATTTAACGAGGAGGGTAAAGATGGGAGCCAGAGCAGGCGAGTTAGGGTAGCAAAACTAAATACTACAACAATAAAAATAATATTAAATTTTGCGGTCATGGGGTAGCAAAACAAGCAACATGACCACCAAGGAAGACAGGCTAAAAAATTCACTTAAATATTGAAGGCGGGTTTTGCCGACCAGGACTGTAAAAGTGTGAGCACCTGAGGGCAGGTTAATTGTCGTAGAAGTAAGTGGAGGTAGGCGGATGGAATCCAGTCGATAATATAACTGGGGGGCTAAGGCCAAGGGTAAGGTGGTGTAAAAAGAGTTTGGGGACGAATAGGAAAAAGAGTAAATGGAGGTAGACTTAGTGAAGCGGGTTAATTTAACAGAAGTAGGTAGATTGGGAGTAGCGGGGGCGGGAGATGTGGGAAGAGACCCGGCAAGTTTGTACCAATAATCCCCTATTGCCTGACCAGAAAGCGAAGGTAAACTAACTGGATTAAGAAGATTTAAGTTGGATGCTGAGCGCCATAAATCCGGACGGAAAAAAGATAAGTTAAAGGCAATAAATAAAAGAACTAAAATATAAGTATAAACTGATTTTAGTTTTAAAAAAGCAAGAGATAGGGAAAAACAAAATACAGCCGGGCCTAAAAATCGCCAGGGAAACTGGAAAATGGCTAAAGCTGGGAAAAGCTGCCAGATAAATAAAGAACGCTGGTGAGTTAAAAAAAGAAAGAATACACCCAAGCCTAAAAATCCCAGAAATAACCGATTAAGGTGGCGCTTGAGTAGAAAATAAACAAAAAGTAATAAAGGCAGGAACCAATGAAGATAACCGACTTGAAAAGATAAACCATCATCTGGCCCCCAAAGTGAGGCGCCGTAACCCCAAAAGGAACGGATAAATAGTTGATAAATGCTGGCGAAATGATTGTTAAAATTAAAGTAACCACCAGTTAGTGAGGACAGGCTTATTTGGGAAGTTTCAAAAATTAGGGGTAAATAAAACCAAGCGGAAAGTAGGAAGGTAAACAATATATAAAGAAGGAACCAACGTAAATTTTTATATATAAATTTACGGTTATAGATGAGAAACAACGCAAATATAGGAAGAGTGGAAATAACAGTTAGGTGGTGGGAAAGCAGAAACAACTGGCTAAGAAAGATAATCGCAAGAAAAGTTAAACGGGAGGGAGAGCGAATAAATTTAATTAGGAAATAGAGAACCAGGGGGAGTAGTGAAAGGGCTAGGTTTTCAGCAAAGGCGCCGCGGACAAAAATATTAACAGCCGCGTAGGGGGTAAAAAGATAAGCCGTTGAAGCTAATAGGGCGATGGGGACGGTTTTAGAAATTAAAAAAGCTAGTAAATAAGCACCAAAGATTTTAATAAATGCAGACAGAATGATAATTAACTTAAGACTGTCGGCAGCAGAAATAGAAAATGACTGAAAAAGCGATGAGGTAAGGTAAAGGAGTGGAGGGTAAAAGTTAGCAGTAGGAGAGCCATAACCAAAACCAGAGGTAAGAGTGTGGCGGCAGGGAAGCTGGCCGTCTTTAAGACAAAGATAGTAATCGTAGACCCTAAAGATGTGCATTTCGTCGGAAAAGGTGTGAATACCTGACGGTAGGAGGCGATAAACAGAGAATAGAGCAAAAATGGATAAGAGGAAAAAGGCGAACTTAGTCATTGGGTGAAATTAGATAAAAGTCTGGGGCTGCGATGTATTGACGATTTACTTGGGTTACAAGGTGAAATTTGGATTCCCAGTTGGGGAATGACTTAAGAGAATCAGTATCGATGACAATAATGGCACCTGGCTTGGGCAAAAAATTGGCAAGATTAATTTGACCAAAGTAATACTGATGATCGAGCGTTTGGCCATCAAAACCATCAAGCGTGACTGAAGATAAGTGTGATGGGACTTGGCCGTCTTGGGGAAGATAGGGCCAATAATAAAGGAAAAATGGCATAAATGGTTCAACAGAGTTGGAGAAGAAGATGGTAGAGGGAGAATAATTTTTGGCGGCTATTACGGCTTCTTTTAAATTGGAGTGCCAGGTGCGGGCGGAAATTTGGGGGTAATGAAGTGTATAGAAATGCCAAAAAGGTATAAAGGAAATCACATAAATAAAAAATACCAAGTAAGATGTGACTGGTTTGAATTTTGAAAGCGACTTAAAAAGAAAGTAAAAAGCGGGAATTACCATAATAATGAGGCGGGTGGCGTGAGGGCCAAGAGAGTCGCGCGTTAAGGCATAGGGTATGGGGGAGGCAATAAGTAAAAGAAGAAAAAAGAGATCGGTTCGAGAGCGGTTTTTGGAGATGAGGGTGGTAACTAACCCCCAAATGATTAGAATTAAGTCGATCAAAAAGAAATTGCCGTATTGGGAAAAGCCGTGACGAAGATTAGTGTCACCGGTTAAGAGTAGAAAGTCAGTGGAAAAGGAGGAAATGTAGTTACGGTAAAATGTTTGCCATATTAGTTGGGGGCGACAATGAAAAATTAATGACGCTTTAGGAGGAACTACACCTATTTGGCCCAGATGGCTGGTATAAATATCCTCATAACGGGCATAATCAACAGTTTTGGCTAATTGGGGTTCGGAAAAAATATTAATATAAGAAAAGCGAAAACCGGCGTGACCTAAATAAGTGTCTTTGGCCAAAGGAAATGAAAATATTAGCAATACTAAAAATAGAGATAGCAGAAAATGGCGAGGAAGAGAAAAGATTTGGCGAAACCAAATAGCAAAAAATAGAAAAATAAAGATAACAAATAGTTTGGAGGTACTGTAGAAATAGGCGGAGAGTATTAGAAATATGGGGGATAGTAGAAAATGTGGTAGGCGACGGGTGGTAAGAAACTTAAACCAAAAATAAAGGCCCAGGGTGAGACATAAGAGCATGCCAGTAACTTCAAAGCCAGTGCGGCTAAAGTGGATTAGCCAGGGGGAAAAAAGAATAGGGAGAAAAAATATGGGTTTCGAGGTTTTGTAAAACAGGGAATACAATTTAAATAAAGCCAGAATTAAAAAAGTACCAAGTACAGCCGAAGCAACCCGGGAGGATATTGGGGCTAGCAGTGGGATTAATTTTTGAACTAGCGCGGTGGCATAAATTGAGAGAGGTGTGCGCCAATCGGAAAAAGAATGGAAGTGGGTGGGAAGCAAATTGCCATAATAATCACTTCCAAATTTATTGAAAAAGAGGGCTTGGTATTGGGCATCTACCTCATCAGAAAAAAGTGAAGGCGGCAGAGACACGAGATTATTAAAACGGGTAATAAAAATAACTACCAAAGAAAAGAGTAGCGGGAGTGCTAAAATACGCTTAAGAAACATGATCTTGAGTTATTTTATACCAAAATTGAGGCAAAATTATTGGGGAATTAGCTTAGTGGTAATGGTGGCGATGTGGATAGTATTGGCAATTTGGGTTAACTATCCGCCTACGGAGTTTCAGTTAGGAAAGTATTTGAACGGGTGGGGCCTAAGAATAATAACAATGGGATTGATAATAGGAGGATTGTGGTTGGGAAAAATAAAAAATGACTGGCTAACTTTGACATTAATTTTAACGTCATTTGGTTTGTGGGGAGTCTGGTTGGGGTACCCCGGGGAAAGTTTATTATTATCTTTATTTTTGGCTAGTTTGGGTATTAAAAACTCAAAAGTAATGTATCTAAGTTGGTTGATACTATTGGTGGGGGTAGGTGTAAGTAGTTTTAAGAGTGCATCTATTTGGCAGGTAGCCAAACCCAATGACGTAAAGGTGGAAGTAATTCGAAGGTTTACCCAAGAGGATAGCTTGACAAGTAAAATTGAGATACCATTTAAAATCAGGAGGCTGGCTACTAATAAGTTAACTATCGGCGGATCCAGGATTTGGAAGGAGTTGGTGGCGGTAGCTGATTTTGAGTCAATATTTTTTGGAGAGATTCATCCCCTATTTAGGAAAACATTAACCATGTTTGTGTGGCCAGCTGTATGGTTATTTTTATTAGGATTGGCTGTTAGTAAAAACAGAAGTAGATGGATTTGGTTGATTCCCGGTGTTGTTCATTTTTGGATAAGTGGCGGACCATATTACCTACGTTTCGCCTGGCTGGTTCCTGGAATGGCTTTGATTATTGGAGAAGGACTAAAAGCACTCTTTGGTTACAACAAATGGTTGGGTTGGGGAGGCGCACTTGTTTTGATGTACGGAATAATGGCCATGGGAAGAGACTTGATTATTAGGCCTGATTATTGGCTTGATAACCGACCAATATTGTATAAAGAAATTTATCGGCGATTAGGTGAAATGGACAGCAATAAGGTATATGTGACGGATGTGTTGGGAAATAGCCAAAAGTATTGTCAATATTATTTAAAAAATAGATGTGGAAATTTTGTTTTTGGAGTTCCTCAGGTCAAAATCAAAGACGAAATATATACTGGTTTTATTGGAGAGTTTTTAGGAAGTAGTTTTAAAAATAGTTTTACAAGTGACTGGGAGAAAGTTATGGAAGAAAGTGGTTATGAAGTTTTGGATTATTTTGATATTCGGGATTCGATTGCTTATGGGTATGGTGAAAGAGTTATCGTGGTTCGAAAATTATGAAAAATTTTGTCTTAATAATAATTCTTTTACTTAATTTTCTTTTAAGAATTGTGGGGAGTGATAAATCTCCCGCTTCGATTAACTGGGACGAGGCATCACTAGGGTATAACGCTTACAGTTTACTAACGACTGGGAAAGACGACTTTGGTTACAAACTACCGCTGACTTTGAGGTCTTTTGAGGATTATAAGCCAGCTTTATATAGTTATTTAAGTATAATTCCCGTCAAAATTATGGGTTTAAGTCAGAGTAGTATCCGAATGATTTCAGCAATTGCCGGTACTTTGGCACTTATTCCTTTGTGGTGGCTTTTGAGAACATATATAGCTAGTGAATGGTTAGCTTTAATCATGGTTGGACTATTGGGACTTGGGCCACTGAGGTTACATTTCTCCCGGGTGGCACTGGAATCGAATTTATCGATGGCATTTTTTAGTTTCGGAGTTTGGTGGTGGATTAAAGGTATGAAGGAAAAGGAAAACGCAAAATTACTATTGACCGGTAGCCTAATGATGATTGGGGCAGTTTTAAGCTACCATAGTGCCCGGGTGGCCGCTCCCCTATTGGCTATATTTTTAATAACCGA
Organism: Candidatus Shapirobacteria bacterium; assembly: GCA_041666965.1. GTDB lineage: Bacteria > Patescibacteriota > Microgenomatia > UBA12405 > UBA12405 > JBAYFX01. The sequence goes on from JBAYFX010000004.1 coordinate 45,353, forward strand.
CCCGCTACAAATAATTATAAAAAAACAATTGGGCCAGGTTAATTGGAAAAAAGCCGGGTTGACAGCGGGGGTAATAATAATTAGTGTGTTGACAGTAATGACAATAAGCGGTGCGGGGAATGTGACTACTCGACTTGGCCAAGAAAACATTGGGAGGTTTTACCCATATATTTCAAAAGAAGTATTTAGAGGAGGCTTAATTGATTGGATAATGAATAACCCAATTTATTATTTGGCTGGCACACTTAGTGGACACGCGTTGTCGTTTATTAGCCCGGCTAATTTTGGGCCGACTTTATATCATTGGATTCGGAATTCAGTTCAGTTCATACCTAGTATTCATTATATTGGTTTTATTGAAACAATATTTTTTATTCCGGGGTTAGTCTTGGTGCTAAGACAGTTAAAAAACAGAGAGTATCGAAACTTATTTTATATATTTTTGGCAGGAGTGACCCCGACGGTGATCACTTGGAATTGGTTTCATACTTTAAGGGCGGTTAATATGTTGATGGTTATTGAAATAACGGCGGTTGTGGGAATTGTGGGAATGTTAGATGTTATTAAGTGGAAGAAGGTGGCGCTTGGTTTACTAGTTGTGGCATTTGGATTTCAGTCGATATTTTTAGTAAACAACGAGTTGGTGTATGCGGTAACTGAGAACTATATGGATTACCAACCGGGTGGATTTAAAGAAGGAGTAGAAAAACTAATGGTGGAAGCTAAAAATGCCCAAAAAGTCATTGTTGATACATCTCAGGCTCAGGGTTATATCTTTTTAATGTTTTATGGAAAATATCCACCCCAAGAAGTCCAAAAGTACAAAGAAGATAGAAATTGGAGTTACGATAACGGCAGTAGGGATTTTAACTTTGACAAGTTTGAGTTTCGTAAGGTTATTTGGGCTCAAGATGAAAAGCTAAAAAATACGGTATTATGGACCTCGCCTGATATTACATTAGGCCAGGTGGTAGCGGTTGGCGGAAAGAGGTGGCTGGTTAACGGCCCATTGAAGGAATATAAGGCGGCACAAATTATCAAACTCCCTTAATTGAAAGTAAGGCTAATGAATTTGGAACAAAACTGAGACGGTGAAAGTTTTTCAACAGATAAATCCATAAAATTTAAATTGTGGGAAAAGGAATCTAATTTAAGCCCAAAGCAAGTTTGGCCGTTAAATATGGAAAACAGTTCATGGGCGTCACCCAAGTGGTTGATTGAAAATTTAGAGGGAAAGAAGTTATGTTCAGTCAGAGTTCGCTCGACAACTAAGGTCTCGGAAGTAGTGGGTTGATAATTGCGGTCGTCTGAGGAAAAAGTAATATTGTTAAAAACAATGTGATTTCGGCTTTGGCCATAAATTGATTTGACAGAATCATAAGATTGACGGCGGTATAGTTGGTTATAAAATAAGTAATTTCTAAACAAACTGTCGGGTTCGCGAGTCAGGACCGTTATTTTACGGCCGGTGGTGGACTCAAGAGCCAGATAGTGGGCGACCAGTCGGCGGCTAAAAGCAAAACCTTCCGGTTGGTATACCGGATATTTAAAAAAATAAAAATCAAGAAAGTTAGCTAAAGAAAACAGATAGATAAGAAAAAACAAAATTGAAAGATATTTTTTGGAAAAAGAACCGGTAATAAAAAGAATGCCAGCGCCGATAAGTATATAAAAATAGGGGTACTGAAGGACGGAATGAAAAGCATAAGCAGGAATGGAATCGTGGCGAATGGCTTCAG
>JBAYFX010000005.1:0-46564 GCA_041666965.1 Candidatus Shapirobacteria bacterium
AGATAGTTCAACTAAATCACCAGGCACACCATTAAAAGCAAGAACTAAAAGAGGTAAACCGTCTACGGCTTGCGTTAATGTTAGTCTTTGACTCGGAGAACCTTCCGTATTTATAGATAAGCCGGTTATTGGTCTGACTATAGGATTTATCATTATTGTTGCTGTTTCCCCAAAAACCTGAAACCCGACACCGGGGTCTCTTGCTATAACAGTTTCCACTGCCGTACTTTTTAATAATTCGCTGCCACCTCTATTTTTAATTTCGATATTAACCATAACAAATAATATCACAAAATTACATTAAGTAAACAGGCCAATACCTCAAAAAACACTTATCTCCCTCTCAGGTAAATTAACTGACCATCATTTACAATCGTTTCGCTTCGCCTCTCTATTCTATACAAACAACTTTCAAACCCTAAGGCCAACCATCCTTCGCTTCTTGATTCATAAACCACACTTCTTCTTTGAATTGTTCCATTTTTAACCCAAGCATCATATACCGTATCTGCAGTAGTACGCCTACTATTGTGTTTCTTTCCGTTATTACTAAGTTCGTTGTGGACTTGAACCTCATTTCTAATCTGAAAGCCTTCCCATCCCAGTAGCTTAACACCATCTCCAAATGCAGTAACTTTTGTTAACCCTATACAATCCCACACCACAACTGGTCCTACAGCTATCGATCCTTTAATTAGCTGAAAACTCCCTACCATACTATTTAAAATAGGAAACTCCACTCCGTTAGGGCATTTTTCAATACTAAGAAATGTGGACATTTACGTATTAATAATAGGTGGCGTATTCTATCACACAATATATCAGAATTCGGTTCCGAAGTTATATATTCAAAACATCCAAAGTTACCCAAGTCATGATTTAGTTATAATAACTTATGTTGGAAAGTATCAAAAAAACCCTAGAATCACTGCCCACTACTCCCGGAGTCTATATTTACCGTAATTCTAACCAAGAAATAATTTATGTGGGTAAGGCCATCAACCTCAAACGCCGGGTCAATCAGTACTGGCAACGCGACGACGCTCTCGGTCCCAAAACTAAACTTCTGGTTTCCCAAATTACCTCAATTGAAACTATCAACCTCGACTCAGAAATTGAAGCACTGATTACCGAAGCCTCACTAATTAAAAAATATTTACCCAAATACAACTCCCAACTTCGAGATGACCGAAGTTACCTCTATATATGTATTACCCACGACACTCTACCTCGCATTTTTCCCTCTCATCGGGCCAACATCCCCCCCGGAGTTTTGTGGTATGGGCCTTTTCCTGATGGGGGTTCAGTTCGTCGCCTACTAAACGTTCTCAGACGCATTTTTCCCTTTTATGGTCTTAAAGCTCACCCAACACGGGAGTGTTTGTATTGTCATCTAAATCTCTGCCCCGGACCTACCCCTGATCCTAAAACTTATCGTCGCAATATAGGTTACGTAAAAAAAATCCTCTCCGGAAACTTTACTTACCTGGTTCGCCGTTGGGAAAAGGAAATGAAAACCGCCGTAAAACTAGAAGACTTTGAAACCGCTCTCATCATTCGAAATCAATTATTCTCATTTAATTACATTATTTCTGGCTGGCATCACTTAAACAAGCTATATTCATCAGTTAATTTACACGATGATTTAGCCAGTCGGGCCACCCACGAACTCATGTCCGTCCTCTCCCCCTATTTCAAACTGACCGTAATCAACAAAATTGAAGGGTTTGATATTTCCAATTTAGGCGCCAAGTATTTTTCTGGCTCCCAGGTTGTTTGGGAAACAGGTATCATGGATCGCGCCCAGTACCGCCACTATCGGGTAAACACCAAAATTAGCCAGGATGATCAGTTCATGATCCGTGAGGTCCTCTACCGGCGCCTCAAAAACCCTCAGTGGCCTTATCCTGACCTCTTTTTAGTTGACGGGGGTAAACCTCAAGTAACTGCTGCCACCCAAGCCCTTGATTTGGCCCAAGTCCATATCCCGGTTATAGGTTTGGCCAAAAAGGAAGAACTGATTGTAATTAAAACCGAACGTGGTTTTGAAGAAGTCCGCTTACCCAAACATTCTCAAGCACTTCTTTTACTCGAATCAATCCGCAACGAAGCCCATCGCTTTGCTAATCGTTACCGCCGCCTTCAAGCTGCTAAAATTAACCAACTGTGAACGCCTACCATTCCGTTTCCGTCGTAATTCCATGTTTCAATGACGCCTCAACTCTCCCAACCATCATCTCTGTTCTTAATCAGTCAGTAATTGGCCAGGTAGTTATTGTTGATGACGGCTCAAATCCTCCCTTGCCTCATTCACTAACTTCGCTCCACCCACATCTTACCTTAATTCGCCATCCCCAGAATCTTGGAAAATCTTTGGCCCTAAAAACAGGCCTGGCAGCAGCCAAGTGTCCGATAATATTATTTCTTGACAGTGATTTACTTGGTTTAACTTCAAGTCATATAAAGTTATTGACTCAACCGGTAATTCGCAAACAATGTAATATGTTAATTGGTGAAGTTACTGGTTTACTGCCAATTTTTCAGTTAACCGGTTATTCAATCGCCTACAGCGGCCTTCGTTGTTTCAATAAAACTCTTTCACCCATTGTCCGGAAATCCCTTAATCATGTTGGCTACATTAATGGATTTTTAGTTGAAGCCCAAATGAACTCGCTACTATTTGGCCACTATAAAATTTGTGGCACCAGGCTAGCTGGTTTAAGTCAAAGTTACAAAATATCCAAATTTGGTATTAAAGGTTTAATTAACGACCTAAAGATTATGTATAAAATTGGTACTTATCTTGGTTGGTTCCGGCACTTGTCTCAGTTACGTTTTTCTCGCCAGTTAATTACCCGCCATTAGTTCTTTCATTCGAGTAATTACTTCTTCTTTACCCTCAAAATGTTTTCTGGCTGGCTCCAACTTGGCAATCAACCACTCAGCCAAACCATTCTTTAAATCCAGTGGAAAAAGTTTATCCTGACGGTAATCGCTCTCAATTTCGGCCAACGTAGTGTAAGTTACATCGCCCCCAAACCTCTCGGGTCGCTCAATTTTAAACTCGCCACTCTCACTTCCCCAAAACACCAGTGTTTTGACCCAATTAAGTAAGGGGTTAAATTCCACGATCTTAGGTGGCCCGTAGGCCTTTTTAATTTTATTCCGTATTTCATCTGGAGTGTCGTGAACAAATATCGCACTGTTTGGTTTTGATTTACTCATTTTCAATGATTCATCATCGTTGGTACCCGCCTCCGGTCCACTCAGTCCGGCAATTAGATTCTGATGAATTGCTACTGGTGTCATGTGATTCCTTGGAATTTTTTTAATCGCCTCCCTGGCTATTACATGGGCTTTCCTCTGGTCCATTCCCGCATGGGCCAAGTTGACTCCCATTGTCACAATATCAGCCACTTGAAGTGGTGGGTAAAACAAAGTCGCCATATCCACATCCGTTCCCTGTTTTTTACCCATAATCGAAATCGATCTTAAGTTTCGTGATAATGTTACCTGTTTCCCAATTTCCATAAAATTCTGCCAGTGTTGAGGGTTAGATTCATAGAGTTGCTTGCCTGAAATAAATTCCACCTCATCACCCCTAAGTCCAAAGCATTTCAGTGACCCAATCAGCGCTTCTTTAAAGTAATTTTCCGAGGCCCATCTAATGTTCTCCCAGTTGCCACCCAATTTATTATTTAAAAATGTGTGGAAATCTGCCAAAAATACTCGACACTTTACACCAGCCGCAATAAAATCAGCAATTTTACCCATCGACAAATAACCGGTACCCAAATGTACCAGTCCCGAAATTTCAAAACCAATATAATGCGACAGTGGAGTCCCCTTATCAAGTAAGTAAACCAAATCTTCCCGAGTTATTATTTCTTGGCAATTCCTGCCAATTAACTCTACCTTCGTATTAGTATCCATACTCAATTATACTAATAATCTGCCTCATTCTTCTTTCTAATTTTTCGCCCATCAGATCCGTTTGGCCATTATTAACAATCGTCGCCAATCTGTACCAAGCGGCCAACAGGTTTGTACAATCAGACTGGTCTTGGCGTCGTCTCGGTAATTTAAATAGCTAATGTCACTAGCCGATACAATTTTTTTCTCGGTTACTGCGTAAACCAAAGACTCATCTCCTCGCCTAATTACCATCTGATCGCCAACCACCAAATCTCCTAACATATAAAATACAGCGTTATTCCTGACTCTGCTTAACCCCTGACTGGTTGAGTGGGCAAATATAAAACTAGCCTGTCCGGTTTCTTCTCCAGGAAGGGGTGTCCCCTGGGCATGAGCCACTTTTCCCTCATCAAGTACTTTTAAATACTCACTGGCATTAAATGGAGAAATTTTTGTAGCCAGTTTAGCCCTCGCCCCAATCTTTGGTATTTCAATTTCATAGTTCCAAATTTTTAAGTTACCTGTAACCTGATTAATTGAAGTTGTCGGTTTTGGCTCTAATCTCACTTGTTTGGGTCCCGGTTTATAAAACAATCTGACTCTAACGTAGGACGCGACCAATGGTTGATACAAATAACCAAGGTAAACGATTGATACGACAATAACTACATTGGCTGCACTAAAAACCCACTGTGCTAAATTACCGGGGTTATTAAACAATACCCCGCTACCTCTTGGTTTTTTTATACTTCTTTTTTTTGGTCTGACTCTTAATAAATCCCACACATTCAATTCTATCAAACCCCAAATCTTTGTTAATAAAAATACATATATAGTATGTTTGATTTGACAAATCGTCATCATTTTTCTAATATACATTCCGCAGTGGTACAAATAGCGTTTAATAACCGACTTGGTCAATCTAATGACCGTTTTATTACCGGTAACGCTATGTCCATTATTATTTGCCTCACCAAATAGACAAGGTGGCTGTTATTTCCACCTTCTACATTACTGGGAGGTTTTTTTTGCTACTATGAGCACCAATAACAACAGAACACTACTAACTCAGGCAGGATTTCTTGAACTGGATTCACAGCTAGCACTCTTTCGCCAAAAGCGTGACCATTTAATCACTCAGATTGAAGAAGTTGCCCTTCCTGATGAAAATGGCGAAGACGGCTTAGCCACTCAGTTGAAAGAAGAATTAGAAGTCGTTAACGAAAAAATTTCACATCTTGAAGAAGCTTTGGTTAATGCTGAAATTGTTACTGAAAACAAAAATGGGGTTATTCAAGTAGGATCGAGAGTCAAGGTGACCATTGCTAATGGTTCCGAAAAAGAATTTAACATTGTCTCTCATTTGGAGTCCAACCCTGCTGCCAATAAAATCTCTGATCAGTCACCTTTAGGCCAAGCTCTAATGGGTAAAAAAGTTAACGATCAGTTTAATGTTGAAGCTCCGGTTGGCTCTATTACATACAAAATCACCGCTGTCCTTTAAAATAACTCAATGTCAGATTTAATCGGCCAACGTCTTGAGAAGTTAAAAAAAATAAAACAATCAGGCGTTAATCCTTTTCCCCAACCTAATTTAACCCTTAAGCAAACTTGTCTTGAAGCGTGCGTTTCTTTGGGTAAAGAAGTCGTCCTGGCTGGTCGTATCATGGGAATACGGGGACACGGAAAAATTTTGTTTGCTGATCTTCGGGATCAGACTGGTAAGATCCAACTCTTTTTTCAGCAAAAAGTCTTAGGTGACCGTATGGATTTCCTAACTAACTTTGATGTGGGGGACATTATTAGCGTCAAAGGAATGGTGATTACTACCAGCGCTGGTGAGGTTACGGTTGATGTAAATGAGTATCAATTACTTAGTAAAAATCTTCGTCCGCTTCCTGAAAAATGGCATGGTTTAACTGATATAGAAGAACGTTACCGTCAACGCTATCTGGATTTAGCCATTAATCCCGATGTTCAAAGGCTCTTTATTTTAAGAGCAAAAATATTAACCGGTCTTCGTCACTTCCTAGACGATCATGGCTTTTTGGAAGTGGAGACTCCTATCCTTCAGCCGATTTATGGAGGTGCCTCTGCCCGGCCTTTTGTTACCCATCATCAAGCGCTCGACCAGGATATGTACCTGCGTATTTCCGACGAGCTTTATCTTAAGCGCTTAATCGTTGGTGGATTTGAAAAAGTTTATGAAGTTTCACGCGATTTTAGAAATGAAGGCATGTCCCGCTTTCATAATCCCGAATTTACCCAAGTTGAATTCTATTGGGCTTATGCTGATTATGACGTACTCATGTCATTTACTGAGGAGCTTATTGCTCACCTGGTAAATCTAACCAACGGTTCCAGTACTGTCACCTATCAGGGTCACGACCTCAGTTTCGCCGCTCCTTTTCCCCGCCTGACTTTTCGTGACGCAATTTTAGAACACACCTCAGTTGATATTGACTCACTTAAATCTGTCAAGGAATTTTTAAGCGATATAAAATCTAAAAATATAAAACTTGATTTAAATGGAGTCTATGGTCTTGGTGCTCACTTCGATGCGCTTTACAAAGAACATGTTCGGCCTAAACTCATCGGTCCGCTATTTTTAACCGACTACCCCGCCGAAATGATAGCCCTGGCCAAGCGTAAAGAAAACGACCCCTCAAAAATTGCCTCTTTCCAGCTATTGGCCTGCGGCACTGAGCTTCTTAAAGCTTACAACGAGTTAAACGACCCGGTAGATCAGTATGAGCGTTGGCAAGAAGAAGAAAAATTGGAAGGTGAAGGCGCCCAAAACGCTATGGTCCTTGACCGGGATTATATTCGGGCTCTGGAATACGGCATGCCGCCCACTGCCGGCTGGGGTATGGGAATTGATCGGTTAACTCAATTTTTAACCGACTCTCCTACCATCAAAGACGTCATTCTTTTTCCGACTCTTCGCAATGAACCGGATTCCCAAATCGAATTAACCGTCGAGCAACTGACTGCTCCCACTAAAAAGACATCTGCGACAGCTTCTCAAGATATTGGCTTTGCCAACCCATTAGTAGTTATTGGTCAGGTTACTGGAATTGACTCTATCGAAAACTCAGATAAATTAAAGCTCTATCATGTAAAAACTTCCCCCACCGATATATTAAACATCACCTCCTCTTGTGACAATGTTAAAGTTGGCGATATTGTGCCCGTAGCTCTACCAAACGCCTTGGTATTTGCTCCAAATGGCAAAACCCAAAAAATTAAACCGACTACCTTGCGGGGAATAATGTCTGAGGCCATGATGTGTTCGCCTTTAGAGATTGGCGTCTCCGATAATCACACCAGTATTTTCCTTCTGCCCCCAGATCTCTCCCAATTCCTAGGCCAACCCCTCGCCTTACATTTCAAAATTTAACCAACCAGATATACCAGCTCCCCACTGTGGGTTTCCTGGTTTACTTTGAGTCCTGCTTCTTTACCAATTTCTAGTTGGGCAATTGGTAAATGGTCTACTTGCAGCGACTCCACCGTTTGAGTAAAACCGTTCCCCTCATCTCCAATCCTAATCACGTCACCAACTTTAATTGGCTCTTGTGTGGCTTCCAAAACTGCTACCATAATCTTGGGGAAAAAATGTGTAATCTTACCTGCTACACTATTAGTCATCTTATTTATTTGTATAATAAGTAACAAATAATCTTAACATGTCTTCACTATTTACTGTTAAATACTCCGCGGAAAAAGATTTACAAAATTATATCGATCGTTTGTTTAGCACCCGTTCCGTTGACTATGGTTCCGATCATTTTGCCTTTGTGAGTCGCTTCCTACCTCCTGAAATAATGAAGTTCTCTAAAAGTTACCCCAAATTATGAGAGTGCGAAGCAGGTGATGCGTGATTATTGGAAAAACTCCCGACCTAAATATTTTAAACAAGAGTCATTGTTTGTTGCCAAATGGATAGAAACTATTTTAAACCAGGAAAAAGATTTAATTATTAAACCCTTAGAAAGGGTCTATCAAGCCAAGTTTCCTTTCAGTCAGATTAAGGTTTACATGACTACCATTCCTATTTGTCCGTATAATTACTCTCAGCGCTGGTTTATGGTATTAAAGCAATCTAAAATAACAAGTTTTATCAAAACTGCCCTGCATGAACTAAATCATTTTATGTTTATTTACTATTATCAACAAAAGTTAGAATCTAAAAATTTTAATCCTAATCATATTCATTTTGTACGAGAAGCATTAGCAATTCTAACCAGCTGGGACGGTGTAGAAAATGATAATAAGCCAAAAATTCAGGAACTTCAAAAATATATTTATTCACTCCACCGGTATAATATTGAAAATATTATTGATTTGGCTCTAAAGCAAAAATCTCTATTTTTATGACCATAGATTTCCCAAACCGTCAAAAGTATTTAGAGGCAGTCCAGGCTCAACTAGAACAGAATATTTACTATCATTCACTGGCTCTTGAAGCCTGTATGGCCGGTCTTTACGATTATCTGCAGCCACAAAACCGGTTATCTCCCTCAGACCCTCCCCGTGCCGATTGGCTTTTGGCAGGACTAACCCACGATGTTGATTACTCTGGTGAGTTTAAAGACTCACATCCGACAAAAACCAACGCTGCCCTTGCTAAATACAACTTGTCTGTAGGTCAAAATATAATCGATATCATCTTGGCCCATGACAGCAGGCAGGGGATACCTAAAACAAATTTAGCCCAATGGTCTATTTATTGCGCTGACTCGCTCACTGGTCTAATCGTGGCTACAGCTTTAGTCATGCCAACACGTAAATTGGCCGACGTTAAACTGTCCTCAGTAGTTAAGCGGTTTTTGAAAGAACCAAAGTTTGCTGCCGGCACCCGCCGAGCCGAAGTAAGTGAGTGCACCAACCCTCAAGGACTTAATTTACCTCTTGAAAATTTCATCGAAATTTGTCTTACATCCATGACTGAAATATCCAGCGAAATAGGTTTATAGTGATATACTCTGATATATTAGCATTTACCGCAAGATTGCGAAAATAAAAGGAATTTTCTGTGCTAAAATAGCTTACCTCGATGTTAGACCTAACTCTTATTCGCCAGCAACCGGACCTTGTTAAAATATCTCTAACCAACCGTCAAAAAGATCCAACTCTTGTTGACCAGTTTCTTCAGTTAGACAAGCAATACCGCTCACTTCTAGTGGAAGTTGAAACTCTCCGTAGTCAGCAAAATCAAATCAGCCGATCAACTCAGGGTAAGCCAACACCTGACCAAATTTCTGAAGCCAAAGTATTAAAAGATAAGCTTACTCAACTTGAAACTCAACAATCCGAGCTTCAGCTTCAAATTGACAGTGTAGTCGAACAAATTCCTAATATTCCATCTGAGGACACACCAGTCGGTCCAGATGATTCAGCAAATGTTGTCATCAAGACAATTGGTTCAAAACCAGTTTTTGATTTTAAACCACTTGATCATCAGGATATAGGAATAAAACTTAACATCATCGATAAAGAAAAGGCCAGTCAGTTATCCGGATCAAGGTTTGGGTTTTATAAAAATCAAGGAGTAATTTTAGAAATGGCTATCATGTTTTACACCATTAAAAAACTTTCTGGTTTAGGTTTTCAATCTATGTTGCCTCCGTTAATGGTTAAGTCAAAAACTGAGTGGGGGTGCGGCTATGCAAGTAACAAGAATTTATTTAATGCCTACTATTCAATCCCTCAAGATGATCTGGTATTTATTAGCAGTTCCGAACATTCAGTAGTACCTTACCACTCAAATGAAGTTTTATCGGAGTCAAAGTTTCCAATAAAATATGTAAACTTTACCCCTTGTTTCCGTCGTGAGTCAGGTACTTACGGTAAAGATATGAAGGGTATGTTAAGAGTCCATCATTTCAATAAAGTTGAAATGAATATATTTACCTTACCTGATTTCGAAATCTCCGATAAAATGTGTCTTGACATGCTTGAAAATGAGGAAAATATTCTGGCTGATTTTGGACTTCATTATCAAGTGGTTGCTGCTTGTACCGGCGACTTACCTCAACCCAATCGAAGAATGTATGACATCAATACTTGGTTTCCTGGTTTAAATGAATACAAAGAAACCGGATCATGTAGCAATTGTGGCGATTATCAAGCCAGACGCTTAAACACTAAAGTTAAAATAAACGGTAAATCAGAATTTGTACACATCTTAAATTCCACGGCTGTTTCCGATCGGGCTATGCTTGCAATTCTTGAGAATCACCAACAAGCCGATGGTTCTGTTCTCATTCCTACTTGCCTCCAACCTTTTACCGGTTTTGACCGGATTACACCTACTTAGTAGAGGAGCCACCCGCTCCGGTTCCCGGGTAACCGTGGAGCCGGAGTAGGACTTTTTTCTTAAGATATAATTACATACCATGTTCCGAGCTTTCAAAAACTTATTTGACGACAGCGCCCGTCAATTGAGCCAGTATAAAAAAATTGTCGCCCAAATCAATTTTTTTGAATCAACCATTAAGCCGCTTACTGACGATCAACTTAAGTCAAAAACTACTGAATTTAAAGATCGTTTGAATAAAGGCGAATCATTGGACTCGCTTCTTCCCCAAGCCTATGCTGTTATTCGAGAAGCTATCTTTCGCACTATTGGTGAACGAGCCTACGACGTTCAGCTTTTAGCCGCCATTACCCTACACCACGGTGCCATTGCCGAGCAACGCACCGGCGAAGGTAAAACCCATTCGGTTATTTTCCCGGCATATTTAAATTCCTTAACTGGCAAAGGTGTCCACATTATCACACCAAACGATTATTTAACCCGAGTAGGTGCCGGATGGTACCCTCAGGCTCTTAATTTATTGGGCATCTCTACTGCCTGTATTGTCCATGAACAATCTTTTATTCTTGACTCGACTTATACCGAACCCACAGAAACTGTTGACCCCCGTTTGTCTCACCTCCGCCCGGTCTCCCGCCAGGAAGCTTATTTGGCCGACGTTACTTACGGTACCAATAACGAATTTGGTTTTGATTATCTTCGCGACCACATGGTTACTGAGGCTTCTCAAAAAGTTCAGCGCCCCGATCCTTATTTTGCTATTGTCGACGAAGTAGACTTTGTCCTAATTGACGAAGCCCGCACTCCGTTAATTATTTCGTCACCCGGAGGTCAGCCCACCGATAATTACTATCAGTTTGCCCAAATAGCGGCTGGTCTCCAGGAAACCGATTACTCAATTGACGAAAAATCCCGTTCAGCCACCTTAACTGAATATGGCATTCGCAAAGTTGAACGTATACTAAAAGTTAACAATCTTTATGAACAATCTTTCGAAACTATCCACTACATTGAAAACGCCATCAAAGCCCGGGCTCTCTTTCACAAAGATCGTGATTATGTGGTCAAAGACGGTGAAATAATCATTGTTGACGAGTTTACTGGCCGCCTCATGAATGGCCGCCGTTGGTCAGACGGGCTTCATCAGGCAGTTGAAGCTAAAGAAAATGTTACCGTTCAGCAAGAATCACAAACTTGGGCTACCATTACCTTTCAAAACTATTTCCGGCTTTACGAAAAACTAGCCGGCATGACTGGTACCGCTTTAACTGAAGCCGAGGAATTTCGAAAAATATATCAGCTTGAAGTCATTACCATTCCTACTCACCGCTCCTTAGCCCGCCGTGACTCCCATGATTTAATTTTCAAATCCCAACGTTCCAAGTATGCTGCCATCGCCACTCAGGTTGAGGAACTACATCGCCTTGGTCAGCCGGTTTTAATTGGAACTACTAGCATTGAAAAAAATCAAATAATATCATCTCTTCTTGCCAAAAAAGGTGTTCCCCACCAACTCTTAAACGCTAAAAATCATCGCTCTGAAGCGGAAATTATTGCCAAAGCCGGAACTCTTGGAGCCGTAACTGTCGCTACCAACATGGCTGGCCGGGGAGTCGATATTATTCTTGGTGGCCCTCGTGACAATGTCGAGCCTTCAAAGTGGCAAGAATTACATGATAAGGTCGTTGCCCTCGGTGGATTATATGTTATTGGTACCGAGCGTCACGAATCCCGCCGCATCGACAATCAGCTCCGTGGTCGGGCCGGTCGGCAAGGCGATCCTGGTTTTTCTCAGTTCTACATAGCACTTGATGATGATTTAATGCGCATTTTCGGAGGTGAAAAAATCAGTGACTTAATGACCCGTTTCCAAATGCCAGATGACACTCCTTTAACTCACCCACTGGTTTCTCGGGTAATTGAGCAAATCCAGGTTAAAGTAGAAGGGTTTAACTTTGATATCCGTAAAAATCTTGTCGAATACGATGACGTCATCAACAAACAACGTCGCATTGTTTACTCATTGCGTGACCGGGCTCTGGCCGATGCTCAAGCAAACCCCGAAGCCCTCTGGGTCTCCACTGAAAAATATTTTCAAAATGAAATTAATCGGCTGGTTGATTTTTCAGTTAATCCGGATTCAGGTGAAACCGACTATTCCCGAGTCGCCTCCGAATTTTCAGAAATCCTGCCTCATTCCGAAAAGGATCGCCAAGCACTAAGTGATGCATTAAAAAAGCCCCCAAGTTCTCAAGACATAAAAGATTTTCTTTTCAAACAAGTTAAGTCTCAGTGGGAGCAACGAGTAACCTACTTTGGCCAATCTCTAGCCACTTCCGTTTTAACCTACTGTATAGTTCGCACCCTCGACCCACTCTGGGTGGAACACTTAACCGCCCTCGATGACCTACGCGACGGTGTTCGTCTCCGAGGGTATGCTCAAAAGGATCCGCTTATTGAATACCGTAAGGAAGGTTACGACATGTTCCAGTCTCTTATGGTTCAGTTTGAATCCAATTTCTCCCGAACTCTTTTTAGACTTGAGCCAGTTCAGTCCCAACCAGCTTCTGTGCCCCAACCTGCCGTTTCCGAGACTCGAGGTAAAGCTTCCGACTATGCTTCAGTCTCATCTGATTCTCAGCCCGATTCTACCCCCCAAGAAGCCAACGGCCGTGTAGTCACCTCAACTGTTCCCATTGAGTCATCAGCCTTAGGCCGCAACGATCCATGTTGGTGTGGTTCCGGCAAAAAATGGAAAAAATGTCATTATCCTCAGTTACAATAAAATAACCGATGATCCGCCTGTGGTGGACCATTACCCATCAATATCCTAAATGAACTATAAAAAAGCCTCAGAAAAGATTTTTAACCAAATCGCTAAATCCAAATCCATTCTTCTCCATCTTCATCCTGGTCCTGATGGAGACTCAGTAGGCTCTGCCTTGGCTATGTATCATTTTTTAAGATCCCAAAATAAACAAGTCACCCTAATATCAGGTGATTCCACAACCCCTCAATCCTTCTTAGTTTTGTCAGGATCAGATAACATCACCAAAGCTAATTATTTTAACATTGACTTAAAACAATTTGATTTGTTTATAATTCTGGACACCTCTTCACTCAATCAAATCTCAAAAATAGACAAAGTAGTGTTTCCCAAATCTTTAAAAACCATTTGTATTGATCATCATCAAAGCAATCAACATTTCGCCGATATTAACTTAGTTGATTTATCGTCACCTGCTACTGCTCAAATAGTTGCTCGCCTATTTCTCCAAAACAAAGTTAAAATCACCCCCGATATGGCCACTTGTTTGCTTTTAGGAATCCATACCGACACTGGTGGTTACAAATACTTTCCAACCTCATCAATAACTTTTAGTATTGCTTCAAAACTAACCAAAATTGCTCCTGATTTTTATCAAACTATTTTTAACTTCGAAAATCAAGATAAACCTGGTAGGTTGTTAATGATGTCCTTGTTGCTAAATAACATTAATACTTACTTCGGCGGAAAAGTAGCCCTGTCTACTGTTTCTCAATCTCAAATTAAAAATAAAAAAATTGAACCAGAAGCATTGTTTACTGTTGATATTGCCAATACCATAAAATCAGTTGTTGGCTATGAAATTGGAGGGACATTAATTGAAGGTAACGATGGTAAAGTAAAAGTTAGCCTTCGAACCCGAGATTCCTCAATCTATGATTTAAGTAAAATAGCAACCTTAACCGGTTACGGAGGGGGACACAAAGCCGCTGCCGGTGCCAGCATCCCATTTCGTTTAAGTAAATCACTAAAAATACTACTTGAAGCCATTGCAAAAAATAATCCGGAACTTGGTTCTCCCTAGTGTTAAAATGTTTCATGGAATCTGATTGTATTTTTTGTAAAATTGTATCTGGTGCTATACCCTGTTATAAAGTTTACGAAGACGCTGATTTTTTAGGGTTTCTGGACATCAAACCATTAAACCCGGGTAACTCCCTAATTATTCCCAAAACTCACCATCGTTGGGTTACTGACGTTCCCGAATTTGGCCGATATTGGGAAGTAGCCAAAATTGTGGCTCTCGCCACCCAGCCCCAAGTTAAGGCCGATTATGTTTCTTTTTTAACCCTTGGAATGGAGGTACCCCACGCCCATATCCGGGTTATTCCCCGGTTTTTTAACGATGCTCACACCCACGGCATTGATACTAATACTTTAGTTAATCTCAGTCCCCAAGAACTATCCAATTTAGCTAGAACTATTTATCAATCAATAAAACCATGACCCCAGATCAAGATTTAATTGACCAACTTAAAATCCTTAACCGTCGCCTGGATATTATTAATAATCCCTTCAAAAATGCCGGCTATAATTTCGTTTCCGGAATTTTTCGTTCACTCGGGTCACTTTTTGGAACTATTGTTGTAGCCGGAGCAATTTTCTATTTCTTTTCATCCGTAGATCTTGTCAAACCAATTACTACTTGGGTGGAAAATATTATGAGTCAAATAAACTGGGAAAAAATCGTTCCCACTCCTACCTATGATCAAAACAGTCTTAATCAATATTTTCAAAAGCCAACCCCAACTTATTAAATGAAACTTTTTCGTTTTGGCTTATTATTAACCTTGTCTATTTTGTTAACCGGTTGTACTCAAGCCAATCTATCTTCACCCACACTGTTAAATACCCCTACACCGCTTCAACCAGCTCCTACTTCTTCTTCTATTTCTTTGCCTTCAATAATTCCAACTGTTTCAGCACTTCCATCTTCGCACTTAATTGATACTTTTTTCGTACCCCAAGCGCCTCAAAAAAATTGGGATCAACCCTGGCAGGACGCCTGTGAAGAAGCCGCTCTGCTTACCGTTCACTATTATTATCAATCCCAAAATCCTTCCATTGATCAGATGGTGGTGGATTACCAAAATATTTTTGATTTCGAAACCCGGCAAGGTTGGGGGCATGATGTTAATCTAAGCCAATTATCTTCCGTAGCCGACTCATTGGGTTATCAATCGTCAATAATTGCCAATCCAACAATTGATCAAATTAAATCCTATATTTCTCAAAACATACCCATAATCGTGCCAGCCAATGGCAAAACTCTTTATCGCGAAAACAAACATTTTAAAAGCGGGGGACCTTGGTACCACCAGATTGTAATTCTGGGATACGATGACAATTCACAACAGTTTACCGTCCACGATGTTGGTACCCAATTTGGTGCCTATTTCAAATATTCATACGACCTTTTACTGGATAGTATTCACGATTGGCCCGAGTCAGGCATTAAAGAAGATATTAACCAGGGAGAAAAGTCAGTCTTAGTTTTGCTAAAATAACCCATGAAAAAATATTCCCTTATCTTCCTTTCCTCACTCCTTCTCACCGGTTGCCAACTGTTTCCTACCCAACCGTCGTCTTCGGCTAGTCCCACCCCCCTAGCTTTCATTTCTCCCCAACCAAGCACATCTATTAGTCCTTCTATTAATTTAAATCCCACTAATATGGAACCTATCGTCAAACTTACTACCTCCAAAGGTGATATTTTAATCAAACTGTATTCCGATAAATCTCCAAATACAGTTGCCAATATTTTATCCAAAGCAGCATCGGGTTTTTACAAAAACTTAACTTTTCACCGGGTAGAACCTGGGTTTGTTGTTCAGGGAGGTGATCCATTAGGTAATGGTACCGGTGGAGGCAAAATAAATTCTGAAATAAATGATGTTCCCTTTAAACGTGGATCTGTGGGTTTAGCCCGAGGTATGGATCGGTCAATCAGCAACGACGCCCAGTTTTATATTTGTCTAGCCACCCAAACTTGTTCTCACTTAAGCAATGAATATGTTAACTTTGGTGAAGTAATTGAAGGTATGGATGTGGTTGACAAAATTGCTGTGGGTGACAAAATTCTTGATTTATCAGACAACACTAAATGAAATATATTCTAATTCCAGTACTACTATTAGCGGTATTTGCGGGTTTCTTAATTTATAAACCAATAAAAACTGTATCAGATGTTCCCGCTACTACGGACATGATTTTATTTTGGGGTGAAGGTTGTCCTCACTGCGAAACAGTAAAAAAGTACATTTCTGAAAATAACATTGAAAAAAAGCTAACTATTAGCCAACTTGAGGTTTACTACAACCGAACCAATCAGAAATTACTTGGGGAAAAAGTAAATCAGTGTGATGAGATTACCGATAAAAACCAGGTTGGAGTACCCCTGGCGTTTATACCCAAAGACGGCAAATGTTTGGTAGGTGATCAGCCTATCATTAATTGGCTCGAGACTTCACTGGTAAAATGAACTGTGGCCAAAACAGATAAGTCTTTTTATTTCACCCCAATCATATTTTTTAGATTGTTTGTGTTTTTCCTGGTTTATCTAGTTATTAATTATTATTTTCTAAACTCTCAAGTTACCCTGCCTCCCTCTGTTACCAAGTATTCCCAAACTTTTGGAGCCTCCATTGCCTCCTCAGCTCAAACTAGTTTAGGTAAATACGCTACCTCATCTGCCACTGTTTCGTATGTTAATAAATTACTAAACGGCCAATTAATAGGCCAAAACTTCAATACACTGACCACAAATATTAAAAATATAATCAATCAACAACTCCAAAAATACCAACGCCAGGTAATTGATAAAATATACCAGGACTTAACCCGCACTCAACCATGACCACAGATCAAATAACAAATTTATCAAATCGCCTGGCCTTAATTGCCCCAAAGCTAAATCTTGACTCCAAACGTACTCAAATTGCCTCTCTCAAACTTAAATCTCAATCTTCGGATTTTTGGCAGGATAATACTGCGGCTTCCTTGGTACTTAAGGATCTTTCCCACTTGGAGTCAGTCGTCTCCTCATATGATCGATTGTCAGATGAATTAAATCAGCTTATGGAGTTTTCAAAAATGATTGATATCAATCCCGATCCTGAGCTAAGTCAAAACCTTCTCGACTCTGTTTCCAAACTAGAAGCTGAAATTAACAGTCTCGAAATTCAAACTTTCTTAAGTGGCAAATATGATTATTCTGACTGTCTTTTTTCTATTCATTCCGGACAAGGTGGTACTGAAGCCATGGATTGGGCGTCAATTCTTTTTAGAATGTATTTAAGGTACCTGGACCGTAAAAAATGGGATTATGTAGTTCTTGACCAAACAAACGGCGAAGAGGTGGGAATAAAGTCAATTTATTTAAAAATTAGCGGTCCGTATGCTTATGGTTATCTTAAGCAAGAAAATGGAGTTCATCGTCTGGTTAGACTATCTCCCTTTAACGCCGACAATCTCCGTCAAACCTCGTTTGCTAAAGTAGAAGTCACGCCTATTATTAAAGACCAAGCTGTTGTTGAGTTGCGTGATGAAGATATTGAATTTTCCGCTTACCGTGCCGGCGGCCACGGTGGTCAAAACGTCAATAAAGTCAGTACTGCCGTCCGACTAACTCACAAAGCCACCGGTATAACTGTTGCCTGTCAAAGTCAACGATCCCAAGAACAAAACCGCCTGCTAGCCAAAGAAATGTTAGTTTCCCGCCTCCTAGCCCTAAAAGAATCTCAGGCTTCTAGTGTTAACAAAGAAATTAAGGGTGACAATATTATTGCTGGCTGGGGTCATCAAATTCGCTCTTATGTTCTCCACCCCTACAAACTGATTAAGGATTTACGCACCGAATATGAAACTTCAAATGTTACGGCCGTATTAGATGGTGACTTAGACGCATTTATTCAGGCATCACTAAAATTATGAGAGTTCTAAAGATAATCTTTGTTTCAATAATATGCTTTTGTTTTTTATCTTGTCTGACTTTTATTATTGGCTTAAAATATTGGTCGCGCCTCACCTCTACTCCCCTTAGCTACTGGACAAACTTAATTGCCAATAACCTAAGTTCTCCTCCCACGTCATCGCTTTCCCTGTTAATACTTGGGCAAGATCCCAGAGCCGATCAAATCGAAACCTCCCTGACAACCGACACCATTTTAATCGGCAAATACCACCAAGACTCATTTAATGCAGTTTCTTTACCTCGAGATCTTTGGGATAAAACGGCCAATTCTCGCATAAATCGGTTTTACTGGAATAAAGTCGAAGCCAACCTCGCCCCCCCGCTTATTTGGTCCTCACTTAGTGATGATTATTTTCGCGTTACCGGTGTTAAGCCTCAAAAACATTTATTGGTTACTACTACTGATTTAGTCAACATAGTCAAAATTATCGGCGGTGTAGATGTTAAGTTGGACTATGATTTTACCGACACTCAATACCCCAATCCCCAATATATAAAAAATCCCTCTCCCACTACTCCTGTTTACATCACCGTAACTTATAAAAAGGGTATTAATCACTTAAACGAGTCAAATATACTCCCCTTTGTCAGATCCCGGAAATCGTCCGAAGATCCGTCTTTGGGTGGTACTGACCTAGGTCGAATCGCTCGCCAACAGCTAGTAATTTCCGCCTTATCTCAAAAAATTCCTAATCTCTCTTTTACCCAAAAAATCAATCTTGCGGCTGACTTTTATCGTTATTTTCACGACCACATTTCATCATCTCTTACCGACACGGATTTTTTCCTTTTAGCTAAAAGTTTTATTAGTCACCCCCAATTATCTTTCAATTTTTGTACCGTACCAATCTTTCCTGATAATCCAAATGGATTAATCTATCATCCTGAAGTTTTTAGTCCAAATGCCTGGGTTTACTTACCTCTCGCCAACGATTTTTCCTTAATACACCAATTCACCAACAAATGTCTAAATCAATAGATCCGCTTTATCTTTCAACCCACAGTTCTCGTTTTGATTTTTTATTTTCTCAAATAGACCAACTAAATTTGCCGCCTACTGCCAAAGTTCTTGATATTGGTTGTTATCCACCGGTTGTTTTTAATCATCTTAAAAAAAAGTTCCAAGTATGGGGTTTAGCCTCACCCCATGAACCCCTTAACCATCCCCAAGTGTTAGTCGCTAATCTCGAAACAGATCCGCTACCCTTTAGTAACTCTACTTTTGATTTAATTATATTTTCTGAAGTCTTGGAGCATTTATACCGGCAAATCCCTTCAATTTTAATCAAACTAAATAAGTTACTAATTCCTGGAGGGTACTTAATCATCACTAGCCCAAATGCTGTTAGTCTTTTTACCTTAGCCAAAGTTATTATTGGCCGAAATCCGACCTACCCAATTTCCGACCTATCCAAAGATGATCCTGTCCTTGGTACCATCTACCACCGTCACAATCGTGAGTATACCGCCAATGAGCTCAAACAACTTTTAATCAGCGCCGGCTTCAAAATCCGGTCTCAAATTTTTTTTAGTGCCTATACCCCAATCCGTCCTCATATGGCAAAAAAGTCTTTGTCTCATCGTCTTTTAAGTTGGTTTTTGTACATTCTCTCTTATATTTTTCCCTCACGCCGCGATAGTCTATTTTTTCTAGTTACAAATTAATGTTATACTTTTCCCTATGGAAATAGTAAACCTAGCTTCACCCAACAGCTCCCCCAATACTTCATCTTTTAATAATCATAAACCCTCCGTCTCAACTAAACTTCCCATCATTATCATAGCCGTGTTGGCCATATTTTCAGGATTTATCCTCTCGCGTTTAACCCCCTCTTCAAACACTGCCACCAATCTTTCCGACTCTGAGTCTTCCGCCTCTCCGGTCTCCGTGACAGATCCCGCCGACCTAAAGCCCGGTGTCTTTTATGGCAACAACTCCAAAGACTTTACCGACACTGCTACTGGCATAATCGAATCAGGAAGCGTAAACGGAGAGGGAACTCATATTTTAATCCGTGACGGGGGGGACTCACAAAAAGCGTCCTTAACCTCATCGGTTTTAGACCTTGATCTTTTTGTAGATAAAAAAGTTGAAGTTAGAGGGCAAACCAACTCGTCAAATAAAGCCAACTGGCTTATGGATGTTGGCTCCATAAAAATTCTCCAATAGCATGGAGGTTGCTTTTGAAAACGTAACTAAACAATTTGGTCTTGTCAGTGCCATTAAAGATCTCTCTTTTAAAGTCAACCAAGGTGAATTTGTATTTGTAATTGGCCCCTCAGGTGCTGGCAAATCAACTATTATTCGTCTTATAATGCGCCAGTCAAAGCCTACCCATGGAGCAATACTAATAGACGGTCTGGACATTAATGGTTCAAATTCAGGAAAAATTGAGCTAATGCGGCGCCGTATTGGAGTAATATTTCAGGATTACCAGCTTATAGCCGATAAAACGGTCGAAGAAAACATTGCTCTTGCCCTCGACATTATCGGTTACCCTCATTCTCAAATGTCTTCTCAAATCGATAGTGTGTTAAAAAAAGTCGATTTGGTTAATCGACGCTTTCTTTTTCCTTCTCAGCTCTCCGGTGGGGAAATGCAGCGCACCGCCCTAGCTCGGGCGCTAGCTATTAACCCCCAACTAATTCTGGCTGACGAACCAACTGGGAATCTTGATTCTAAAAACTCATGGAAATTAGTTAAGTTACTTCAACAAATTAATCATGATTCTAATGTCACCATTATCATGACTACCCACAACTCAGACATTTACGAATCACTTCCATACCGGCAAATCACTCTCAAATCGGGTAAAATTGGTTAATGAACCTTCTCCACACTACCTGGCACCATCTTCGACGCTCTCCAATTCAAAGTCTTACTGCCCTCTTAGTTATGATCATACTATTTTTTCTGTCTTCTATCTTTTTTTACGCCTCATCTGGTTTTAGTTCAGTATTAAAGTTTTACGAAACCAGACCGGAAATTACAATATTTTTAAAAGACGGGCTCGATACTGCTACTATTGAAACTATCCAAAAGGAGTTAGCCAATTTCAGCGGCGTTCGGGAAATTCGTTTTATTTCCAAAGAAAAAGCACTTAAGATTTATCAAGACCAGAATAAAGAAAATCCGCTCTTGACCGAAATGGTGACCAGTAGCCTCTTACCAGCCAGTTTTGAAGTTTCAGTAAACGACCCTCTGGTTTTAGATCAAATATCAACAAACTTCAAGAATAAATCTACTCAAGTAGATGAAATTATTTTCCAAAAAGAAATAATTGACTCACTTTTAAAAATTACTGCTACTGTCCGCCAGTGGGGGATTATTGGTATTAGCGTTTTTGCTCTCATTTCTTTCCTTTTGGTTTTCGTTATTATTGGCCTCAAAACTACCTCAAGAAAAGACGAAATAAAAATAAGCCGCCTTTTGGGCGCAAGTCGTTTTTATGTAATTCGACCATTTGTTTTTGAGGGCACAATATATGGATTACTTGGAGCTTTCATTGGAACTATTCTGTCAAGTGTTTTAGTTTACCTAAACCGGACTTCAATTAATGGATTTTTTCAGCCGACCCTTTTTGTTTCCGACTCCATAATCCCGCTGATATCATTATCATTACTTAATCTTAGTCTTGGAATTGTTTTGGGATCTATAGCTGCCTATTTTGGATCACGGCGTTACATCCGTTTCTAATATGCGTTTTCTTTTTCTTATATTATTTCTTTTTTTTTCCTCACCGGTACTTAGTCAGGACTCCACTTCCGATCTTCAAAATAAAATCAATGAATACTCTCAAAAAATAACTGAGTTAAGCAATGCTAAAAATACCCTTAGTCAGCAGGTTAGGCTACTAGACAGTAAAATTGCTATCAGTAATTTAAAAATTACTCAAGCCGAAATTAGTGTCAACGCTCTAAAGTCACAAATAATTACCCTAACCGTAGAAATAGGTAAGCTTGATGTTTACTTAAACCAACTCTCTAATGTTTACTTAAACCAAGTTGTAGCTAATTATAAATACCAAAAAAAGTCTGCTTACTTACCACTTTTACTCGATTCATATCGTCAAGGGTTCAATAGTGCTATACGAAATTACAAATATCATCAACTACTCCAGGAAGGAAATCGAGAAGTACTTTTAAAACTGGAAACCACTCGTATTAACTACGATCTGGAGCGAGACAAAAAGAAAACAAAACAAAACGAGCTTATAGCTCTTGAGGTTAAACTGGAAACCGAAAAGAAAACCCTGTCCCTTGAGAAAATTAATAAATCAAACCTGCTGGAAATTACTAAAAATGACGAATCACGTTACCAGCAGTTAAAAAAAGCCGCCGAAGACGAATTAAGCTCACTTCTAAAAGCAAAGTTTGTCGGTAAGCGCGATGTAAAATCGGGGGACCCAATTGGAATCATGGGTAACACTGGTTATTCTTTTGGGGATCATCTTCACTTCGGAGTGTATGATCTTAATGAGGATAAACTTAGTTCCTGGACCTATCAAAGCGATACGGATACCCGTTCCTATATTAATCAGACCCGATGGCCCATGAATGGTACTATTGAAATTACCCAAGAGCGGGGGCACACCAAATATTCATATCTATATGCTGATCGTTTTCATCACGGTGTTGATATGGTTTCCCAAAACAAAACAGTTGTTAGTGTAAATGATGGTGTAGCCTATTTTTACCGAAATACTCAAAGTAGCTTAGGCAATCACGTCAAGATTTTCCACCCCGACGGTAAGATGACCCTCTACTTACATCTTCAGTAACCTCTTGTCAATTTTCTCAAAGTGGCTCCCGTTCCGCTCATTCCTAAAAACATCATTGTTAGAGCAATTAAGTCTTGTGTTCCGGTAACCGGCATTGTTTTTCCCGCAACCCAATAACTGGCTCTGTCTGAATCATTTACTCCATCTCCGCTAACTTCAACATAATTGGTTTTTAAACTTGTTTTTGAAGTTCCTTCAATTTTAGCCGAAATTTCATATACTCTTGTTTGACCAATTCCCAACTGGCTTATTTCCCAATCAAGTTTATCTTTAGAACTATTTAACTTTCCCGGATTATAGATTAGCTTTAATCCGCTTGGTAGCATGTCCCATACATCTAAATTTGATAAATCACTGTTACCATTATTTTCAACCACAATTCTAAAATATATTGTCTCATCTTGGTTAAAGACATGTTTACTTTTATCAATATTGTCAAAATATTTACCCTTTTCGAATCCAACCCGTTTATCAATAACTATAGTCTTATTACTACCTCCCTCAGAATAATATTGGGCGCCTGCAAACCCGGGTCTCACCAAACTCATACCCAGCACTGACACAAAAAGAAAAGACTTAATTAAATTTTTCACTATTAAGGTTAATATGTAATACTACAGGATATTATATCCTATAAATTGCCCCTGTCAACTAATTTTGCTACACTTTGCCATGAACTCATCTTTTATTCCTCTCAAAGAGCTTTCTATATTTTTTCCGGCATACAACGAAGAAGCCAACATTGAAAACACATTTAACAAAACCCTGCCTATTTTAAAAGAAGTAGCTAAAAAATGGGAAGTTATTATAGTCAATGATGGTTCCAAAGATAAAACAGGTCAAATATCGGAAGCTATCGCCAAAAAGTACCCAAATAATGTAAAAGTCGTTACTCATAATCCGAATCGTGGTTACGGTGGCGCCTTTAAAAGTGGACTTTACAATTCAAAATATGAATGGATTGCTTTTACTGACGCCGATGGCCAATTCGATTTTAATGATATTAAAACTCTTATTGAAACACAGAGAACTTCAAATTCAGATATGGTAATTGGGTATTACTTAGGTAGAAAAGTTAAATATATTCGGATCCTAGGCTCTAAAATGTGGCAGCTAATGGTATACATTTTATTCGGCCTGAATGTTACTGATACTGATTGTGGTTTTAAATTGATAAGAAAAAAAATAGTCGAAACTATTCCTCCTTTAGTTGCTGAAAGAGGACCTTTTATAAATTCCGAATTTTTAATTCAGTCAAAAAAAGCGGGTTTTAAAATTGTCGAAGTCGGGGTTCACCATTACCCTAGGGTTTTCGGTGAGGCTACTGGTACTAAGTTAAATGTGGTAATTGCCGGGTTTAAAGACTTATTCTCTCTTTGGTTTAAAATGACTTTTTCCAAGTGAAAAAACTAATCCAAAAAAACTGGATTATTATCCTAATTTTGGCTATTTCTGCTTTTTTACGTTTTTATAATTTACCCTCACACGTTGAGTTTTTAGGTGATCAAGGCCGCGACGTCAGAATAATGCGCGACCTACTCCACGGGAATTTAGTATTTATTGGTCCTCAAACTAGCGTTGGGAACATGTATTTAGGTCCTTGGTTTTACTATTTCATGGCCCCTTCACTATTTCTTGCCAACTTTAGCCCGGTAGGTCCAGCCGCCTTTACCGCACTTCTGGGTGTAATTACTGTTATTGTTCTGTACTTTATTGTATTGGATTTATTTAAAAGTTTACCGGTGGCCACCATCAGTGCCTTGTTGTTTGCTCTTTCTCCCACCGTTATTCGCTACTCAATCTTTTCCTGGAACCCCAATATTATGCCTCTGTTTGCTCTATTATTTTTCTGGTCACTTTATCGGGCCCTATTTCGTTCTCAGCCCAAATTGCTACTCCTGGCTTCTTTTAGTTTCATAATGTGTTTCAACAGTCATTATCTAGCCCTTGTTTTACTTCCCATAGCCCTTTTTATGCTTATTGCTAGCTACATCTCTACCTCAGCCTACATTAAAAGCAAGCCTTTTATGCTTTGGCTACTGGCTGCGTTTCTTCTTTTTCTTGTTTCACTTTTTCCCTTAGTTCTTTTTGATATTAAGCATTCCGGTCAAAATGTTAGCGCCATTGTTAAATTCTTTTCCGAACGGGAGACTACTGTCAACTTAAAGTTTTACAAGGGTTTATTTAAGATTCCTGAGCTTATGTCTTTAGTTTTATCCTCCTTACTAGGCGCCGGAAACATTCTTTTAACTACCCTCGTGTCTTCAGCATTGGCCTTGCTTTGGTTTTTATCCTTTAAATCCATTAAGCAATTAAACTCAAAAGCCCTAATTAGTATTGGCATATACACCATAACCAGCTTGCTATTTCTTGGGCTATATAAGCAGCATATCTATGACCATTATTTTGGTTTTCTCTTTCCTTTTGTATTTATTCTGGCGGGTTTACCCCTAGGTCTGCTTCTGTCGCATAATAACCGTTTATTGCAAGCAGCATCTCTGCTTACTCTGTCGGTAATTATTATTAATTTTATAAACCACACCCCTCTTTTACAGCCTCCGGTTAATCAAATCAGTCGAAGTCAGTCTGTAGCCAGATTCATTAATCTTCAAAGCCGCCAGGAGCCTTATAATTTAGCCCTAATAGCTAAACAAAATTACGACCCCCCTTATCGCTATTTTCTCGAACTCTCCGGTTCTCCGGTTAAAACAATCACGGAAACTCATACCTCTCAACTATTTGTAATTTGCGAACCTTGGGGATTGGATAGTTGTAATCCCATTAACCATCCCTTTTATGACATTGCCGCCTTTGGTTGGTCTAAAATTGATCAAACTTGGGAAATTGAAGGCGTTAAAGTTTTTCGTCTAATTCCCAATCCTTCCGGTAGTTCCTAGTCTACATAACCCAACATAGTATCCGGTTCGAATTCTGTTTTGCCACAACTCTCCCAATCATAATCTAAATTACTTTTAGGTTTAATAACTCCAAACCTACCTATTCGGATATCATTTTCGCTCTCAGTAATTAGCCAGGGGTTAATTATGTTGTATATTGGAAATTTTTCACCAATAGGCTTAACTTGTTTGACTCCTTTTACCCAAAATAAATATCGGTATCCCACATTGTTACCCGGGGTAGTAATAAAATTTATCCCCATACATTTATATTTTTTTAACTCCATATCATGTTTAATATATTCAACTACTTTTTGCCGGTAATAAAGCGAATCACTAATGTCGCTTTTTTCTTTTACCCCAGAAAAATTAACTACTCCATAAACAAGAATCAAGCCTCCAACCACATACTTAGGTAACCGGTAAATTAACTTAACAATCATTATTAACACAAATCCGGCCATAGCCGTAAAATAATACTCCGACACTACCCGCTTAGACAAAAATTGAGCTGCTAACAAACTAACCACTGCCAAACTCATCAAAATCAAATCTTCTTTTTCTTTTTTGTTCTTTTTGTAGACGGCTATTGAAGCCGCCAACCATAAGATAGGCCAGTATTTACTGTAATTACCGTCTGTGGTTACCAGCCATCTTTGCTGAATTTCTTTTCCTGAAGTACTCAGAACTTTATCAACCTTTTGCCAGCCTTTTGGCCCACCTTTATCAATTTTGGTGGCAGCTAACATATTTTTCGATTGGGAAAAATTTGTTTTTAGTTCAAACATAATAAATGGCAAGTTAACCAAAAGTGTCAAACCAATAATTCCCACCACAGTTTTGAGTTTTAACTTTGCTATGAGCTTCCAAAAACTTTTTCTGTAAACCCAAATCCAGGTCAATAGGGGAACGGGTAATAAAGGTAATAGTCCGATATGAATTTGCCAAATAAATCCGCTTAATATGGCATAGCCTATCCATCCCCATTTGTTATTTTCAATAATATTTTTGCTTACCCACCAAAACCAAATGGTCCATAAGAGAACCGGCTGTGTCGGTACTGACCATTTTTCATAAATGGCCACTCCTAAGCTACTGGCCCATAACACCAATCCTATCCACCCGGCTTTGGAACTGATTGTGGTTTTAAGAATCCACCACACCGAAACCATGGTAACTAGGCTAATAAAGCTGGTAATTATTATGGCTCCCCAAGGCTCCATTCCGGATACTAAATAGCCCAAAGCCATAAGGTAATAGTAAAACGAACCAATAAACACCCCGTCTACACTAGTCACCTGGCCCACCAATCGTTGATGATGGTTAACCACAATGTCTTTAACAATCCACGAATATAAATCATGATCGTGCCCCCACATAAAGGCCTTATCCCAGCCGTAAACCCGCAATATCAAACCGCCTAATACTATCAAACCCAAAATTATATATTTGCTATTATTTTTCATTCTGTTTAATCTGAATTGACAGATTATAATAGATCTATGGCCATATCCATAATAATTCCTTGCTATAACGAAGAAAACAATTTAAAACGGGGTGTTCTAAACGAAGTCTCTGATTATCTGGACACTGCTAAGTTTAAATACGAAGTTCTTATATGCAACGATGCCTCAACCGACAACAGCCTCAAGTTAGCTCAAACTTTTGCTGCCAGCCACCCAGGTTTTAAGGTACTAGACTTACCACATGGCGGCAAACCCTCAGCCCTTTTAGGTGGCATAAAACAAGCCGCTTATCCTTGGGTTTTGTTTTCTGACATGGATCAATCTACCCCTCTAAATCAATTAGAAAAGTTCTTACCCTTCATGGATAGTTATGATGTAATAATTGGCTCCCGGGGAACCGAGCGCGAAGGTAATACCCTACTTCGTAAGATCGGCGCCAATGTATTTCTTAATATTCGTCGCCTTTTTCTTTTGCCTGAAGTTACCGATACTCAATGCGGTTTTAAAGCCATGAAGACTGAATTGGCTGTTAGTATTTTTCCCCGGCTTTCGGCAGTGGTTACTGCCTCAGCCAACTCCGGCTGGCGGGTTACCGCTTATGATGTCGAAATGTTATTTCTGGCTCACTTAAATGGTAAAAAAATCAAAGAAATACCTGTCGACTGGCGCAACGAAGATACATCCACTACTAAAGGAGATTTGGCTGCTCGTTACCGCAAAGAGTCAATTCAAATGGCCAAAGAATTATGGCGGGTTAAATTAAATCATCTTCGTGGTGTCTATCGTTAACTTTCTGCGTCCTACCAAGTCATTTCTCTTGATTTTGGGACTGTTTATTTTTCTTTTACTTTCCATCTCTTCTTTGGGGTTAGATAAACTTCCAGTTTTTGGTGACGAAGCCATTTATGTTCGTTGGTCCCAAATCATAAAAAATGTTGAAACTCTCAGATTCATTCCCTTAACCGACGGTAAACAACCATTATTTATGTGGCTGACCGCCGCTACCTTTAAGTTTATTCCCGACCCATTAATTGCGAGTCGTTTAGTAGCTGTAGTGGCGGGGTTGTTCACTTTGGGTGTCGTCTCATATTTTTCCTTTTTATTCATGCCCAGAGCCTTAATTCCAATATTGCTACTCTTTAGCTTCAATTTTTACACCTATTTTTATAACCGCTTGGCTCTAGCCGACAGTCTTCTTTCCTTGTTTGGGGTTATATCAATGCTGCTGGCTTATCTTCTTGGTCGCTATCCCCGTCTTGACCTGTCGCTAATAACTGGCACCGTTTTAGGTTTAGCCTGGATAACTAAATCCCCAGCCATTTATTTTTTTATTCTATTTGGGCTCACTTATTTATATTTTTCTTTTCCCAAACGCACACCTTCTTTTTATCTTTATCCTCTAATTTCCGTAGCACTTGGTTTTTTAATTTACAATCTTTTAAGACTTGGTCCTCAATTTCATCAAATAGCCCTTCGGAATCAAGATTATCTTTGGACCATTAGTGAAATCCTTAAACATCCTTTCGATCCTCTAATTCCTCATTTTAAAGATCTTATTGGTTTTCTTTGGTTCTATCTGGGTCCCACAATTTTTGGGCTAATTCTTCTTCCCTTTTTCAAACATCCCAAATGGCTTTGGCCCATACTTGCCTGGTGGTTAGTTCCCACCTTTGGTAACATAGTTTTTGCTAAAGTTCTGACCGCCCGCTATCTTCTCTATACCATTCCACCGCTACTTCTACTTTTGGCCTATCTTTATTCTAAACTCGGAAAATTAGGTAACATAATACTGTTTTTACTATTAATTCCTTCATTATTCAAAATTATTAATATAAATCTTAATACCTTTAACTTCAAGTTACCTCCTCAGGACTCCGGTTATCTTTCTGACTGGACGTCAGGGTGGGGGATTAAATCAGCCTCACAATACTTGATTAGTCACTCCGCCACTCATAATGTTATTGTTGGTACCGAAGGATATTTTGGCACCTTGCCCCAAGGCTTAGAAATATATACTGATAGTCGACCTCGCCTTACCATAATTGGTGTTGGTTTGGGTTTCGATCAACTTCCCGCTCAATTAACTGCTGCCCGCGATGCCGGTGACGAAGTTTATTTGTTAATTAATCGTTCCCGAAACCAACTGGATTCTTCCGTTAATCATCAAGTCAAACTAATCAAGAGCTACCCCAAACCAAGAGGGGACTTTCTGGACTTGTTTTTACTCCCAAGGTAAACTAACCCATGCGCTTTAAGCCTTTGGCTCTCCATTTCCCCCTGCTATTGTTTTTACTTATTTTGCCTTCAGTTTTTTTCCTCTTTCAAAACAGTATTTATTTTAATATGCACGATGATATGCAGCTGGTTCGCCAGCTCGAAATGGATAAATGTTTAGAAGACGGTCAAATACCCTGCCGCTGGACACCTGATTTAGGTTACGGTTATGGCTATCCTCTTTTTAATTTTTACCCGCCACTGCCATATCTAATCGGTAGTACTATCCGTCTAACCGGTTTCTCCTACATCAACACTGTCAAGCTAACATTTGCTCTTCAGTTTTTCGTACTCTCCCTTGGTAGTTATTTTCTGGCTTTATTCCTCTTTAAAAACAAGCTCTCAGCTTTGTTGGTTTCACTTCTTCTAAATTACGCACCTTATCATGCTGTCAATGTCTACGTTCGTGGAGCTCAAAATGAATCCTGGGCCCTGGCGTTTTTCCCCTGGATTCTTTTTTTTGGTTTGAAATTAATAAAATCATACTCCCAGTTAACTTTTGTTGGTTTGTCTATTTCTACCGCCTTTCTTCTCCTTTGCCATCTTCCCATGAGTCTGGTCTTTTTCCCGTCGGTCTTAGTTTTATTTGTTATTTACTATTTGTCTTTAAACCGTTGGCGTCTAAAGCTTCAACCTCAACTCTTCTCTTTTATTTTGTCATTATTTCTAGGAATTACTCTTTCGGCCTTTTTTATTATTCCGGCATCACTTGAATCAAAGAATGTTCAAATTGAGTCCATGTTTACCAACTATTATCACTTTTCTGTTCACTTCACTAGCCTCAAACAACTATTTATTAGTAATTTTTGGGGTGATGGGCCTTCAGTTTGGGGGCAAGCAGATCTAATGTCTTTTTCTATTGGTTATCTTCAGTGGATAATTCCCTTAATTTCCCTAATCTGGCTGGCTATTAACTTTTATAAAACTAAAAAGCTAACGTCATTGGACGTATTTATTATTGCCACCAACTTCCTGGGATTATTTTTTGCTTTTTTAACTCACCAGCGCTCTGATTTTATTTGGACCATTTTAACCCCACTTCAAAAAGTTCAATTCCCTTGGCGTTTACTTAACCCCACCATATTTTATTTTTCACTTTCTGTGGGTTGGTTAGTTTTACAACTGCCTACTAAAAAAATTAAAAGTATATTTAGTGCCGGTTTTATATTTTTGCTTTTTGCTTTAAACATTACCAAGTTTTACCCCATTACTTACGGTCCAATTACTGACGCCCAAAAGTTTTCCGGACTGGCTTGGACCAATCAAATCACCTCCGGTATTTATGACTATTTACCTAAAACTTCGCCAAAAGCACCTACTCACCCACCTTTAGATATTATTGATGTTCCCAACCCGGCCATTTCGCTCACAAACTATCGCCAAGGCACTGATTGGGGTTTAATCAATCTTCACGCCTCAGTCCCAACTTCAGTCACTCTAGGTCTACTTTCCTTTACTGGCTTAAGTTTCCAAGATAATAGCCAGCCCATAGGCTACGCACCCGATGCAATTTTCGGTCGACCGATAATCAAACTTACAGCGGGAAATCATCAAATTTACTACCATTATCAAAATACCCCTCTGCGACTAGCCGCAAATATTATTTCCTTAATTTCTCTGCTTATTTTAGCTTTTTTACTATTACCCATCTTCACTTCTCATGTCTCAAACTACCTACGAAGAAGTAAAAAATAAATCCATCCGTTCAGTCATCATGTTATCTGCCCGTAATTTATTAATTCAATCGGTATCAATCATTGGCTTTTTCGGTTTAAGTCTTCTTTTGGGCCCCTCAGAAATTGGTATTTTTGCCCTGGTTGCCGAAGTTGTTTCCATACTTGGTTATTTTTCTGATATTGGTCTTGCCCCAGCTCTTATTCAGCAAAAAAACCCACCTACCCTTAACCAACTTCGCTCCGTCTTTTCAGTTCAACAGTTATTAGTTCTTCTTTCAGCTTTAATCTTTCTTGTCTTTTATCCCCAAATTTCTGCCGAGCGTAATTTTGGATTTCAGGAAAATTTAATTGTCTACTCTCTGATTTTTGCCTATATATCTGCCTCGCTCAAAACCATTCCCTCAATACTTTTGGAGCGCAAACTCGAGTTCGGCCGCCTCTCCCAGGTCGACATTCTTGAAAATGTAGTCTTTTACCTGTCAGCTCTGTTCTTTGCCAGCCAAGGATTTGGTTTGGTTTCTTATGCTTACGCTACTTTTATCCGCAGCTTATTGGGAGTAATTTATCTTTATGT
This sequence comes from Candidatus Shapirobacteria bacterium, assembly GCA_041666965.1. Taxonomy (GTDB): domain Bacteria; phylum Patescibacteriota; class Microgenomatia; order UBA12405; family UBA12405; genus JBAYFX01. The sequence goes on from JBAYFX010000005.1 coordinate 31,705, forward strand.
GTTAAGCCCTTGGTCAATTGGGTTGGCGTTTGACTTTAAATCAGTTAAAAATCTACTAAGTTACGGTTTACCTTTTCAAATCAATTCTTTTATTGCCTTAGCCAAGGACCGCCTTTCTAACGTCTTTGTTGCCGGAATCTTAGGCTCACATAACTTTGGCCTAATTAGTTGGGCCCAAAAAGGACCACGCATCCCCCTGTCGTTTATGGATTCAATTATTCGAGTATCCTTCCCGGCTTATTCCCGCCTCCAGTCGGATCCAAAACGTTTATCAACCGCCCTCGGACGTAATTTATTTTTTATTGCCCTTGTCATCTTTCCTGCCATGTCCCTTTTATCGTTAATTGTTTCACCAGTTGTTGACCTAATCCCTAAATATCATAAATGGGATGCCGCCTTACTCCCTTTCTACTACTTTTGTTTTTATTACGCTATTGCGGCTATTACCACACCCCTAACTAACGCTTACAATGCCGTAGGTGAAGTCAAAACCACCTTTCGTTTTATGTTAATGTGGACTGTCCTGACTTGGTTACTACTACCATCTTTAAGTCTGTCTTTTGGCCTCTTTGGAGCTATAGCGGCCTATACCTTAATCGGTCTTAGTTCTTTAGTAGTTTGGTATTTTGCTGGCCGTCGTTTTAATTTAAACATCCCTTCTCTTGTTCGCTTACCCGCGCTTTACAGTCTAATTAGTTTAATCATGGCTTTATTGATTAGCCGTCTTTTTAGTCAACCGCTCTTAGTTTTAATTAGCCGCTTATCAGTTTTTAGTTTATCTTATTTAATATTTTCCTATAAATTCTTTTTGGTAGATCTAAAGTGGATATTTAGCAATGTCAAAACATCACTTAAATCATGATCATCTTTTTGTTAATCTTTAGCTTAATACCACTGGCAACTACCTGGTTAAGTGGACAACCGGGAATAAGCGGAATTCCTTTCTGGGGTCCTCATGGACATGATTCAATCTGGCATTTATCGCTAATTTCCCAACTTCTTAGCCACTTTCCTCCCCAAAATCCCATTTTTTCTGGTTTTCAGTTGTCAAATTATCATTATGGTTTTGATATCTTGTTGGCTTTTCTCTCAAAATTTACTCCATTTTCTCTCTCGTTTCTCTATTTTCGGCTAATACCATTATTGTTTACTCTATCCGTCACTTTTCTGTCCTATTTGGTCGGCGCAAAATTATCCGGCCGTAAATTAGTTGGCTTTTACTTTGCAATTCTTAACTTATTTGCCGGATCAGCCGGTTATCTTGTTGAATTTCTCAAATCTGGACAACTGGGGGGTGAATCTCTGTTTTGGTCCATGCAATCTATCTCATTTTTAATTAATCCACCCTACACTCTCTCATTAATAATTTGTTTATTGGCAATTCTACTACTCACCCGTCCCACCGCAGTTAAATTATTAATTATCGGCTTATCTCTGGGATTTCTGCCAATTATAAAAATCTATGGTTTCTTTTTTTTATTGCTTATTCTAGCCACTTACCTTTTTCTAAATTTTCAAGGCAAAGTTTTTCCCTTTTTAAAAAAATATTATCCGTTTATCGTCAGTTTTTTAATTGTGTCGGCTTTTGTTTTTATCTTTTTTGGCTTATACAAATCCGGTTCACTTCTGACTTTAGAACCCCTTTGGTTTACCCATTCTCTTATCGAGGCCCAAGACAAACTTTTTATTCCCTCTCTTGCTTCTTGGCGCTACAATGTGGCCACCTCTCCAACACTTTTTAAGTTACCTTTCTTAGTTTTAGTCGAACTGTTATTAATTATTGTTTTTTATTTTGGCAATTTCTTCTTCCGTCTACTAGGTTTTACTCCATCAAATTTAAAAGGGTTAAGTCCTCTTGAATCGGCTCTTCTTCTAGCAACTTTGGTATCAGCCTTAATTCCATTGTTTTTTATTCAAAAAGGAACACCATGGAACACCATTCAATTTGTTTATTATTCTCTTATTGGCGCTAATTATTTTTTTGCCAAATACCTATTCCGTCTTAAGTCTATTCCGGTAATGGTTGTTTTATTTTTCTCCTGTTTGACCTCTGTTGGTACTCTCAAAGACTATTTTGGTTCCCCGTCCCCCGCTATTCTACCCGCCTCAGAACTGGCTGCTCTAAAATATCTTTCAGGCCAGCCAGGTAATACAGTTTTTACTGTTCCTTACGATCCCTATAAAAAAGCCGGATTGTCCACCCCTATTCCTTTAAGGTTTTATGAAACTACTGCTTACGTGTCTGCCTACAGTGGCAAACAAACTTATCTAACTGACACTATGAATGCTGAAATACTCGGTTTACCAATTTCTGAAAGACTCACTCAATCGATTGATTTCCTAAACTCCACCTCCCGCTTTGCCGCTCGCGGCTTTCTGTTAAATAATCAAATAGATTATATTTATTTAACGCCAGAACAAAGTCTTTCATTTAGTCCATCGGACCTTGAAATAACTGAAATTTACTCCCACGAGGGGATTAGGATTTATCAAGTTCAAAAATGATACACTTACTCACATGACCAAAGCCCGACCCAATATTAGTCTGGTAATCAACGTTCATAACGAAGCTGATAACCTTAAAAAATGTCTTCAGTCAGTAAAAGATATCTGCGACGAAATGATTGTCGTAAACATGGAGTCGACCGATAATAGTCATGAAGTAGCCAAATCATTTGGAGCCAAAGTCTATACCCACCGTTATTTGAATTTTGTTGAACCTGCCCGGAATTTTGCTTTGTCAAAAGCCACTGGTAAATGGATTCTGCTACTTGACCCTGATGAATACCTAAAAAAAACCCTCAAAGCCGAGTTGTTAAAAATAATCCAACGAAAAGATGTTGATTTTGTCAAAATTCCCCGGAAAAATTTGGTTTTTGGCCGTTGGTTACGTTGGTCAAATATGTGGCCTGACTACTTAATCCGCTTTTTTAAAAAAGGAGCAGTTACCTGGAAAAAAGAAATTCATAGTCAGCCAACAGTTGTCGGTAACGGTATCACCCTCCTGGATTCTGAAAAACTGGCCATAAATCACCGTAATTATTTATCAATCACCAGCTTTCTAAACCGAACCCTACGTTATTCCTCAATCCAAGCCGACGAGTTGAAACAATCCGGATATAAGCTAAAAACTAGCGATTTTATTTTAAAACCAGTTCAGGAATTTAATAGTCGCTTTTTTAGGGGTGAAGGTTACAAAGACGGCTTGCACGGCCTAACATTTTGCCTCCTTCAGTCTTTCGCAATTTGTTTAATCTATCTACGGCTTTGGGAAAAAACTGGTACCAAAGAAAAATCTCTCCCCAAAGAGTCATTCGTTTCTGCCGCCCAGGAGGCAACTTTTGAATTTGGCTACTGGTTTACCCGTTTTTTCATTTCAGAGTATTCCTCTAATCCTGTTAAGAATTTTTTTGTACGGATACGCCAATTACTATTTAGATTAACTAAAAATTTTTAGTGACTCCCAAAGTAGCTATCGTTGTTCTAAACTGGCAACAACCCAAACTAACCATTGATTGTCTAAAAAGTTTACTCTCAATCAAACCCAATCACTACCAGCTTCACACCGTACTGGTTGACAATGGTTCTACCGACACCAGTCCTTCTCAGTTTCATAATCTGTTTGGTGTCAATCCCGCTGTTACTTTAATTAACAATCAAACTAATCTGGGTTATGTTGAAGGCAATAATGTCGGACTTAAATATGCCCTTCTCAACAACTTTGATTATGTCGTTGTTTTAAACAATGACACCCGGGTAGATCCTAATTTCCTAAAACCTCTAATAGATTTTTCCATCAAACACCACCACCGTTATTTGCTTGGCCCAAAAATTTATTTTGCCCCGGGTTTTGAATATCAAAAAACCTATAAACCCAATCAATTAGGCAAAGTTATTTGGTCTCTTGGAGGAATTATTGACTGGGCCAATCTTTATGGATCTAACTTACACATTGACCAAGTTGACTTGGGACAGTTTAAAAAACCCATAACCCAACTTGATTTTGTATCCGGCTGCTGTCTGTTTATTCCCCGGCGCATCCTCACCAAGATTGGTTTATTTGATTCAAAATATTTTCTTTATCTAGAAGACGCTGACTATTGCCAAAGATCGCTTCGGGCAGGTTTTAAGCTAGCCACAATCCCCAAGTCTATTATCTGGCATTACAATTCAGGCTCGTCCGGCGCTTCGTCCAACCTTCACCATTATTTTTTAAGTCGCAATCGCCTTCTGTTTGGTTTCCGCTATTCTTCGCTAATTACAAAATTCCATTTGTTTCTCCAATCATTGACTTATTTATTTAACCCGCCCTCCATTTGGCACCGTCGGGCTATAATTGATTATTACACTGGGCATTTAGCTCAAGGTTCATGGCCCAAAAAATAACTCAACTATCAGTCGTTATTATTGCCGGGAATGAGGCCTCAATGATTCTCGACTGTCTAGGCTCAGCTGCGTTTGCATCCGAAGTAATTTTGGTTGCTGCCAACTCAACCGACGATACGGTCAAAATAGCTAAATCCATCCGTCCTGATTTGATTGTTACCAAAACCTCTGATTCATACAATAAAAATTTTTCCAAATGGCGTAACCTAGGCAGCAATCTAGCGACAAAACCTTGGTTGTTTCACCTCGATGCCGATGAACGTTTTACTCCTCAGCTGACAAAAGAAATTTCCAAGTTGCTTACAACTCCTCAAACTTCAACGCATTTTGCAGTACCCAGGGCCAATTTTTTCTTAGGTACTAGGGTAAAGCATGGCGGATCTTACCCTGATTATGTTATTCGGCTTTTTCAAAAATCGGTCTTTCATGGTCACACCGGTTTTCTTCACGAACAACCAATAGTTGACGGAATTCTTGGATACTTAAACAATCCCTTACTCCACTTTACACACCGACATTTATCTTCAATGGTCACTAAAACAATTTCCTGGACTGATATGGAAGCCATCAAGATCTTTAAAACAGGTCACCCTCCGGTTGTTTGGTGGCGTTTTGTTCGAATGATGTTCACCAAACTTTGGGAAAGACTAATCGTTGGTCAATTTTGGCGTGATGGTACCATTGGTTTTATTTCCTCTATCTTTGAAGCATTTGACACTTTTATTATTTATGCCCGTCTCTACGAGCTACAGCACTCCAGTAATCATGAAAATCGGACTTTATGACCCTTACCTCAACACGTTAGGTGGCGGTGAACGGTATGTTTTAACCGTTGCCGAATATCTGTTATCTTGGGGTCACCAGGTTGATTTATTCTGGTCCGGTCCGACTGATCTAATTGCCAAAGCTGCTGCCCGCTTTAATCTAAACTTAACTAACCTCAGTCTGGTTGAAGACATTTTTCACTCCGCACCCAACCGCCTGGAACTTATTGAAGAGTTTTCAACTCATCATCAGTCTGTTTTACCCGACTCCCTAATAACTCACCTGCGTCAGTTTTTCAAAAAGGTTTTTATTACTTCTGGCTACGATTTGATTTTTTACCTCAGTGACGGCAGTCTTCCGTTTCTGTTTTCCCGCCAAAAATTGATTCATTTCCAAGTGCCGTTTATTCTCCCTCTCTCCCCTAAAACCCGTTTATTAAACCGGCTAAAACTTCTGGGCCATACCACCTTGGTAATCAATTCCAATTTTACGGCCGGATTTATTAAAAACACCTTTCCGGCTCATTTGGCCGTTGTTTATCCGCCGGTAGATATTGATAAGTTTTCTCCGGCTACAAAAGAAAATGTTATTTTGTCTGTCGGTCGGTTTGACAATATTCTTAACGCCAAGCGCCAGGATGTTTTAATTGATATTTTTGCCCACCTAACTACTCACCACCCTAATCTTTCGTGGAAGCTCGTTCTCGCCGGAGGTAGTGTCGACGATCCCCAAAAAAACTCGTATTTAAAACTTCTTCATCAAAAAGCTACCGGTCTGAATGTAGAGTTTCTAGTAAATCCGGACTTTGACACACTTACTAACCTCTATTCTCACTCAGCCATCTATTGGCATGCCGCCGGCTTTGAAGTGAACCAAGAAACACATCCCCAAAATACCGAACATTTTGGAATAGTTGTAGTGGAAGCCATGGCCAGCGGCTGCGTCCCCATAGTTGTTAATGCTGGAGGTCTTCCTGAAATAGTCAAACATGGTACTAATGGTTATTTATGGTCTAGTGTTTCTGAGGCTTCAGACCTAACTTACAATCTAATTTCCAATCCGGAACTTCAAGAACAACTTCGCTCCAATGCTTTGTCCACTTGTCACAAATTTTCAAAACAAGTTTTTATCCAATCATTTAGTCAACTAATTAAATGACGAAACCATCAATCAGTCTTATTGTCACTAACTGGAATGGTTATCGGCTTCTTAAAAAAAACTTAGAAACTGTCATTCAAAGGTCACCCGAAGTTAGTGAGTTTATTGTAACGGACGACGCCTCTACCGATCGCAGCCTCAACTATCTTTCAGCGCTTAAATCTCGTTATCCAAATCTTGTGGTAACTAAACATAAACACAATCTTGGTTTTGGTAAAAACTCTAATAATGCCGTAAAAAGGGCCAAAGGGGACTACATAGTTTTGCTTAATAATGATATTCAACCACAACCAGGTTATCTTAAGCCCGCCATAAAACTTTTAGCTAACCCAAAAACCGCCGCTGTTGGCTTTTCTGAAGTTGGTAACGAAAATTGGGCTCGTATTTTTTGGAGTGGTGGCTACCTTCAACATGCCCCTGGTACCCCTACCTTAAAACCTCACCCCACAGCTTGGGTATCCGGTGGCGGCTCAATCATCAAAAAAGACATCTTTCTTAAGTCCGGTGGTTTTGACTCAGCCTACGCGCCCTTTTATTACGAAGACGCCGATTTGGGACTCCGTCTTTGGCTAGCTGGCTACCAACTTCTCTGGTGTCCTACGTCCCGCATTATTCACCGTCATGAATCAACCATGTCTCAGTTCCCCCCCCATTTTTTAAACTATGTCAAAGAACGTAACCGGCTTCTCTTAACCTGGCGAATTATTAACTCCCCGCGTCTACTTTCTAAAAATCGTCTAGCCATATGGTTACGAGTTTTAGGTGGCCCCAATTACTTAAAAATAATTCGCGCCGCACGCCTTCAAATGACCGCTCACCCTCAACCCGTCTTTATAAGAACCCTCTCCTCCGAGTCTCTTTTAGCCGTCCTAGGCTCATAATTTTTCAATATTTCAAAAGCCATTATCAAAAAGATTGCCGTGTTTATTATTGATATTGGTCTTCCCGCCAAATAGTCATTATTAGTCAGTAGTTGTTTAAGCCAATCCAGTTGATTAGGGTACCACCAACCCCGAAATAAGTTAATCCAGTATATCGTCCCCATAATAAACCACACCCCCATCAACTTCGGTCGCCACATAGTTACTAGCATTCCGGCTACTAGTCCGGTAAATAAATACCGATCCAACATGTTAGTCAAGAAAAACCATCCTCCGGCGGCCACAATAAACAAGGCTTCAATCCTTTGTTTAAGATCCATCTTTTTTAATCTCAACCATACTCCTAAATTCAATCCGCCGTAAATTATTAATCCCCACCATTTTGCTGGTAATAGCCCAATCAGAACATCCTGACTCATGTTTCTATTCAACCAAAACATATGCCAAAAATTATATGCGTTAGTTGTTAATCGAAATTCCGCTCTCCAAAATACTTTACGAAGTATAGTGTTTAAGAAATACCAGACTGGATTTTCGTTTGAAAAGGGAATAACGTAGGCAATGGTAAATAAAAGTGCCATAGTTCCTCCAATAACCAATTTTTTATAATCTAATCCCAACCGATACCAATATATTAAGTAAAGAGGCCCTATTAATAACGACGTCGGCTTCAAGGAAATAGACATCCATAAACTTAATACCGACAAAATTGGATATTTACGAATAATCAAAACAGACACTATGGTAAATAAAAACGCCAGTGGATCAGTTTGGCCCCACAGGGTGCTAACATACCAACTAATCGGCAAAAATAAATACAGCGCTAAATATGTTAATGGTCTTTTCGTAAATCTTTTTGCGACTAAATAAATTACTAATCCCACCAATATGTCACCCATTATTGGCATCATTTTTAAGCTAAACAAATATCCCCAACTAAACGGCATTTCCGGACTTACTAAAGATACATAGTTGTTAGCAATTCGTTTTCCTACCTCTATATTCCCTAAATAATTGTATCCAGCCATACCAACCCTCGGTATCACAAAACCAAGTTTTTCAAAAATCCAGTGTCCTACCCCATATTCCAAACTAACCAATGGGGGATGGTTAGGCCACGAAAAAAGCCACACATTATTTTCATAGAAACTTTTTGGTCCGTTAATTCTAATATATTCCCCCCACCCGGCCTGCGACAAAAGATCCTGGTGAAACACACTTGGAGCCAAAATAACCCGAAATATAAGCCCGATTATCACTAATATCCACATTTCCAAGTCTAACATTTTCTTACAGTTTAGGTTAATATATGTCAATTAATGCTATCAATACCCAGGAATTTATGGCTTATCTTTTTAATCGCACTGGTATTCCGCCTCTACTCTCTTTCAACTTTACCTTATGGCTTTCATATAGATGAAGTCAAGGCCGGCTGGAATGCGCTTTCCCTTCTAACCACCGCCCATGATGACCACCAGGTATTTATGCCTGCTTATTATGATTCTTTTGGCGACCAGCGGCCAACAGGTATTTTTTACTTAATCATCCCCTCCCTTCTTTTATGGGGAAGAACTATTTTTGCAGTTCGTTTTCCCTCAGCCCTCATCGGCGCTTTAACAGTCTTCCCAATATTTTTCCTAACCCGCCGCCTTTTCCCATCGTCTTCTAAATCTATTCCCTTATTAGCTGCTTTTATCCTGGCACTAAATCCCTGGCACATTGCTGTCAGTCGGGCTACCTCAGAAGTGGCTATTTCTCTATTCTTTACTGCTATTGCTCTCTGCTTTACCCTTGCCCAAATAAATTCTAAGAGAAAACATTTCATATTTTTTTCTGTCTTTTTCTTTTTTATCAGTTTCTTTTTTTATCATTCTATTCGGGTCTTAGCTCCTTTTTTAGTTTTTATCATTCTTTATTTCTATAGAAATCGTAGTCTAGTGGTTACTTTTATCCTAGTGGCTCTACTTAGTACTATTGTCATGCTAAACCCAGCATCGCGCGGCCGATTGTCTCAAGTATCGCTTGTCAGTGATTTTAAAGTCATCTACGAAACTCAAAAAATGCCCGCTGAAGAAGGTCCAGGACACGTTTTTGAAGCTCGTTTTTTCCACAACAAAATTGCTGCCTACGCCAAGCGTTTCCTTGAAGAATACTCCAATTACTTTAGTCCTCAATATTTAGTCGGCACCAGCGCCCGACCCATCCGTTATCAAACACCTTATTTCGGTCTAATTACTTATCTTGAATTATTCTTCTTATTTGTAGCTATTTCTCAATACCGACATCTTCCCTCACACAAAATTTTGTGGCTACTACTGTTTCTGGCTCCTTTACCTTCAGCTGTAACCATAGAGGATACCCCCAATCTTCATCGCTCTATGCTAATGGTTCTGCCTCTACTTATTTTGGCTAGTCTGGGGTTAAGTCATGTTTTCACCTGGTCAAAATTTACTAAGTACATTGTTGTCTTTTTGTATCTGCTAAATTTTTCTTATTTTCTTCATTTATATTTTGTTCATGGAAAATTTGGATTATCGACCTACTACCGCGATGGGGGAATGATCGAAATGATTGCCGCCGTGAAAAAAGTATCATCAAACTATGATCAAATTATTTTTACCAATTACACCGATAACCCTTACCCCTGGCTGGCTTTCTTTTCCACACTATCTCCCTCAACTTTCAATAAGCACTATCTTTCTAATTCTGAAAACGTCTACTCGTTTCAAAAATACACCTTTTCCAACTCCCATTGTCCCACTCAAAATTACTCACCGTCGCTTAATTCAAAAAAAATACTCTTTATCAACGGTGAAGGCTGTGTAGTTGATCCTAAAAACCCTGCCACCCCGCTAATACACAAGTTTACTATTACCCGACCCGATTTGTCACCCGCTTTTCAGTTGTGGGAAAATCAATAACCATGTCTACTCTGTCTGTCATTATCCCAACCTGGAACACCTCTATAATCACTTTAGCCAATGTCACCCGTCTGCTTGGGCTAAATTCTCCTAAACTTGAGATTATCATAGTCGATAACGCCTCCACTGACAATGTAACTGTACTTAAAAATTTGAAAAATATTATTTATCTTCGCCTCTCGGAAAATCAGGGTTACGGAGCCGCTTGCAATGCTGGCGCCAAAATAGCTACAAGCGATTATTTACTGTTTTTAAACTCCGATATGGAAATTATTAAAGGCCTCAACAGTCTTTTAAGCTTTGCTGCTGCCCATCCCCATGTTGGTATTACCGGTCCACAATTTTTAAATCCCGACCTCTCAATCCAAGGTTCTGTTTTTCCCCCCCAAAACCTGACAAACGCTTTTAAAGAGTTTTGGCTTGGTAAAAAATCATATTCAAAATTTGCGCCCTCATCGCCAAACCCTACTCCAGTTTGGGCCTTATCGGGTGGAGCCATGCTTATTAGCCAACAACTTTTCACTCAAATCGGCACCTGGGACAACCGCTATCACATGTATTATGAAGATCTTGAGCTCTGCCGCTCAGTCCGCCAGCTAGGTTTTGACATAATTTACTATCCCACTTGTCAATTTATTCATCGTCACGGAGCCAGTGGCCACTCTCTGGCTAGTCCTCAAAACCAATGGCGACGTCTTATCAAGAGTAGTCAAATCTATCACGGACTAATCTATCACTATTTGTTAAATTTAATCATATGGTCTGGTCAAAAGTTCTCACCGTTCAAAAGTATCTACTAGCTGCCTTAGTATTAAGACTTCTAATCGCTCCATTTACCTACCATGATGATGTCGTCACTAATTACTGGTGGGGGAAATTTGCCCTAGATTTTCCCCTAAGGGGCTACTACGACTGGTTAAATTTTGGCGGCTACGTTACGCCAGATCAACCACCTCTATACGTACTTTATTATCGTCTGATTCGTCAATGCTACCTGTTTATTTATCAGTATCTTTGGTGGCTAAATACTCACATTCCCGCTTTCCCTTCCAATTTTATGCAATGGTATTTTGATCATGGTAATCAAATTCTCCAAAAAGTTCCTTCAATTTTGGCTGATTTGGGTTTAATAATAATTCTATTTAAAAAGTTTCCTCAAATAATTAATCAAAAAATATTTTTTATTTTTGTCCTTTTTTTCCCGCCTCTTTTTTACAATTCAGCAGTTTGGGGTGGCAACGACATAATTCTTAATTTGCTCGGATTAGCCTCACTCTACTTTTTGTACCGTAAACAAATTGTTTTATCTTTTCTGTTTATCACTTTATGTCTTCTTTTTAAAACCTCCTGGTTGATCTTCCTCCCCTTATACCTGGTAATGATAATTAAGGCTAAACCTAAGTTATCATCTTTACTTATAAGTATTTTATTATCATTTTTTTTGGTTTTTATCTTTTCTTTTGCTTTTGCTCCGGTTTTTTCCTATTCCTGGTTATTTAATTTATATCTCACAAAAATACTCCCGGGTGCCATGCCCCAACTTACCGCCAACGCTTTTAACTTTTGGGCTTTGCTTTACGGCTTAACCCCCAGGCTAGATGATGTTGTCGTTTTTCTTTCTTTTAATTATCGCCAAATTTCAATGTTAGTTTCAATATTTTTAACGCTATTAATTTCCATAAACCTATATCGAAATTACAACCTTAACCAACTATTGCTATCCTTGGTTAACATTACCCTGGTTTGTTTTATGTTCATGACCCGCATGCACGAACGCTATACTTTTCCCCTCTTAATCCCATTATTAGTTCTAAGTATTTTGGCGCCAAAGTTTAAAAAATACCTATATCTTTTAACTTTTACTCATATATTAAATGTTTACCATTGGTGGTGGGTCCCCCATATACCAGTTTTAATTAATGTCTTAAGTCAAGTCTATGTTGTCCGTTTAGTCAGTTTGTTAAATCTGATAATTCTTCTGTTTTTGTTAAGAATTCAGTTCTTCCATGTTTCAAAATCCTAAAAAAATATTTTTTCTGGCTCTTCTTATCCGCCTGTTGGTAGCCCCTTGGTTTTATCATCCCGATTTAAAAAGCCAGCATTTTCATTTTCAATTTTTGGCCCAGAATCATTTAAACATCTATTCATATATCTCCCAAAACAAATCCCACCTGCCCTACACCGACACCTTTAACTATTTACCGCTAACCTATTTTACCTTCGGCTCAGTCCAGTCACTCTTGTCACCCCTAATGCCCTCTGGTTTTCTATCTTGGATTAACGATTGGAGCACCGCTCAATATGTCCACCCCAACCTCCCCATTTTTTTGTTAATTTTAAAAATCCCTTACTTAATACTCGATTTAGCCCTGGGCTACCTTCTTTTTAAATTATTTCCGACCCGTCCTTTTTTCAAAATTTGGCTCCTCTGTCCACTGACTTTATATTTAATCTATCTTTTGGGTAACTTTGACATCCTACCTTCATTTCTCACTCTTCTATCCCTCTACTTCATCTCAAAAAACAAACTAATTATCTCCGGCCTGGTCTTTGGTTTAGCTGTCAGTCTTAAGCTATATCCTCTAATGTTTCTACCTTTTATTATTCTATATTTACTACCGAAAATTAGAAGTACCATTATTTTTTCTCTTTTTTTATTATTACCCCTGTTTGTCTCAATTGTCCCGTTTGCTGCCTCACCTGATTTTTGGCAGTCGTTTCTTGGGTCCGGGCTAACCCAAAAATTGCTTGAGTTAAAAATCTTTACCATTCCAGTTTTTCCCGTTTTATATCTACTTATCCTATTATTAGGACGACGGCTTTCTCTTTACTCCCAAATCAGTCTGGTTGGTTTACTCTTTTTTTCTACTGTCAGGTTTCATCCTCAATGGTTATTATGGTTTTTACCTTTTTTTATTATTACTTTTTCCTCCAACCATCTCTCTCGTTTTTTGATTGGAATCTTCATCACTACATTTTTCGGTTATGTCTTTCTGATTAATGATCAATTTTTAACCTGGGGACATCTATTACCCATAAATCCGCTATTTTTATCTTTAAGAATGCCCTCAGATATTGTTCGCTTACGCTTACATCAAGATCCCGCCATCATCCAAATATATTTTAAGTATTTTATGACCGCAGTTTCTGCCCTATTAATATTTATCCGACTCAAATCCCGTGCGCCTCATAATTCTTGAACTACTTTCCATTCTACTTCTGTTTCTTATTTTTCCGGTACTATTGTTTACTGATTATCCTCTGGTTTCCCATGCCTCTTCCCTAACCCATCTCTATTCTCTTGATATAGATCATCCTCTTATATTTCAAATCACCAATCCCCAAAGTCTACCCCTCAATACTCTCTCTCTAAATTTTAAAAACCCCAATATTCAAAATACCAGCTCGATTGTTGTCTCCCTTTCTTCTCCAAACGGCGAAACTTATCAAAGTCTAAGCTTTTCCGGAGCCAATGTTGGTGACCCTTCCCGGGTAGATCTTCAAATCCACCCTCTTCCTAAACCTACTATTATAGTTTCAATTACCACAAATAATACTACCCCTGAATCTTTATTTGTGGTAACCGACCCAAATTTTTATCCCTTATTCTCCACTACTTATCAACCACCCAGCATCATCTCTAGGTTTAAACTAGTATTGTCTGGACACTTTCTTAAATTTTCTACCCTTCCTCCATTCTATCTTGCCTTATACTTTTTTGTAATTTTAAGTCTTCACTATGCCCTTCTTAAGAAAACATAAACTACTAGTTTTGGCTCTACTTCTAGCACTAAGTCTTAGAACCATCTTTCTTGACCGTTTCCCCACTGGTATCACCAATGACGAACTTCACTTTGTTCTCAATTCTAAGTCGGTATTTTATCGTTTTACTAACATGGCCGGAAATTGGTTTCCGCTGTCTCTTAATCCCATCCCCTCAGAAATCAGCTCTGAACTGACCTTTCTACTTACGGCTCCATTTATTGGACCATTTCCTACCAATCTTTTTTTTGCCCGCCTGCCTTTTGTATTGTTTAGTCTTGGTTCAATTATTCTGATTTACCTTATTGTTCTAAAACTCGCCTCACCGCTTTTAGCATCAATCACCGCTCTTGTTTGCGCCCTTAATCCCTATTCCATTTTTGTCGGTAGAACTAGTTTTGACGCGCCTGTGGCCAGTTTCTTTTTTCTTTTATCTCTTTTCCTCATTCTTCATCTTAAAAAATACCTGATTCTGGTTCTTGTCCCCCTGTTTCTCGCTTTCTACACTTATATTGGTACTAAAGTAATTTGGCTCCCATTTGTATTACTCATTTCCTACTTTTCCTATCTTCAATTTAAACCTAGGCTTCGCCAGCTTTTTTACCTTGTACTTGTTTCTACCATTTTTTTTCTGGTCTGGTCAGTAAACACTCTCTCCTCCTCCACTAGGACTTCAGAATTGTGGACCCCCGCCTCTCCAAAAATTACCACCCAAGTCCAGCTCGAACTGAATCAGTCGCTTCAAAACCCTCTTAAACCGGTTTTAACCAACAATTTAACAGTATTTGTACGTGAATTTAGTGCCAAATATCTCAACAACTTTTCGCCTGATATTTTATTTATTACTGGTGATCATACATTTTTGATGTCTTTTTGGAAACACGGCTATTTCTATCTAGTTGACTTTATCCTCATTCTTTTTGGTTTAATCTTTCTGTATCAGCATCACCGGAACTTGTTATATTTGAGTCTTGGTGCCATTGCCCT